>NZ_CAXTKW010000008.1:0-173315 GCF_964245105.1 Candidatus Dorea massiliensis AP6 | reverse complement strand
ATAGGGCAGAGGTGGAAGTGCAGTAATGCATGGAGCTGACTGTTACTAATAGGTCGAGGGCTTGACCAAGAGTGTAGGAATACACGAAGCGTCATAGGATAGAAAATGTCTAAAGAGATATGCAGTATATAGTTTTGAAGGTACAAAGAGAACGCTGTACGAAATGTTCGTACAGCGTTTTTTGTGTTCTCTGTATTCTTTCCGGAAATGGATATCAGTTTCGATACTGCCGCGGCGTCATGCCGGTATATTTTTTAAATACTTTAGTAAAGTAACTCTGATCCTCGAAGCCGGTGGCGATGGCAATATCAATAATGGAATAATTTGTATTGATCAGATATTTCTTACTTTCCTCAATTCGTGTATAATTCAGAAATTCCTTAAAAGTAGAACCGGAGCATTGCTTAAACAGTGCAGAAAAATAAGAAGGATTCAGTTTTACATGATCAGCGGTTTCCTTCAGGGTAAGAGGCTGGTCATAATGCTCGGAGATATAAGCGATGGCAGCGGTCATCAGTTCCTGTTCGTTGCGGTAATTACCGCCTTCTCTGGCGGCACTCTGCTTTTTGGAACAGGATGAGCAGGATGTGGTGCAGAAGGAGCAGGAATCTGACTTTGCCGAGAACAGCGGAGGAAGCATATAGGACAGAAGCCAGCTGATCTGTTCTGCTTTTTCCGGCGAAACCAGAGAAATGCTGGAGGTGTACGCACAAAGCTCCAACAGTGGTTTGGAGGGAAGCGCGTATCGTTCTCCGATATCGCTGAGCATATCGGTATCCGCAGGCGCAGTCAGAAAGGGGCCGATGAGAATACAGCCTAGAGCCTCGGAATCATGGTATAAGGGATAGACCAGATGATTCAGATTGGCATGACAGGAAAAAATATAGGGCTTCTGAGATTTTAGAGCGCGCAGAGCCGCATCCGCGTGGAGCTCCCGACAGGAGTCCTTGGGAGTGGAATAGACAGAAAGCAGCTTTTTAAAACAGTCGCAAAAGGGCGTGGAGATGCCGAAGCCGCAGAGTGTCTGCCCGTTTTCGTTTAATGCCTGCAGAGGAAGCTCCAGGCAGGAGTAAAGACATTCCAGGAGCTTTTCCAATTTCTTTTTTTCAATATATTCGTAGAGTTTAACTTCCAAAACAAAGCCTCTTTTCCGGTAATTATTTTGTGAAATAAATAATACCATAAGTTTGGTAAAAATACCATTTTTTATGCAAAAAACTTACTAAATTTCTGATTATCTTTTCATAAGTTGGTAAATGCCGATATATCCCATATTTTCGGGCTTTATTGGCATTTTCCTTTTGGAAGATACCTCGCATAAGATGGCATTTACCAGCATGAAAATGCAACCAAAAGTAGTAAATAAGTAGTAAGATACATTTTCGATATTAAGAAGCCAGCCTTTCTAATTCAGCCTTTGCAGACTGGAAAGTACCGTGAGCATAATACCCTAATGTCATGGTTATGTTTGCGTGCCCCATGATGTATTGCAGGGTGTTAGGGTTCATTCCCTTATTTGCCATGTTCGTACAGTAAGTATGTCTGAATGAATGGGGTGTGATGTTTGGCAACTTGTCCTTATGCGTCTTGTTGTACTTCTTAATCAGCCCACGCACCATACTTTCATAATTTCCTGCGACCTTTGGCAATCCCTCACGGTTCAAGAACAAGAAGTTGCTGTAACCGTCAACAACAAGCGGTTGTGCTTTTCCTCGGTTCTTTAAAATTCGTTCAAGTGCCTGATATGCTCTTTCTGTCAATGGAAGCTCACGCTTCCCGTTTTTTGTCTTAGGTGTGGAAATATAGTAACCCACCTCTGTATCACGCAATAGCTGGTGGTCTATGTTAATCACACGGTTAAGCATATCAATGTGTGTTGTCAGTCCGCATAATTCAGAGATACGAAGTCCCGTTTCCAGCAGAAGAATAACTTCATCACGATACTTGCTGTAGACATTATCTGTTTCCATAAAGGCAAGGAGTTTTTCTTCCTGCTCTGGTGTTAGGATAACCTTTGCTTCCGTATCATCTTCCAGAACATCACTCAACTTGAAATTGAAAGGATTTTTTCTGATACAGTCGTCTTGTATCGCCATATAGAATGAAGCCTTTAAGGAACGCTTATAGTTATCTATCGTTTTGTAGGAATAACCTTTGTCATCCATTCTGATAGCCCATTCTTTAGCGTCGGACTGCTTGACCGTATCAATCGCCCTCATACCCAATGGGTCATTTTCCAGTGCGTTCATAAGATACTGTCGTCCTATTTTTGTGTTTCTCTTGATGTTCTTTCTTTGATTGTTCTTCTTTTCGTAAAGCTGGCAGACTGTCATTTTACCACCCACTGTGTCGATACCGTCGTCAAGGTCTTTTTTTATCTGCTTTTCTTTTTCCCTCAACGATATATCATCACGTTTTCCAGCAGGTGTTTTGTCTGTGGGTACAAGTTTCCAAGCATATACAAACTGTGGCTTCCCGAATATATCGGTATATTTATAAACGTATCTTCCGTCTTTTCTCTGGCTCTCTCCAAGACGCAAATTGCGTCCTTTACTGTCTTGTCTTTTCATTTTTGACATAGTGTAAAGCTCCTTTCCGTCATGGAATGAGCCGTGATAGGCAACATATAGTCCCACCACTAAGATAATGAGAAGCAGGAAACCAACATAGAAGCCCGTGGAAGAAAAACCGCTTGCGGTAACGCCTGCAAGGGTCTGTATGCTTTGTCCGATACTATCTGCCATATCGTTAATAAAATCAAGTTTATAGGCTTCCTGCACCACATAGCCCGTTGCGTTAGATAAGTAAAGACTTATCGTCCAGACAAAGTTGGTAATACAGTAAAGCCCATACTGCACCGATTTTCCGATACCGTCCAGCCAGTTCCACGGCAACCACGCCCAGCTATTATCTACATAAAAATCAAGCTGGTAGTTGGAAAGCGGATATATGGAGTAAAGATTTTCAGTGTTTATCGTATCGTCCACAAGCCCCGTCGCATGAGCCACCGTCCCCAGAAGTGAAAGCAGGATAAGGGAAAGTGCCGCGACGAACAGAGCCATTTTGAGAAAGTGGAGTATCTTCTTTTTTGTGAACGCACTTTTTATCCTTTCTTTCATCACTCCACCTCATTTCTCTGTACGGGCGGTCTGGTATCAAAGGCGTGTAAGAGTTCTTCAAAGACGGGGTGTATCTGCACTACGCCGACACGCCCATATAAGTCCTGCAATAAACATTGTCCGTTCTCTAAATCTCGCAAGCGTTTCTGGTTGTTTTCGTCCTCTTTGTCGATACCGAAAAATTCTAAGGTCTGCTTTATCTCGTTGATGTCGGTACTTCTAAATGCGAATTTTAAGCCGATATTGTTTTTCAGACTTTCTTTTGACACGTCGCCAGAAGATTGTGTAACAAAATAAACGCCTGCCTGCATAGCTCGTCCAGCACGAACCAGCTTATTTGATAAGGTTTCGCCTTGTGCCACATTTAAGAACGCCCATGCTTCGTCCAAATCTACAATCTTAAAAATACTTCTGTCCGAATGGATAAAATCAAGGGCAAAGGTACTAATCACAATCAGCATAGACACCGATAATAATTCAATGGTCGTGTATTCCTCAAAAGTGGTATCTTTATCTGGCAACACAAGGTCGGCTACTTGAATGATATTAAGCTGGTTATCCAGACTAATAGCATTTTCCACCGTTCCGTCCGAAAACAGCAGATGTGCAAAATCATAGTCCGTGAAACTGTCGATATGGTCTGCGATATTTCTTGATACTGGTGTATCTTCACGGCGTAGCTCGTCTATCACATGGAGCAAGCCCCGACTGTCGCTCTGAGTAACGGAACGTACCGCCTTACGAAGTACGGGGAATTTTTCGCCGTCCCTAGAGGAAATACCCGTAAGGAATGTCAAGATGTCGATTGCCAGACTTTCAGCGTCTTTCACATTCTTCATAATCACAAACGGGTCAAGAAGTCCTGCATTGTCCTTGTCGCTGGTAAGATTAACGATATTGATTTCATGGGCGATTTCTGGGAGCGTTTCTTTCCAGTTGCCACGCTCTGATTTTGGGTCTATTCTTATAGATCAGCCAGAAGATGATTTGGATAATAAAATTATTTACGATGAAGTAATTACGGCAATTACGAAAAAGAAGCAAGAAATTCAATTTATTTTTGCTACGCATAATGCTAACATTCCAGTTTTAGGTGATGCTGAAAGAATTTTTGTGGTTGATTATCAAGATACCAAAATTGATATATCACAGGGAAATATTGATTTGAAATCTACACATCAGCAAATTGTTGATATTATGGAAGGAGGAAAAGAAGCATTCAATAAAAGACAATTGATCTATACATCATGGAAATAGATTATACAAACCTATTAATAGCTCTATTACTCCGGCAAGACGTCAGGAAATCATCGACGAGTTTGATAAAGCGCCTGCAGGTCAAGTCATGGTGGAACAGATTATCGCAGATGGTACAGGGTTTAACATTCAGTCGGCCAGTGTAGTGATTCTATGTGAGCCACAGTTAAAGTCGTCTATAGAAAATCAAATACAAGGCTATAAAACACTGTTTCTCACCGGCTACTAAATGAGAGGGTATTATGAAAGCCAAGATTTCATATACCGGACTTATACAAAGTCATAGGAGGAAACGGATTATGAATGAAAAGAAATTATTATCCATAAAGGAAGCGGCAGCTTTATTTGGTATCGGCCAGCATCGTTTAAGAGAAATAGTAAGAGAGGATTATGATTGTAGATATCATTTGATGATTGGCAGGATTATTCGGATTAAACGGCAGCCTTTTGAAAAATTTATTGATGAAGTCGAGCAGATATAGAAGTCGACAAGGCGTCTCAAGTGTGATATTATTTAACGGTACACATTCGAGGCGCTTTTTACGGAGGGCTGAGAATATGGCAAATAAGAAAACATGCGAAAAGAATAAACCTGCAAGAAAGACATTGCGCGAGAATGAATATTACAATCCTAAGACGAAGAGATATGAGTATCGATATAAGGATGCGATAGGAAAAAAGCGTGTAATAAGTTCCTACAGGCTTGAAAAGACAGATCAGGTGCCGAAAGGCAAAAAAGCTGGAAAGAGCTTACGGGAAAAGGAGGAAGAGTTAAAGGCACAACTGGATTGTAATATTGATATTGACGGTGCGAAGCTTACATTGTTGGAAGTTGTGGAAAAATATTTAGAGAGCTTATACAACCGGAAAAAGTTGAAAGATAACACAAAAACAGGCTATAATGTCACAGTCAATATATTAAAGCAATACCGATTGGGCTATATGGAGATTGGTAAGATTAAACCGGAGCATTGCGAAGCATGGCTGACGGATATGAAAAAGAAATACCGTGGGTCGTCCATACAAAAGGATATTAGTTTAATTAAGCGTTCATTTGAATACGCACTGGATTATGATTACATTGCAAAAAATCCTTTTCGAAGAATCACCACAGACAGAAGTGACAGTAAAAAGATGGAAGCCCTGACAATAACAGAAATGAATCGTTTCCTGGAATTTTGTTCGAGAGACGGGCATTGCAGGCATTGTTATGATATGTTGTATATTCTGTTTTGGGCAGGGCTGAGAGTTTCAGAACTATGTGGTTTGACGATGGATGATATAGATTTGGAAAATCGGTTGATAAGGGTTGAAAAACAATTACAGTGTTTCAATCACAGACATAAGGTCGATAAGCCTAAAACATCGAATGGCATACGATATATCCCTATGACGGAGGGAGTATATCGGAGTTTTAGAAATGTGTTGAACAACAGATATTTGAAAGGTGATATGGAACCTGTGTGTTATGATGAAGAGGGTACTGCATACGAGGGCTTTGTGTTTTTGGCGACACGCAGCCGGAAAACGATAGTGAGAAGTCATGTCGAGGAGTACCTGCAAAATTGTATCAAAAGATTTAATGCAGTGAACCCGGATGCGCCGATCCGTAAGTTTGAACCTCATATTTGCAGACATACCTTTGCGACAAATATGCAAGGGCTTCCGCCTAAAACATTGCAGTATATTTTGGGACATGGAAACATTAATACGACAATGAATTGCTATGTGGATGCCAGGCCCAGTGAACAGCAGTTGATTGAAATCAACAGGGTGGCAGACAGGATAGAAGCTAATTCGTAAGAAACTTTGCATACGAAATATTTACGAATTATATGCAGGAATGAGATGTAATAAAAGGCTATAAAAAAGAATGAAGTGAAATGAAGAATAGCTTAAAAATACACCTTAATTACGGAAACAGTAGCAACGATAGGAGATGACAATCAATGATAGCGATAATCGATTATGACGCGGGCAATTTAAAGAGCGTGGAAAAGGCGCTCCTTTCCCTGGGGGAAGAGGTGCTGATAACCCGTGAGAGAGAAGCATTGCTTCGCGCGGATAAAGTAATTCTTCCGGGCGTCGGCAATTTCGGGGATGCCATGGAAAAGCTGAAAAGCTATGGACTGGTTCCGGTGATTCACGAGCTGGCAGAGAGGGGAAAGCCCTTTCTTGGTATCTGTCTTGGTCTGCAGCTTTTGTTTGAGCGAAGCGACGAAGCACCCGGTGTGGAAGGACTTGGAATCCTGAAGGGCGAGATATTACGAATTCCGGATAAAGAAGGCTTAAAAGTACCTCATATCGGATGGAATTCCCTGCATCTGCAGAATGAAGGCCGGCTGTTCCGGGATTTGCCCGAGGGATCCTATGTGTATTTTGTCCATTCCTATTATCTGAAGGCGGAGAATCCACAGATCGTAAAGGCCACCACGGAGTACGGCGTGACCATCGATGCCTCCGTGGAGCAGGGCAATGTGTTTGCCTGCCAGTTCCATCCTGAGAAGAGCAGCCGGGTGGGGCTTAGGATACTGGAAAATTTCGCGAAGCTGGAGGGTTAGACATGTTTACAAAACGAATTATTCCCTGCCTGGACGTACACGCGGGACGCGTGGTGAAGGGCGTTAATTTCGTAAACTTAAGGGACGCGGGCGACCCGGTGGAGATCGCGGCAGCCTATGACGCGGCGGGAGCGGACGAGCTGGTATTTCTGGATATCACAGCCTCCTCTGACGCAAGAAATACGGTTGTGGAGATGGTACGCCGGGTGGCTGAGAAAGTGTTTATTCCTTTTACGGTAGGCGGCGGTATCCGTACTGTGGACGACTTCAAGGCGCTGCTGCGGGAGGGTGCAGATAAAATCTCCGTGAACAGCGCGGCCATCATGCGGCCGGAGCTTATCAGCGAGGCAGCGGACAAGTTTGGCAGTCAGTGCGTGGTGGTTGCCATTGACGCGAAGAAGCGGGCTGACGGCAGTGGATGGAATATCTATAAAAACGGTGGCCGTGTGGATATGGGTATCGACGCGGTAGAGTGGGCCATGAAGGCTGACAGGCTTGGCGCAGGTGAGATTCTGTTGACCAGCATGGACTGTGACGGCACCAAGGCGGGATACGATCTGGAACTGACCCGCACCATTGCGGAAAATGTGTCCATTCCGGTCATCGCGTCCGGCGGCGCGGGAACGAAGGAGCATTTCTACGACGCGCTGACGGAAGGCAAGGCGGACGCGGTGTTGGCAGCTTCCCTGTTCCATTATAAAGAGCTGGAGATCCGGGCGCTGAAGGAATATCTGCGTGGACGTGATGTATCCGTTCGACTATAAAAGTGATTTTTGATTTAATATATAGATTTTTACAGGAGACAAAACTATCATGTCAATGATTCAAAACGATTGGCTTGCGCCGCTGAAACCGGAATTTAGCAAGCCCTATTACGCGGAGCTTTTCAAGTTCGTGAAAAATGAGTATGCGACCCGGCAGATTTTCCCGCCAGCGGACGATATTTTCAATGCCTTTCATCTGACGCCGCTTCACGAGGTAAAGGTGGTCATTCTGGGACAGGATCCCTACCACAATGATGGCCAGGCCCACGGGCTCTGTTTTTCCGTGAAGCCGGATGTGGACATTCCGCCTTCACTGGTGAATATTTATCAGGAGCTGCATGACGATCTGGGCTGCTATATCCCGAACAACGGCTATCTGACCAAATGGGCGAAGCAGGGCGTGCTGATGCTGAACACGGTGCTGACCGTTCGGGCTCATCAGGCCAATTCCCATCGGGGCATGGGCTGGGAACAGTTCACCGACGCGGCCATCCGTATCTTAAATGAGCAGGATCGCCCGATTGTATTCATTCTCTGGGGTAGTCCGGCCCAGAAAAAGGCTCAGATGCTGAACAACCCGAAGCATCTGATTCTGAAGGCGCCCCATCCGAGTCCTCTGTCTGCATATAGGGGATTTTTCGGAAGCCGTCCCTTCAGCCAGACCAATGAATTCCTTGTAAAAAATGGGCTGGAGCCCATAGACTGGCAGATTGAAAATGTGTAGGCAGATAAAACTGGCCAGAGCCTGGTATGCAGAACAGAAGAAGGGCACGCGGGTGATGCTCGAGCTTCTGACAGGACTGGTGACCTGCTATCTTATATTTTGGCTGTGGCTGATTCCACAGATGATGGCGGCTGTGCCGATGGATACGAAATACTGGAAGGTAAAGCTTCTGGCTGCATTGGTGATGCTGATTCCGGTGTATCTGGGATTGCAGTGGGGTGTGTACCGATGCTCCGGTATGATTTTATCGGAGACCAGCCCCTGTACGGATTCGAAGAAAGAACGGCGGCGTCTGATTTTTTGGGCGGTGCTGGGCTTTGGTGCAGTCTTTATCTGGATGATGGTGTATTTCTACGCTTATTTCCCGGGCTCCTTTGACTGGGATAATCTGGATCAATGGTGGCAGATACAGAACCACCAGTACGACACCTGGCATCCGGTGTTCCATACACTGATTATCGCGCTGTTTTCGAAGATAGTGAACCATTACGGCTTCGCAGTTTTCATGCAGTTGCTTTTATACAGCCTGGTCTGCGGTTACCTTGTATACACCATGGCAAAATGGCGTTTTCCGGTATGGGCATTGGTGCTCACAGAGTTTTTCCTGGCGGCCAATCCGCAGACCCACCGGATTCTGCTTTTTATGTGGAAGGACAGCGCGCTGACGGTGTTCATGGTGCTGTTTACCGTATATCTTGTCAACATTTGGAAGACGAATGGACAGTGGCTTAAGAAAAAAAGGAATCTGGCAGTATTTATTCTGGTGCTGATTTCCATTTCCCTGGTGCGCCACAATGGCATCCTGTATACGATTCCACTGCTGATTCTGATGCTCTTGTTCTTCAGGGAGCTTCGCAGGGAAGCAGCCGTTTCCCTGGTGCTGATGCTGGCGGGCATGTGGATCATCGAGCATCCCATCTACGAACTGGTGGGGGCCAGCCGTCCGGACCAGACCTATGTGGAGACGGTAGGTGTGCCCATGACGATTCTCTGCAATGTCCATGAGATGGCGCCGGAGAGCTTAAGCCCGGAGGCGGCGGAGTTTTTCGCCAAGATTGGACCGGAGAAGCGCTGGAAGATCTACGAGATGGGCAATTATAATTCCTTTAAGTTTGTAACCAATGCAAATACGGTTATCAAGGAGACTGATCCGGCAGAATTCCTGAAATTTACGGCGGAGACCATAAAGAATGCGCCGGGTCTGTCCCTGCAGGCGTTCTACGAGGTCACACGGATGGTCTGGGATATTCGGGGAACAGAAGAGTGGCATGCAGATCTGGAGTATCAGATCCGGGAAAATGACTGGAATTTCAGCTATGTGAAGAACCGGGAAGGCATGCGGACAGCCCTCAATGACTTCGACGAGTGGGTGCTGAACAGTCCCGTAGATTACCTGTTTTCCTACAATGGCACGCACCTGTTGATTCTGATTCTATGTACGCTGTTTGTCTTCATACGGAAGGGCAAGGGTTGGAAAGCCATGACGCTGACCCTGCCGATCCTGGCTTACAGCTATGGAACCATGCTGCTGCTGTGCGGCCCGACCTATCGGTTCTTCCATTTTGACAGCGTGATTTTTGTGCCGCTGTGTCTGCTTCTATTTAGTAGAACCGGGGAGAAAGAGGGAGAACAGAAAACGGTCTGATAGGAGTCAGAAAAAATAAAAGAATATAAAAATATCAAAACCGTGTATCTATATCATAAAAGGTACACGGTTTTGGTTTATAAAAAAACACCCGCAAGAACCCTTATTACTACAGAGTCCTTACGGGTGTTTCAATTTCAATTCGGAGAACTATTTTGTTCAGCTTTCAGATGCTTATTGGCCGTAGACAGCATCAGCTTTAACCGGTTCAGCTGATTGACCTCGCTGGCGCCGGGATCGTAGTCAATGGCTACCACATTGGAGGTGGGGTAGCGGCGGCGCAGCTCTTTGATAACGCCCTTGCCGACCACGTGGTTCGGCAGACAGCCGAAGGGCTGGGTGCAGACGATGTTCGGCACGTTTTCGTGAATCAGTTCCAGCATTTCCGCGGTCAGGAACCAGCCCTCGCCGGTCTGATTGCCCACGGATACAATGTCGGAGGCCATATCGGCCATTTCGTCGATGTTGCCGGGCGCGTTAAAGTGGACGCTCTCTGTAAAGGCCTTGGCGGCGGGCTTCCGAAGCCATTCCATGGCCTGGATACCGGCCCGGGCTACCCGCGCGCCGGAGCGCTTTTTGCCCAGGTGGTCCGCCTTGAACTCGCTGTTCTTAAAGCAGTACAGCAGGAAGTCCATCAGATCCGGAACCACAGCTTCCGCTCCCTCATGCTCCAGAAGCTCCACCAGATGGTTATTGGCAGAGGGTGAGAACTTCACCAGAATCTCGCCAACCACGCCGACCCGGGGCTTCTTCAGATCCTCATGGATGGGCAGGCGGTCGAAGTCCTTGATGATGCCGCGGCAAATCTGGACGAAGCGCTTGTGGCTCACATGCTTCTGGGAGACGAAGTCCTGACAGATTTTCAGCCATTTGGCGTGGAGACGGTCTGCAGAGCCGGCCTCTCTCTCATAAGGACGCATCCGGTACAGGACCCGCATGAAGATATCGCCAAAGACCAGTCCGTAGAGACCTTTTACAGCCAGACCCGGGGTAATCTTGAAGCCCGGGTTAGTCTCCAGATGATTCAGGTTCAGGGATACTACCGGAATCTGCTCCTGTCCGGCCTTGGCCAGAGCCCGGCGGATGAAGGAGATGTAGTTGGTGGCACGGCAGCCGCCGCCGGTCTGGGTGATGATAACGGCCAGCTTATTTGTGTCGTATTTACCGGAAAGGACAGCAGTCATAATCTGCCCTACCACCACCAGAGAGGGGTAGCAGGCGTCGTTGTTGACATATTTTAAGCCCATGTCGATGGCAGCCCGGTCAGAATCCGGCAGTACCTCCAGCTTGTAGCCGGAAGCCCGGAAGGCAGGCTCGATAATGTCGAAATGAATCGGCGACATTTGTGGACACAGGATGGTGTATTCTTTGCGCATTTCCTCGGTGAAGACCACGCGATCATAAGCGGAGGAAACGATGCTCCGGCATTCGCCCTTGTTTTCACGCACGCGGATAGCGGCGATAAGGGAACGGATCCGGATGCGGGCAGCACCCAGGTTATTGACCTCGTCGATCTTCAGGCAGGTGTAAATCTTGCCGGAATTGGTCAGAATGTCGCTGACCTCGTCGGTGGTGACGGCGTCCAGACCGCAGCCGAAGGAGTTCAGCTGAATCAGATCCAGATCGTTCCTGGTCTTTACGAAGCTGGCAGCTGCGTACATCCGGGAATGGTACATCCACTGGTCCATGACGAACAGCGGGCGCTCCACCGGATGGAGATGGCTGACAGAATCCTCGGTCAGTACAGCCAGACCGTAGGAATTGATCATTTCCGGGATGCCATGGTTGATCTCCGGATCCACATGGTAGGGACGGCCTGTCAGCACGATGCCACGGCGGCCGGTCTTCTGCATGTATTCCAGGGTTTCCTCACCCTTGCGCATGATATCCTCGCGGGTATGCTCCATTTCCGCCCAGCCTTTCTTGGCTGCCTCGCGGATCTCATTCTCGGAGATACCGCAGTGTCTGGAAAATTCTGTAACAAGTTCATTTTCCAGAATGGACTCGTTCTCAAAGGACAGGAATGGGTTAAAGAAATCGATGTCGCTGCCAGACAGCTCGTCGATGTTATTTTTGATGTTCTCCGCGTAGGAGGTGACGATGGGGCAGTTATAGTGGTTGCCCGCATCCGGGAACTCAGTCCGCTCATAGGGTACGCAGGGGTAGAAGATGAACTTCAGGCCCTGACGGATGAGCCAGGTCACATGACCGTGGGCCAGCTTAGCCGGGTAGCACTCAGACTCGCTGGGAATGGACTCAATACCCATTTCGTAAATCTTATGGGTGGAAGAAGGGGAGAGTACCACCCGGTAGCCCAGCTCCGTAAAGAACGTGAACCAGAAAGGATAGTTCTCATAGAAATTCAGAACACGGGGGATACCCACAGTTCCGCGCTTCGCAGCTTCCTCAGATAAGGGCTCATAGTCGAAGAGACGCTTATTTTTGTATTCGTACAGGTTCGGAATATTGTCCTTGTTTTTTTCTTTTCCGATACCACGCTCGCAGCGGTTGCCGGAGATATAGCGGCGGCCGCCGGAGAATTTATTGATGGTCAGACGGCAGTGGTTCGTACAGCCGTTGCACTTGGTCATGGAGGTGGAGAACTCCAGGTTGTTGATTTCGTCGATGGAGAGCATGGTGGTCTCCATACCGTCCTCATAGCGCTCCCTTGCGATGAGAGCCGCTCCGAAGGCGCCCATGATACCGGCAATGTCGGGGCGGACAGCCTCGCAGCCTGCGATCTTCTCAAAGCTTCGGAGGACCGCGTCATTGTAGAAGGTACCGCCCTGTACCACGATATTTTTACCCAGGGCAGAGGCGTCGGACACTTTAATAACCTTAAAAAGGGCGTTCTTGATGACAGAGTAAGCCAGACCTGCGGAGATATCGGAAACCTCCGCGCCCTCCTTCTGGGCCTGCTTTACCTTGGAATTCATAAATACCGTACAGCGGGTTCCCAGATCGATGGGGTGCTTGGCGAAAAGCGCTGCCTTGGCGAAATCCTCCACGGTGTAGTTCAGGGATTTGGCAAAGGTTTCGATGAAGGAGCCGCAGCCGGAGGAACATGCCTCATTCAGCTGCACGCTGTCTACAGTGTGGTTCTTGATGCGGATGCATTTCATATCCTGACCGCCGATATCCAGGATACAGTCTACCTTCGGGTCAAAGAATTCAGCTGCATAGTAATGAGAAACAGTCTCCACTTCTCCCTCGTCCAGCATCAGGGCTGCCTTAATCAGGGCCTCGCCGTAGCCGGTGGAGCAGGAACGGGCAATGCGCGCGTTCTTCGGAAGGAACCGGTAGATATCCTTGATGGCGCGGATGGTGGTCGCCAGGGGGTTACCATTGTTACTGCTGTAGAAGGAATAAAGCAGGGCTCCGTCCTCACCTACCAGCGCAGCCTTGGTGGTGGTGCTTCCGGCGTCGATGCCGAGGAAGCAGTTGCCTTCATAGGCCTGGAAATCGCCGCGCATAACCTCATGACGGCTGTGACGCTCCTGGAATTTGGCATATTCATGCTCATTGGCAAAGAGCGGCTCCATACGGGCCACCTCGAAATCCATCTGGATATGGTTTTGGAGACGCTGCTTCATATCGCTTAAGGAAGCGCTCGTCTTCTGCTCGCAGCTTAAGGCGGAACCCATGGCGGCGAACAGGTGAGAGTTCTCCGGCGCAATGATGTGCTCTTCATCCAGATCCAGGGTGCGGATAAAGGCTGCTTTCAGTTCCGATAAGAAATGAAGCGGGCCGCCCAGGAACGCCACGTGTCCCCGGATGGGCTTGCCGCAGGCCAGTCCGCTGATGGTCTGGTTGACCACGGCCTGGAAAATAGAAGCGGCCAGGTCTTCCTTGGTGGCACCGTCATTGATCAGCGGCTGAATATCGGACTTGGCAAATACGCCGCAGCGGGCCGCGATGGTATAAAGGGAATGATAGTTCTTGGCGTACTCATTCAGACCGGTGGCGTCCGTCTGCAGAAGAGAAGCCATCTGGTCGATGAAGGAACCGGTACCGCCGGCGCAGATACCGTTCATACGCTGCTCCACATTGCCGCCCTCGAAGTAAATAATTTTTGCGTCCTCACCGCCAAGCTCTATCGCCACGTCGGTCTGGGGAGCTGTCTGCTCCAGAGCCGTCGCTACAGCTACGACTTCCTGTACGAAGGGCACGCCCAGATGGTTCGCCAGGGTCAGTCCGCCTGATCCGGTGATGGCCGGATAGACGGTCAGATTGCCAAGCCTTCCTTCCGCCTTTTCAAGCAGAGAAGCCAGGGTCTCCTGGATGTTGGCGAAATGGCGCTCATAATCAGAGAAGAGAAGCTCCTGTTTCTCATTTAAAATAGCTACTTTTACAGTGGTGGAACCGATGTCGATTCCCAGTGTATAGATAGTTGAATTATTCATAAAAAATATACGGCGGATTTCTCCGCCTCCCTCCTTTTCTAAATGACAGCAAAAGGTTTCTTTGACACTAATGTACATTATACGACACAAAATTTTTGAAATCAAATAAAAAAAATATAAACAATTTATGGAAAGTTTAACAAAAAGGCGCAGAGGTAACAGGATTTTCCGGATTGCATACAGTAAATATATATAAATAGGAAGAAAAGGAACCGGATTTTATGGAAAAATGCATGGGATTTCTGCATACGGTCGAAAAAGGGGACACTCTCTATGCCTTAAGCCGCCGTTACCGGGTGCCTCTCGGGGCGCTTCTTTACGTCAATCCCTACATCAATGTCTACAACCTGCAGGTGGGGGACGAGGTGTGTATTCCCCTGCGTCGGCGTCCGCGGCAGGTGCCTCCGGAAAAAGAGAGGGGAGAAGGAAAGACCATTGCCTCCGGTTGACAAACAGAGGCTTCCCGCCTATAATAAAATTGTCTGAAAATGTTTCCGGGATTCGTGGAAATACAGTTTCCACGGCCCGGAAATCTTGTGTCACAGACATTTTTGATAGGAAAGGATGAATTATTTTTTATGAACTGGATAGACAAGCTGGAGAAAAAATTTGGCCGCTACGCGATTCACAATCTGATGTATTATGTGATTATTCTTTATGCGCTGGGGTATGTGATTAATGTGGTGGCGCCCGATTTCTATACCGGATACCTGTCTCTCGATCCCACCGCCATCCTGCACGGCCAGATCTGGAGAATCGTGACCTTTATCATTTACCCACCTTCCACAGGGCTGTTTTTCTTCCTGATCAGCATGTACCTGTATTATTCCATCGGCAAGGTGCTGGAGATGCAGTGGGGCGCGTTTCGCTTTAACCTGTATCTGCTGACAGGTATGCTGCTTCATGTGGTGGCAGCTTTCTTAAGCTGTTACGTGTTCGGTGCGAATATTGGCCCCATGTTCGGCACCTATTATTTGAACTATTCGCTGTTTTTCGCTTTTGCGGCCACTTATCCGAACATGCAGTTCCTGCTGTTTTTTATCATTCCGATTAAGGCGAAATGGCTTGGTATCATCAATGCGGTGTACTTTGGCGTAACTATCGTGGCGGGATTTGCAGCACCGTATCTTTCGGTTCAGACGCTTCTGACTCTGTATCAGGCAGGCATCATCGCCCATCCGGCTTATGCGGTCATGGCTCTGGTGTCCCTTGGCAACTTCCTGATTTTCTTCTTCAGTATGAAAACCATGCGTCGGTACTCCCCGAAGGAGGTACACAGAAGACAGGTATATAACCGGAGCGTGCAGCAGGGCGAGAAACGGGCCAGTGTTCACAGATGCGCAGTCTGTGGCAGGACGGAGAAGGACGGCGACGATCTGGTATTCCGGTACTGCTCCAAGTGCAACGGCAATTATGAGTATTGTCAGGATCATCTGTTTACGCATGAGCATGTGAAATAGACATACAAAGCGGACTTCATTCATACACATTGTACGATGGTCATACCTTTACGAGAACGTTATAATTTTAACAAATAAAAAAGGAGGTTTTGTTTCATGAACACACCTGCGGAAATTGCAAAAAATTATGTGGGAATCGGAAAAGGAAAGGTGAATACACCGCCGCTCAAGCTATTTATCCTCGGCATTATGGCCGGTATCTTCATCGGTATCGGCGGTATCGCCTATGAGATGGCAACGGCGACCATCGGCGGAGCTCTGGGCAAGTTGGTTGGCGCCTGCATGTTCCCGGCGGGACTGGCTCTTGTACTGATTGCGGGAAGCGAGCTTTTCACCGGCAACTGTCTGTTGGTTATTCCGCTTCTGGAGGGAGAAGTGAAATTCTCCGGCGTTCTGAAAAACTGGGTTTTCGTATACCTTGGTAACTTCGTAGGATCTTCGATCCTGGCTTTTCTGGTAGCCTTCGGACACAGTCCGTCTCTGCTTGACAAGGGACTTCTGGATGTGGTGATGTCTGTGGCGGCAGGCAAGGTGGCTTTAAGCTTCGGCGACGCTGTATTCCGCGGCATCGTCTGCAACATGATGGTATGTCTGGCTGTCTGGATGTCCTTTGCGGGTAAGACCGTAGCCAGCAAGATTGCGGGACTTTATTTCCCGATTATGATCTTCGTTATGGCCGGCTTCGAGCATAGCATTGCGAATATGTACTATCTGATGGTAGGCATCTTCAGTAATTCTATCTACGGCGTGGGTAACACAGCTGTGAATCTGGGCGCGGCGCTGACGAAGAATCTGCTGCCGGTAACTCTGGGCAACCTTATCGGCGGAGCGGCTATCGGCATCGTATACTGGTATCTGTATTTAAAAGGAACCAAAAAAGACTAAAGAATGAAAAGGGGTAAAGTATGAGCATTCGGGTAGAAGAATTCGGCACCACGAAGGACGGACAGAAGGTAAAGAAATACATACTGGAAAATGGAAAAGGCATGAAGGCGGCTGTCCTGAATCTGGGCGCGGTACTGGCGGAGCTTCACGTGCCGGATAAGGACGGCACGCTCCGTGATGTGGTCTGGGGCTATGAAGATGTAGCGGGCTATGAGGTCAACGGACCGGATCTGGGAGCTGTCGTGGGCCGGAATGCCAACCGTATCGGAGGGGCCGTTATCACCATTGCGGGCAAGGATTACACACTTGTGAAAAATAATGGCGAGAACAACCTGCACAGCGGCCCGGATATGTATTTTACCAGAATGTGGAAAGCGATCATTGCTGACGACAATAAGGTGGAGTTTTCCCTACATAGTCCCGATGGGGATCAGGGGTATCCGGGCAATGCGGATATCACCGTATCCTACACACTGACGGATGGCGGTGAGCTGCAGATTGCTTATGAAGGTAAGGCAGACCGGGATACCATCTTTAACCTGACCAATCATTCCTACTTTAATCTGGACGGTCAGGAGTCTGATTCGGTGCTGGAGCAGAAGGTATGGCTGGACGCAGACGCCTTTACACCGGGTGATGCGGGACTCATTCCTACAGGCGAGATCCGAAGCGTAGAGGGCACACCCATGGATTTCCGTACAGAACATACCATCGGCGAGCGGATTGACGCGGACTACGAGCCACTGAAGCTGGCCGGCGGCTACGATCACAATTATGTATTGAAGAATGAGGGAACATACGCGTTGTGCGGCAGACTCATTTCCGATAAGAGCGGTATCTGCATGGAGGTGTCCACGGACGCTCCCGGTATCCAGCTGTATGCCGCTAATTTCCTGGAGAACGAGAAGGGGGGAAAGGGTGGCCATACGTATGTGAGACGAAGCGCAGTCTGCTTTGAATCCCAGTACTTCCCGGACGCCTGCCATCATGAGAATTTCAAGAGTCCTATTGTAAAAGCGGGCGAGGTGTACCGGACGAAGACCGGATATCAGTTTTCCATAGTAAAATAGAAAAAAGAACGGAAAAGCGGGGAGCGCAGGCTATTTGGCCTGTGCTCTCTTTTGAATTCTGCAAAAAGTACTTGACAGTCTGAAATTAATAGTTTACTATGTGAACTGTTCATTTTGTGAACGAATAGGAAGCATGCAGGAGGGAGGAGCAAAGGATGGAAGCGACCAGAGAAGAGGTCCTGAAGGGCTGGCTGAAATTATCAATGGCGATTAACAATGAGAGATTGGTATCCGGACTGCCGTACAATGAATTTCTGATTTGTGGCATTTTGTACCGGAATCAGAAGAGCGAAAAGCCGGAGGAGCTTACGGCCACAGATCTGTGTAATGCGACGAAGATTCTGAAATCCCAGATGAATCGGATTCTGAACAGTCTGGAGAAGAAAGAACTGATTATACGGACTCGTTCGGAGCGGGATAAGCGGCAGCTTTATGTGACCTTTCGGATGGAGAGGGCGGAAAGTTACGAGCGGGAGCATGAGCGAATCTTGAAATTTGTGGACGAGTTGATGAACCGGATCGGCTGGGACCGCTCCGAGGAAATCGTAAAGCTCTTCGACCTGATTGCAAATATGGCAGACGAGGTAATTGGATGATAAAGATATTGGTAGATTCTTCTTCGGAGCTGACGAAGAAGGAAGCGGAGAAAAAAGGCTTTTTATTTGTACCCATCAGCGTAAATATCGGCGGAAGGGAATATCGGGACGGCGTGGATCTGACGAAGGATAAGTTCTACGATCTGCTGGTGAACGGCGGCGAATTCCCGCAGACTTCCCAGCCGTCGCCCCAGGCCTTTCTGGAACTGTTTGAGCAGGCGAAGAAGAATGGGGATGAGGTTGTGGCGATTCTCCTGTCGTCCGCTTTAAGCGGCACGTACCAGAGCGCGGTACTGGCAAAACAAATGGTGGATTATGAGGGGATTTATCTCATTGACTCCCTGACGGCTACGGGTGTGATCCAGATTCTGGCAGATTATGCGCAGGGACTCATTGAGAAAGGAAAGAGCGTTGCGGAAGTAGCGGAGCGGACGGACATTTTCAAGACCAGGGTACACGCTATCGCCATGGTAGATACACTGGAGTTTCTGCAAAAGGGAGGCCGTATCAGCAAAACAGCGGCCATGATCGGCGAACTGGCAAGGCTCAAGCCCCTGATTACGCTGACCGAAGAGGGAGGCGTGGGCGTTATCGGAAAAGCCATCGGAAAAAATAAGGCCGTGAGCTTTATGCTGAAATGGCTGGAGGAGCATCCGGTGGACGACGCCTGGCCGAAATATTCTATCTACACCAGCGGTACTGAGAACTGTGGGCAGTTCGAAGAAAAGTTAAAAAATCATGGAATTGAAACCATGGGCCGGCTGCAGATTGGCGCAGCCATCGGTACCCATATCGGACCGAACGCTTTTGGAATTATATATGTGGAGAAAGCATAATGTACGAAAAGAGGGGAGCTGCGTAAAGCAGCTCCCCCTTCGTGTATACAAAGTAGAAACTTAGTTTTCCATCGGTTTACTGCCTGCAAAACGCAATCAGGAATTACATCCGCAGCCGGTGGTTCCTGTATCAAATGCCGGGTTAAAGGCGTAGAAGTTCTTCGAATTTAACTTATCCTGCACGATCCGGAGGGCTTCACCGAATCGCTGGAAATGTACAACCTCTCTCGCCCGCAGGAACCGGATGGCGTCGGTAACGTCCGGGGAATCCACGCAAAGCCGTAAGATGTTGTCGTAGGTGGTGCGGGCTTTTTCCTCTGCTGCCATATCCTCAGTCAGATCTGTAATCGGATCGCCCACCGACTGGAACATGGCAGCCGTAAAGGGCGTCCCGGAAGCCGCCTGGGGCCAGAGCGCCAGGGTATGATCCACATAATAGTCCTCAAAGCCGGAGGCCTTCAGTTCTTCCATGGACATATTCCGGGTCAGCTGATGGACGATGGTGGCGATCATTTCGAAGTGCCCCAGCTCTTCGGTGCCGATATCCGTAAGTGTTGCCATACATTCCTTATAAGGCATCGTATACCGCTGGGACAGATAACGCATGGAAGCGCCCAGCTCGCCGTTGGGGCCTCCATACTGGGTAATAATCGCCTTCGCCAGCTTCGGATTCGTCTCCTTGATGTGAATGGGATATTCCAACCGTTTTTCATAATTAAACATAAGCGCGTCCTCCCTTCTATTGCCACGGCCACGGCTGGTCTGCCCAGGTCCAGTAATCCTTCGGATTGTGGACGTGGGACAGCGTCAGCGGGCCGTACTGGGTGGAATATTCATGAAGGGCTTCCTGATACATTCGGTTCTGTTTCTCAAAATAAGCGATGGCTTCCGTGTCTTCCGGATGGGTGTCCAGATAGAGGCAGGCGTCCACGCAGGCGAAGCCGGTGGTGGCGATGCGGCGGAGCAGCTGTTCCTTCGAAAGACCGCTGCAGGAGCAGGAGTCCATGGGACGAACCGGGCCGGGGCCGCTCTGGGGAGCCGTCGGTATGGGACAGCCGGTGGCATTTCTTGGCTGGGGACAGGGCCTTACGGGCGATTGACAATTATTTCTCATCATCTGCAGCCACCTCGCTTTCCTGAAAATGGTTTATTTAACTCCGGAAATATGGTCCCGCACTGCAGGGCTTTTTCCAGGTCGTAGGTCTGCTCCCAGTACTGCCAGGGCACATAGGCGATGGCCAGCGCAAGACCGCGCAGAGGATCCCGCATACAGGAGCAGCGCATGGAATTCTGGTTTCGATAATCCGCCATGAAGTGATTCCTTTCCATAAAACTATTCCTGATATCTTATGAAAAAAAGAAAAATCTGTGAAATTTCTAATTTCATTTACAAACGATAGAAAATATGGTTATAATAGTCAGGAACAAACTGTAGAAATTGCAGACTTTATTGATAAAAACCAGATCAAACTAGGAAAAGAGGAACGTCACCAATGAAAAAAGAACCGTTTGTAACACTGGAGCAGTTACAGGAGATTACAAAAACCTATCCGACCCCGTTTCATCTCTATGACGAGAAGGGGATCCGTGAGAATGCAAAGGCTTTAAAGGAAGCATTTTCCTGGAATAAGGGCTATAAAGAATATTTCGCGGTAAAGGCTACGCCGAATCCGTTTCTGATTAACATTTTACGGGAGTACGGCTGCGGCTGCGACTGTTCATCCATGACAGAGCTGATGTTGTCCCATGAGATTGGCGTCAAGGGCGAGGATATCATGTTCTCTTCCAATGACACTCCGGCTGAGGAGTTCGCTTACGCGGCAAAAATCGGCGCCATCATTAACCTGGATGACTATACCCACATTGATTTTCTGGAGAAGACTCTGGGCTATATTCCGGAGACCATCAGCTGCCGGTTCAATCCGGGCGGAATCTTCCAGATCAGCAACGACATTATGGACAATCCCGGCGACGCCAAGTACGGCATGACCGAGGAGCAGTTATTCGATGCTTACCGGGTACTGCAGCAGAAGGGTGCGAAGCATTTCGGTATCCATGCGTTCCTGGCGAGCAACACCGTTACCAATGACTACTATCCGATGCTGGCCAAGGTGCTCTTTGAGCTGGCAGTCCGCCTGAAGAAGGAGACCGGCGCGGACATCCGCTTCATCAACCTGTCCGGCGGCGTGGGTATTCCCTACCGTCCCGATCAGGAGCCCAACGACATCCGCGTTATCGGCGAGGGCGTCCGCAAGGTATATGAAGAGGTCATGGTTCCCGCGGGCATGGGCGACGTGGCGATCTACACAGAGCTTGGCCGTTTCATGATGGGGCCCTACGGCTGCCTGGTGACAAAAGCCATCCACGAGAAGCACACTTATAAAGAGTACATTGGCGTAGACGCCTGCGCGGTAAATCTGATGCGCCCGGCCATGTACGGCGCTTACCATCACATTACCGTGATGGGCAAGGAAAATGAGCCCTGCGACCATATCTACGATGTGACCGGTTCCCTTTGTGAGAACAACGATAAGTTTGCCATCGACCGTCCGCTTCCGAAGATTGATATGGGCGATTATCTGGTTATCCATGATACCGGAGCGCACGGCTTCGCCATGGGCTACAATTACAACGGCAAGCTGAAATCCTCCGAGATTCTCTTAAAAGAGGATGGAAGCGCCCAGCTTATCCGCCGCGCGGAGACTCCGAAGGATTATTTCGCCACCTTCGACTGCTTCGATATCATCAAAAATCTGGTATAAATACAAAGCTTTTAAGGACAGGCCTTTCAAAAGGGCATGTCCTTTTTGCTCTACAGGAAACACCGTGTTACGTTAAAAATAACGGACAGATAGCTGGGATTGTGTATTGGGTTTTGACTGAAAATCTGTAATAATATATAGTTAGCATAGAATAACCTGCTGAAAATGAAGCTGCAGATGGAGAATACGATGGAGATAAAGACAGGAAAATGGAAGCGCTCACCCTACCGGCTGCTTCGCTATGGAGCGCTGGTGCTGGGCGCGATTCTGTTAATGTGCGTCTACAAACATATTTATACGGAATACAAGGACAGAGATGTCCAGATCCTGGCTTCTTGCGTGGAGGCTGGACGGGAATTGAAGCTGGATGTGTTCCACATCGGCAATCGGGATGTAAAAAGCTGCGTCTGGTATGCGGGAAGCGAAGAGCGGCTGCGGGAGAAAAAGCTGTGCGGTTATACGCCGACGGCGGAGGATGTGGAGCAGTTTATCCGGGTGGAGGTGACGCTGAGGGATGGCAGCGTCTATGAGGATTCCAGGTATTTCAGTGTGCTTCCTGTTCTGTCCCTGAATAGTGGTACGGCTTATGAAGAGGTGGAAAAGGAGACGGACACAGCGGTGGAAGTGAGTCTGGAAGGCCCGGGTTATTCCCCGGAAGAGCTTTACCAGGGAACCGGAACCATTCACCTGCGGGGAAACAGTACGGCAGAGCTGCCGAAGAGACCCTTCAAGCTTCATCTGGATGAAAAAAGCGGACTGTTGGGAATGGGAGAAAAGCGCCACTGGGTACTTTTGGCCAATGCCATTGATTCCACGCTGCTGCGGGATCAGCTGGCCTATGGCCTGTCTGCCGATCTGGGAGCGGAGTACTTCATGGATTCCCGGCAGGTGACCCTGATTTACAATGGGGAATATTATGGAGTCTATCAGCTCTGTGAACAGATTCGTGTGGGGAAGAATCGGATCGATATCTATAACTGGAGAGAACTGGCGGAACAGATCGCAAAGGGAATCGCAAAGGATCTGAATATTGCGGGGCAGGACGCGGCGGCTTATCGGGAGGGATTCCGAAATGTTCTGCAGCAGGAGCTGGAGCGGGATATGTCCTGGATTGATACGGGCGTGTTTGAGTCAGCCGGTCTGGCGGACTGGAACGCGGCGAACGGCACAGATTATCCCACACGATTTACCGTCACAGACTATCTGGACGGAGAAAAAATTCCTGAGCCCACAGGCGGCGTGCTTCTGGAGCTGGATTCCAGAAACCGCCACAGTACGCTTACGACGGCCTACCATGAGCCTATTGGATTTGCAGATCCGGAGAACGGGGAGACCAGCGAGACCCTGCGCGCGGAGATAAAAAGGCAGATCCAGACGCTGGAATACGCCTTTCATTCTTCTGATTTTTGCTATCACGATTCCGATTCCCACTACGAGGTGGTGGATGAGGGGTACTGTAATTACGCGAATCAGTTCGCGCGGGAAGGCGTCTCCTATAAAGAACGGGAATATCAGGACAGTGAAAATGACGGAAAGCATTATTCGGAATTGATAGATATGGATTCCCTTCTGACGAATTTTCTGCTCTGCGAATTTACCATGAACTGGGACGCCATGAAGAACAGCGTATATCTGTATAAGGATCTGGAGGGTCTCTGGTCCCTGGGACCGGCCTGGGATTACGACTGGGGCTGGGGCAACAGTATGTACACACTGAACACCTGGTATACAAAAGAGTGGTGTACCACCAGCGCCTACTATGCCAACGAGGCTTACTACCAGACAGTACAATGGAACCGCTATCTGATTCGGGATCCTTATTTTCTGATGTTGCTTTGGGAAAAGTATCAGGCAATAAGGGAAACCGTGCTGGAGGAGCTGATCCGGGACGGCGGAACCATCGATCAGTATGCGGAAAAATTACGTCCGGCAGCGAAGGCCAACGACGCCCGCTGGGGCGGCTGCATGGGGACCTTCGAGGGTCAGAAATTTGACGAGGGAATTACGGAGCTCAAGCGCTTTATGAAGGAACGGCTGTCCTGGATGGATGAGCAGTTCGCGTCCGTAGAAAGCCTGCGGAAATCCTTCGGATATTATGCCAATTCCAGCCTGATCTGGATATCGGAAGTGGATCAGACGTCCGAACGGGAAAATGTACGGATTGTAGTGGAGACAGAGGTGCCGGAAGGTACGGCGGTGTCCCTGCAGGTAAATGGCATAAACTTTTATACGGCGTCCCTTGAGGATGGGAAAGCTGTGTTTGAAGTTCCAAACGCGGCGCTTCGCTCCGGCGGCAACGTGGCGCAGGCCCGGCTTAAGGGAGCGGACGGGGAATGGCTTGTGAACCCGGATGGAACGACGGAGGGAGACTATACAAACGCCATTTCCAATTACGCCTATTTTGTTAAATAAAGGTAAAAAAACACAGATAAATTTTCGATAACTTTTACAGCGCCGTTTCTTGACGGCGCTTCTTTTCTGGTGTTATAATGGGCGGGTAAAATGGAAAAGATAGAGAAAAGAAAACAGGAGTGAGAAGAAGATGACTATGAAATTAAGAAAAACGAAAATTATCTGTACTCTGGGACCTGCCTCCGAATCCGAAGAAGTGATTCGCGAACTGATGCTGGCAGGCATGAATGTAGCAAGACTGAATTTCTCCCATGGAACCCATGAGGAGCAGAGAGGAAAGCTGGAGCGTGTAAAGAGGGTCCGGGAAGAGCTGGGGCTGCCTGTTGCATTGCTTCTGGATACAAAGGGCCCGGAGATCCGAACCGGCGAATTTGAAAAAGGAAAGGTAGAGCTGAAGAAGGGACAGACCTTCGTGCTGACCACCGAGGATGTGCTGGGAAATGAAGGAAAGGTCTCCATTACCTACAAAAACCTGGTGAAAGACGTACAGGAAGGCGATTCCATCCTGATCGACGACGGTCTCATCGGCCTGAAGGTTGTAAAGGTGACCGAGAAAGAGATCATCTGCAGCGTAGAGAACGGTGGAACCGTTTCCAATAAGAAGGGTATCAATGTGCCGGGCGTCGAGCTGAAGATGCCGTTTATCAGTAAAAAGGATAAGGACGATATTCTGTTTGCGGTGAAAGAGGGCTTTGATTACATCGCTGCTTCCTTCACCCGGACTGCCGACGATATTCTGGAGATCCGCCGGATCCTGGAAGAGAACAACTGTAATTTCATCAAGATCATTGCCAAGGTGGAAAATGATCAGGGTATTAAAAATGTGGACGAGATCCTGCGCGTGGCCGACGGCGTCATGATTGCCCGCGGCGACATGGGTGTGGAGATTCCCTTAGAAGAGGTGCCGAGTATCCAGAAGAAGCTGATCCGCAAGGCCTTTGAGACAGGCAAGCCGATTATCACTGCTACCCAGATGCTGGATTCCATGATGAAGAATCCGCGCCCAACCCGTGCGGAGACCTCTGACGTGGCCAACGCCATTTACCAGGGTACCAGTGCCATTATGCTGTCCGGCGAGACTGCTTCCGGTCAGTATCCGGTAGAGGCCCTGAAGACCATGGTAAAGATTGCCCTGCGTACCGAGGCGGATATTGATTATGACGAGCGTTTCAAGCGCCGGAGTATCGAAGATCGGACCGATATCACCAACGCTGTTTCCCATGCGACCTGCACCACAGCCGTGGACCTGCACGCGTCGGCGATTATCACGGTCACCAAGTCCGGCCGTACTGTGGGAATGGTAGCCAAGCATCATCCGGGCTGCATGATCATCGGCTGCTGTATGGATGATTACGTATGCCGTCAGCTGAACCTGTACTGGGGCGTGCAGCCGCTGCTGCTCCCGAAGGAGGATGACGCGGACGCTCTGTTCAACAGCGCGGTGGCTGCCGCAGAGGAGGCCGGTCTGGTATCCAGAGGTGATCTGACGGTTCTGACCGCGGGCGTACCCCTTGGCGTGACCGGAACCACGAACCTGATCAAGGTACAGGTAGCGGGTAAGATTCTGGTCAAAGGTAAGGGCTATACCAAGAAGAAGGTCTGCGGCCCTATCTGTGTGGCGAAGGACGCAGAGGAATTGAAGAAAAATTTCGCGGCCGGCGATATCGTCGTTGTACCGGAGACTACCAATGAGATGCTGCCGGAGCTCAAAAGCGCCCAGGCAGTCATTGCGGAGCATGGCGGAAGCAATTCCCATGCGGCCATCGTAGGCCTGACCCTAGATATTCCGGTTATTGTGAACGCGGCCAACGCGACGGAAATACTGAAGAGCGGAGCTGTGGTACAGGTGGATGCGGAGACCGGAACCGTTTCCAGCAACAGCTAGGAGGATAATTCATGGCGGAACTGACACCCATGATGCAGCAGTACCTGAAGACCAAGGAGCAATACAAGGACTGCATACTATTCTATCGTCTGGGCGATTTTTATGAAATGTTTTTCGACGACGCGAAGATCGCGTCCCGGGAACTGGAACTGACATTAACAGGAAAGAGTTGTGGATTGGAGGAACGCGCACCTATGTGTGGCGTTCCTTATCATGCTGTAGAGGGATACTTAAACCGGCTGGTGTCCAGAGGCTATAAGGTGGCCATCTGCGAGCAAATAGAGGATCCGAAGGAAGCCAGGGGCCTGGTGGCCCGGGATGTGGTGCGCATCGTGACGCCGGGTACAAACTTAAGCACCGCCGATGAGACGAAGAATAATTATCTGATGTGTATTGTTTATCTGTCCGATCGTTACGGGATTTCCACAGCGGACATCACCACCGGCGATTATCTGGTGACCGAGGTGGATTCAGAGCGGAAGCTTTTGGATGAGATCAATAAATTTGCCCCTGCGGAGATCATCTGCAACGAGGCATTTTCCATGAGCGGCGTGGATCTGGAGGATCTGAAGTTCCGTCTGAATATCGCCCTTTACCCGTTGGAGTCATGGTATTTTGACGACGAATTATGTAAAAATACCCTGTTGGAGCATTTTCAGGCAGCAAATCTTGCGGGACTTGGCCTTACAGATTTAAGCTGCGGTATGATCGCAGCGGGCGCTCTGTTGAAATACCTTTATGAGACCCAGAAGCAGCCCCTGACCCATATGACCCACCTTAAAACCTATACCATCGGCAAATACATGATCATCG
Source organism: Candidatus Dorea massiliensis AP6 (assembly GCF_964245105.1). Lineage (NCBI taxonomy): Bacteria > Bacillati > Bacillota > Clostridia > Lachnospirales > Lachnospiraceae > Dorea > Candidatus Dorea massiliensis. The sequence goes on along the minus strand of NZ_CAXTKW010000008.1, from coordinate 146,123 downwards.
ACAGCTCCAGCCGGAGAAATCTGGAGCTGACAGAGACCCTGCGGGAAAAGCTGAAGCGGGGCTCGCTTCTGTGGGTGCTGGATAAGACAAAGACCGCCATGGGGGCCAGAACCCTTCGGGGCATGGTGGAGCAGCCTCTCATTGACCGGGCGGAGATCGAGAAGCGCCATGCGGCTATCGAGGAGCTGAATCAGCATGTAATCAGTCGGGAAGAGCTGCGGGAATACATGAATCCCATCTATGATCTGGAGCGTCTGATTGGCCGTATCAGTTATAAGACGGCCAATCCCAGAGATATGATTGCGTTCCGGTCATCTCTGGAAATGCTGCCCCATATCCACACATTACTGGAAGATTTTTCCTCTCCGCTTCTCTGTGAGCTGCGGGAGGATCTGGATACGCTGACGGATATCCAGGCTATGATTGAAAAAGCTATTCAGGAGGATCCGCCCATCTCCATCCGGGACGGCGACATCATCAAGGACGGCTATCATGAGGATGTGGATCGCTTCCGGAAGGCCAAGACCGAGGGCAAGAGCTGGCTGGCAAAGCTGGAGGCCGAGGAGCGGGACAAGACAGGTATCAAAAATCTGAAAATCAAGTACAATAAAGTATTCGGTTATTATCTGGAGGTCACCAACTCCTACAAGGATATGGTTCCCGAGACCTGGATGCGCAAGCAGACCCTGACCAACGCGGAGCGCTATATTACGCCGGAGCTGAAGGAGCTGGAGGATACGATTCTGGGGGCCGAAGAGAAGCTGACAGCCCTGGAATACGGCCTGTTCTGCGAGCTGCGGGACAATATTGCTTCCCAGGTACTGCGGATTCAGAAGACTGCCAAGGCTGTGGCCATGGTGGATGTATTCGCGTCCCTGGCCTTCGTGGCGGAGCGGAATCATTTTGTGCGCCCGAAGATGAACGAAAAGGGAATCATCGACATCAAGGGTGGCCGCCATCCGGTAGTGGAGCAGATGATCGATAACGACATGTTCATTCCCAACGATACATATCTCGATAATAACGCCAAACGGATTTCCATCATCACCGGCCCGAATATGGCCGGAAAATCCACCTACATGCGCCAGGCGGCCCTCATCGTGCTGATGGCTCAGATCGGCAGCTTCGTTCCGGCGGACAGCGCGAAGATCGGCATCGTAGATCGGATTTTTACCCGTGTGGGCGCTTCCGACGACCTGGCTTCCGGACAGAGTACTTTTATGGTGGAAATGACAGAGGTGGCGAATATCTTACGGAACGCCACCGGCAACAGCCTTCTGATTCTCGACGAGATCGGAAGGGGAACCAGCACCTTCGACGGCCTGGCCATCGCCTGGGCGGTCATTGAATACATCAGCAATCCGAAGATTCTCGGGGCCAAGACCCTGTTCGCCACCCATTACCATGAGCTGACCGAGCTGGAGGGCTCCCTGGCGGGCGTGAATAACTACTGCATCGCCGTCAAGGAAAAGGGCGACGACATCGTGTTCCTGCGGAAAATCATCCGGGGCGGCGCGGACAAAAGCTACGGCATCCAGGTGGCCAAGCTGGCGGGCGTGCCTGAGCCGGTCATTGCCCGGGCAAAGGAGCTGGTGGAGGAGTTAAGCGAAGCGGATATTTCTCTGAAGCCGAAGGCCCTGCCGGTGGAAATGAGCATGGAGTCCGAGCAGATCTCCCTTTTCGATACGGTGAAGGACGACGATATCATTACCGAGATCCGGGACATGGATCTGGGTAATATGACGCCGCTGGACGCGCTCAATACCATCTATCGGCTGCAGAACAAGATTAAGAACAGGTGGTGATCGGATGGCAAATATTCAGGTACTGGATCAGAAAACAATCGATCAGATCGCGGCGGGAGAGGTTATCGAACGGCCCTCCTCCGTGGTCAAGGAGCTTGTGGAAAATTCCATCGACGCGGGGGCTACGGCGGTCACGGTGGAAATCCGGGACGGCGGCACCTCCTTTATCCGGGTGACTGACAATGGAAGCGGCATCGACCGCGACCAGGTGGCAGTTGCCTTTTTGCGCCATTCCACCAGTAAAATCCGGGTGGTGGAGGATCTGTTTCATGTGGCTTCTCTGGGATTCCGCGGTGAGGCCTTGTCTAGTATCGCGTCCATCGCCATGGTGGAGCTGATTACGAAGACCAGGGACGCGGACGCTGGCGTGCGCTATGTCATCGAGGGCGGAGCGGAGAAGAAGCTGGAGGATATGGCTGCGCCGGACGGCACCACCTTTCTGGTGCGGAGTCTCTTTTATAACACCCCGGCCAGGCGGAAGTTTCTAAAGTCCCCCATGACCGAGGCCGGTTATATCAGCGATCTGATGGAGCGTCTGGCTCTGTCCCGTCCTGACATTTCCTTCCAGTTCATCAACAATGGACAGACAAAGCTTCACACCTCGGGCAATCATAACCTGAAGGATGTGATTTACCATATCTATGGCCGGGAGATCGCGGCCAATCTGGCGGAGATCGACGCAGAGCAGGGGCCGGTGCGGATTACGGGCTTTATCGGGAAACCGGCGGTGTCCAGGGGAAACAGAGGATTTGAGAACTATTTTATCAATGGAAGATATATTAAGAGTAATGTGATCGCCCGGGGCATCGAAGAGGGCTATCGTACCTTCATGATGCAGCATAAGTACCCGTTTACGGCGCTGCATTTTACGATAGACGGCGGGCTCCTGGATGTGAATGTGCATCCGACGAAGATGGAGTTACGATTCTCTAACCAGGAGCAGCTGTACCGGTTCGTGAGAGAAACGGTGCATCAGGGGCTTATGGGACGGGAGCTGATTCCGGAGGTGAAGCTTAACGAAGACGAGCCTGTGAAGAAGGCGGAAGATAAGCCCGCTCTGGAAAATGAGATCAATCCGGTCAGCGCTTTGGCGCGGCAGGGAAGTGCGGCAGCTACGGCAAAACCGGAACCGGCTAAGCCCCAACAGCCTCAGGCAGCGCCGACCCCGCAGGAGCGGAATCTGGAATATTTTATGGCTCAGATGCGAAAGCGGGTCAACGCGGAATTTGAGGAGAAGAAGATAGCGAAGCAGGTAGAAGCGAAGCCAGTGCTGAAGGATGATCCGATCTTCAGTAATGAGGAGCTGGCGATGCTGGAGCCAAAGATAGAAAAACGGCAGCAGGAACAGCCGGTGGTACAGGCGGAAGAGAAAACACCTGTACCGGAGTGTGCTGTGGAGCCGGGGATTCTGCGGGAGGATGGCGTGTACCGGGTGACTCGGAAAGAGAACGAAGCCATGGAGACAACGGTTGTGGCTGCTCCAGAGCCGGAGCAGGCAGCCATGCTGGAAGCGGCGACAGTGAAAGCACCGAAAGCAGTCGATATCACCGCGCGGATAGAGAAGGCCCCGGACACAGCATATGAGCAGCAGGATCTCTTCGACCACCGACTCCTGAATCCCAAGACAAAATCCGACATTATCATCATTGGTCAGTTATTTGAAACTTACTGGCTGGTGCAGTTCGAAGATAAATTTTACATGATCGACCAGCATGCGGCTCACGAAAAGGTGCTCTACGAGCGCACGGTCAAAACGCTGGCGAACAAGGAAATTACGTCCCAGATGGTCAGCCCGCCCATGATCCTGACCCTGAATATGCAGGAGGCGGCGAAGCTTGCCGAATATCAGGACTATTTTCAGGAGCTGGGCTTCGAGATCGAGCCCTTCGGCGGCAAAGAATACGCGGTCAGCGCAGTTCCGGCCAATCTGTACGGGCTGGCGGAAAAAGACTTATTCATGGAGCTCTTAGACGATCTGGAATACGTCAGCGGAAAAAACACAGAGATGATTCTGGATAAGATCGCTTCCATGTCCTGCAAGGCTGCAGTCAAGGGTAACCAGCGCCTGTCCACGGCGGAGGCGAAGGAACTGATTGAGGAGCTTCTGACCCTCGATAATCCTTACAACTGCCCCCATGGACGGCCTACGATTATCTCCATGTCGAAGCAGGAGATTGAGAAGAAATTCAAGCGAATCGTGTAAAGATGGAAAAGATAGTAGTGCGATGTGACGGTAGTCTTGGAAGAAGTATTTACGGAGACAGAAGAGAAGCGTACAGACGCAAAAGGAGGATGAACCTGTGAAGGAAGAAAATGCGGGAACCCCTGCGGTTTCTATTATTATTCCTGTATACAATGCGGAAAACTTCCTGGCCCGCTGTGTAGACAGCGTGCTGGGGCAGGAATATACAGACTTTGAATTGCTTCTCATCGATGATGGAAGTAAAGACAAATCAGGAGCCATGTGTGACGCTTACGCAGCGTCTGATTCCCGCGTGTGTGTCTTCCATAAGGAAAACGCCGGCGTTTCAGCAGCCCGGAATCAGGCTCTGTCCGAGGCCCGGGGAACTTACATTCAGTTTCTGGACAGCGACGACTGGATGACGCCCGATTCCACCAAGCTTCTGGTGCGGGCGGCGGAAGAGAACGACTGCGATCTGGTCATCGCGGATTTCTACCGGGTGGTCGGCGAGCGGGTATCCCGGAAAGGTGATATCGAGGAAGAGGGCGTCATGAGCCCTGAAGAGTTTGCGGCCCATATGATGGAGAGCCCGGCGGATTACTATTACGGCGTGCTCTGGAATAAGCTGTATCGCCGTTCCATTATTGAGGAACATGCCCTTCGCATGAATGCGGAAATCAGCTGGTGCGAGGACTTTATGTTCAACCTGGAATACATCCGTTTCGCGGAGCGCATCACGGCCCTGCGCGCGCCCATCTACTACTATGTGAAGCGGAAAGGCTCTCTGGTCACCACCCAGGGAACCAGCCTGGCCAAGACCATTCAGATGAAGCTGGGCGTCTTTGAGTACTACCACAATTTCTATAAGCATGTGTGGAACGAGGAAGAATACGAGAAAAACCGTCTCCAACTCTACCGTTTCCTGGTGGACGCGGCCAGCGATGGCCTGGTGGGCATTCCGCTGCTGCCCGGCACCAAGAAGCTGGGCGACGAACGGGCGGGCGTCAGCGCTGCGGCTCTGGCGGGCGAGGGCATGCTTTCCGATCTTTACCGGGAGCGGAAGCTGATGCAGCGCTATCTGGAGGTGGCCGCCCTGAAAAATGATCTGACTGCGGTGGAGGCCTATCTGCTGCTGTGCCTGAACCATCAGGGCGATACGGTAAGTAAAAAAGAACTGGCGGATTTCGCGGGGGTATCCCGAAGCGCCCTGAGCATGCAGCTTCAGAAGCTGGTGCTGAGGGGGCTGATTAAGGTGGAGGACGTTCCGACGCCGAAGCCCGTGCGCCAGAAGAAGGAAAAAAGCAGGGAAAAAGACGAACTGGTGCGTAAGGCCCCGGAAAAACGGGTACGCGTCATGTTCCAGCCGGAGGCAGAGCCGATTTTAAGGGAGCTGGCGGCAGTCCAGCGGGACTACGACGAGGCCAGATTCGCAGGCTTCGAGGAAGAGGACCTGATTCAGTACGCCCGCCTGACCGAGAAAATGAAGCGGAACATGCAGAAAGTGCTTGCGCCTGTACACTAGAGTAAAAAAATGGAAGATAGAGGCAGATTCCATTTTTCAGAATAGACAAGGGGGAATCCACATGACCAAGAAAAAGCCGAAGGCCACCAACTGCGAGATGTGCGGCAACTACGTCTACGACGACGATTACGGCTACTACGTCTGCGAAATGGACCTGGACGAGGACGAAATGCGCCTCTTCATCCAGGGCAGCTTCCACGGCTGTCCCTATTTCCAGTACGGGGACGAGTACCGGATTGTGAGACATCAGATGTAAAAGAAAAGAAGATAGGGGAGCCAGGCAGATGAACGGAAATCGACTGGGGCGCTCACATCGATCCGGTCAGGCCCATACAGGATCTGATCATTTACGAGCTTCATGTCCGGGGCTTTACGAAGGACGCTTCTTCCGGCGTAAAAAATCCGGGAACCTTCGCCGGAATCCGGGAAAAAATTCCCTATCTGAAAGAGCTTGGAATACCGGCTTCATCCCAGATCCGCCGCAGTGTTTGTGGGCGTGAGACGAAACTAATACTGTATACTGATTTTTCGATACTGGCTTCTGGTGGTCACGGTCTCTTCCGTGGCGCAGAGCTTATCAGCGATGCAGAGAATCACGCTTTCCCGGTAGCGGGGGAGCGTAATGTTCAGCGGAAACATATGGCGGGCAATCATGTCGCGCTCGATTTTCCCAAGGGTAAAATCCCGGGACGCGTTGGCAAGCGCTTTTCCGGCGTGGAAGAAGCCGTGCCATCGGTGGCTCTTATCCGGCACATGCCAGTCGTAGAGAAAATAATCGTGGAGCAGCGCGCCCCGCACCAGGGCCCGCTCATCCACCCGGATACGCAGCCGGTCGGCCAGCCAGATACAGGTGCAGGCCACCGCGACCGAGTGGTCGAAGACGGATACATTTCCGTGCTGCATAAATTGTTTTTCCAGCTGCATGTTGGCGGAGGCGAGAATATCGCTTCCGTGCAACAGCAGCTTTTCTTTATATACAGAATCCTTCACAGGTTTTCCTTCCTTTACACAAAAGATTGATCGGACATTTCAGGGAAACTGTCCGGCTAATTGTCAGTATGCCACAGAAATCCTCTGTATACAAGGATAAAAGCGTTAAGTTTTTCTAAACAATCTCAAAACTGTATTGGGTTCAGTGATTCCAGCTCCGATGCAGCGCGTCCAGGGTCTTTATGGCCCGTACAGACATCTCTTCGGTCATCACCGGACTCTCGGTCAGCCCGGCCCGGATACAGCTAAGGGCATGCTCCAACTCATAACGCAGCTCGAAGTCGCAGGGATAGTCAAGCACTATAGGCTCCTGCCCCTTAAAATGCAGAATTGCCTGTCGGGCTTTCCAGTAATCCGGCAGCTCCACATAGCCCTTTTCCCCGTAGAGGTAGCCCACATGGACTGTATCCGCCGCCGTGCTGGTCTTGTTGGTGAAGATAAGGCCGTTGTCCATGCGCATCACCGCCGCAAACTGATTTTCCACCGGACTGTCTGCGCGGGTGCAGAGCCCGGTCTGCTCTGTTACAAAGGAATCGAAGAGATACTGCATCAGCTGCAGGCTGTAGCTGGCGTTGGAAAAGAGAGGTCCGCCTCCTTTGGAAGCGTCGAACATCCAGCTATTGTAACCGGCGTCAAAGGAGCTGGAAAAATCTGCCATAGTAATCCGCCCGAATTCACCGGCCTGAATGCGCCTTTTCAGCTCCTGCACCACCGGCAGAAAGACACATTTCTGCATCTCCATCACAAAAAGCCCTTTTTCCCGGGCCAGCATAAAAAGATCCCGCACCTCGGCCGGCTTCAGCGCGAAAGGCTTCTCACAGAATACATGCTTTCCCTGCTCCAGCGCAAGCCGCGCATAGCGGGCGTGCTCGCTGTTGATGGTCGCAATATAGACGATATCCACCAGATCCGAGGCAATCAGCTCCTCATAGCTGCCAAAAGCCTGCGGGATCCGCCAGAGCCGCGCCTTCTCAGCGGCCTTTTCCAGATTCCGCGAAGCGATAGCCGTCACCACACAGCCTTCCACAGTTCCTGCAGCGTTCACAAACCGCGGTACGATAGAGGCAGTACTCAAAATACCGATACGAAGAGGATTCATAAAAAACTCCTTTCCCGGAAAAATCCGATGTCACGTAAAAACAGGTCTATTTATAGGATAGAGGGTTGGAGAGTGAAAGTCAAGAATGGTATGGCAGTATTTTCTTTTGTGAATTCGTTAGAAGGCATTCATTCTTGAATTACCTTCATTCTGTGGTATACTTATAGGTATGAAAAGAATGGATAGAAACACGTTGATAAGAGATGAGGTAAATGAATGGAAGGGAATTGTCAAATCCCCACACCTTTACAATATGTGAAAATACTGCTGGATGACGTGTGCTATAGAGGACAGCTATATGGAAAACGGGTGTTGGAAAATTCATGTGGTGATGGGAATATTTTAGAAGAGATCATCGTTCGCTACATTGAGAGTGCAAAAAGAGAGAAGCGTTCGTCAGATGAGATACGGAATGGACTTGAGAGAGATATTTGTGCATATGAGATAGATGAAAAATGCATAAGACGATGTATAGACAGGTTAGACAAGACGGCAGAAAAATATGGAATTACCCAGGTGAACTGGAATGTCAGGAATGAAGATTTTCTTACGAAGCAACAGGAAGGAATCTATGACTTTATTATAGGAAATCCACCATACATTACATATCATGATATGAATGAAATGCAGAGGGAATTATTGAAAAAAAAGTATCGTACCTGTGCATATGGAAGATTTGATTATTGCTATGCATTTACGGAGGCGAGCATTTCAGATCTGGCGCCGGCGGGCAGGATGGCTTATTTGATTCCATATAGTATCATGACCAATAAATTTGCGCAAAGTCTGCGCGATTTTGCGTTGCCTTATGTCACAGAGATCCATGACTATAGTACGATATCGATATTTCCGGATGCAATTACATCATCAATTATCCTGATTTGTGAAAATGATAAACGGAAGCCGGAACTGGCAGACTATTATCTGGAGGCTGAAGGGCGGAAAATAGAAATCCGAAAAGCGGATTTAATGGGAAAAAAATGGACAATATCAGGAGAAACACCAGGAAATGCCCATAGATTTGGAGAATATTTTGAAGTGACAAACAGCGTGGCAACATTGCTGAACGAGGCGTTCGTCCTTAAAGAGTATGATTATCAGGAGCCTTATTATATAGTAGGAAAATACCGAATAGAAAAAGAACTTGTAAAGGATGCGGCAAGTACAAAGAGTTTAAATAAAAAAAGTGGGAAGAAGGATAAAATTATTTTCCCGTATCGTATGGAAACAGGCGAGGCTACAGGTTATACGGAAGAAGAATTCAAGAGATATTTTCCATACGCGATGTCATATATGAGACAATTTAAAAAGAGGCTGAAAGAGCGAAAAGCGGATAAAAATGCGCTCTGGTTTCAATACGGACGCAGTCAGGCAATTGGTCGGATACAAGGCGAAAAGCTGATTATGCCGATGGTTATCACAAAAAAGAATCATGTGTATCATGCGGGGGAGGACGCAGTACCGTATGCGGGCTATTTCATTAAATGCAAACCGGAAAGTGAGAAGAATTTAGAAGAAGCAAAAGAAATTCTGGAAAGCAGAGAATTTTATGAGCATGTAAAAGTACACGGTACCTCGACAACCCCGACTTCTTACCGGATTTCGGTGAATGATATTAAAAACTATGTGATAGATGCAGACTAAGTGCAGGAGGGATTTATGCCAAGAATTCCATTTAATGTAGATGCTTACACAGCAAGACTGATAGGCCGGGAAAACGTATCAAAGCTGGAAGGCGCTGTGATTGAACTGGTAAAGAATACATATGATGCGGATGCGAGCTGCTGCGTTCTTTATTATGATGAAACACAAAACGCACTTTATTTAGCAGATAATGGAAGCGGCATGACGGCGCAGACCATTCAGAATCACTGGATGACGATCGGACGTTCTTCAAAAAAAGGAAATTATATATCGGGGGAAGGACGCATTCAGACAGGTGAAAAGGGGATTGGTCGGTTTGCATTGGACAGAATTGCGGATAAATGCCAGATGCTGACAGGAACCCGGAATAGTAGTGGAAAATTATTATGGACGGTAGATTGGACGGCATTTTCGGAAGGAAGAAATATTACGGAAATCGGAGCGGAACTGGATGAGACATCGATGGGGTTCTCAGAATTTATCCAAAGCTGTAGTAATCCACAGGTACGCAGACTGATAGAGAAAAAATGGAGACAGAATGGTACAATATTTTTACTTACGGAATTGCGCGATGAATGGAATGAACAGTTGTTGCATGGCTTGAAAGAGAGCCTGGCGTCCCTGATTCCCTATGAACTGTCTTCTGTGTATAAGATCTATTGTTTTAATAATGAAACGACTATAGAGGACGCGGAAGTTTTCAGTGATCTGGAGGCGTTCTCTTATGACTATAAGATAGAGTTTCAGGTGTCAGATGAGCAGAAGCCGGTTTCTATTAAGCTTCTGAGAAATGAGTATGAATTTGGGCAGGATGAGGATAAGATCCTAAAGGAATTGGGATTGCAGAAAGAAAAAACGTATTTCCATGGAATTCCGCAGACGTTTGAAATCCCATTTGGTGAGATTGTGCCCGGAGTAGAAAAGACGCGGGAAAAGGCACTGGGGGCATTCAGCGGAGTGCTGTATTTCGCAAAACGGACGCAGACGAAAAAAGACAGAGAAAAATTTTATCAGAAGAGCATTGCGGGAAGAACCGATGTAAGAGATACCTTTGGCGGGATTAAGATTTACAGAGATAACTTTCGGGTGAGGCCGTATGGAGATCCGAAGACCTCAGCCTACGACTGGCTTCAGCTGTCCAGACGCCATTCACTTTCCCCGGCTGGTGTGGGCAGCAAAGGAAAGTGGACGGTCAATGCGGATCAGATGTTAGGATCGGTATTTATTTCCCGTATGAATGTAATGCTGCCGGATCAGTCAAATCGAGAAGGAATTATGGAGACCCCGGAGTTTCTTTTGCTTCAGGAGTTTTTACAGGGAATTTTGGGAATCCTGGAAAAAGATCGACAATATATAAGCAGAATTTTCAGCGATGACTATGATAAAAAGCATCCGGCAAAAAAAATCCAGGATGATATCAATCAGAAAGCAGCACAACAGAAGAAAGAGCGCGAAAAAGCGGAGGCGGAAGGAAAACAGAACCAGGCTCCTTCAGGAGAAACTGCTGTGGATGCGGAGCAGGCGAAGCAGGCTCTGGATGCGAAAGATGAGCAGATTGAAGAACTGGAAAATGAAAACAAGATGCTTCGTATGCTGGCCACGACAGGAATTGTCACAAATACCTGTATCCATGAATTTAAAACGTTGTCCCATAAACTGAATCTTAAGATTGTGATGGCGAAAGAGGCCCTGGAAAAAGACAAAGATATGGAAGAGGCGCTTTCTTATATAAATGAAGCGGATACTATTCGGGATGGATTTGACTCCTGGTTCCAGGTGACTATTGAGGCAGTAAAGAAGGATAAAAGAAAGCGGCGAAAAACAGATATAGCAGCTCTCTTTGTAAAAGGTATAGATTCCTGGAATAAAGTGCTGCAGTCCAAACATATAATAATAGAGTATGCAGGAAAAGAAAAGGAAGTATACCTCAGATGTTTTCCGTATGAAATGGAAACGATATTATCGAATCTGATTTCAAACAGTAAAGCTTCGTTTGAAAAAAAACGGGTAAAGGAAAAGAAGATAGAACTGAGTATTTCGGAAGATGAGGAATATATCCGAATAGATTATTCGGATACCGGAGCCGGTCTGTCCCCGGTTTATAAGATGAACCCGGATAAAACGCTGGAAGTATTTGAAACAGATAAAAGAGATGCTTCCGGACAGAAAATCGGTACCGGCATGGGATTGTGGATTGTTAAAAATACGGTCGATGATTACCAGGGAAAAATAGATTTATCCCGGAACACGACCGCAGAAACAGGCTACTATATAACGTTATATTTGAAAAAGTAGAGGTGCGTATGTATAGAATAGGAATGGTGGAGGATAGCGAAGAGCTTCTGGATGATTATATCAAGCGGATGAGAAGAGAGAAACTGGAACTTCTGATAGCGCCGGAAGGCAATATGGAGGCGGTGAAGAACTGGATCATAAAGGAGCATATCAAATGCCTGCTGATTGATCATCAATTATCGTCTAAATATGACTTTAATGGGACAGAATTCGCTTTTTATCTGAAAGACAAACTTCAGGGATTTCCGTATTTAATTATGACCAGTTATCCGGAGGATTCTGTGGATGAAAAACTGGTTGTGAAAAATGCAATATATGATCGGAAAATACTGGGTGCGCATGAAGAGGAATTTACGGAATTTTGTGAGCAGTTAAAGCAGATGACGGAGGTATATGACAATACGGTCCAAAGATATAAGGAACGATATGAAGCATTGCTTGAGAAAAAGAATTCTGAAAGCATGACAGGCGGGGAAGAAGAGGAATTAAAAAAGGTATTTAACATTTTAAAAGCCTATGGAGAAGTAGATGAAGTACCATCTGCGATGCTGGAAAGCGGGCTGAGTGAACGGGTGGATAAGCTTCTGGGAGAACTGGACAGATTATTAAAAAAATAAATCGGGGGAAATGCTGTGAGGGTGCATGGCGATAAAGTAATAAGACGCAGAAGCGGGCTTGAAAAGCGGGCAGATTATAAAGCATATCTGACAGAACTGCGAGAAGATTTTCAACATATGTGCGGATATTGCGGAAAAACAGAAGCGATCACGAAAAATAAGTTCGAGATTGACCATTTTGTGCCGAAAAATATGCGGAAGACAGAGTAAATGATTATACAAACCTTGTCTATGCCTGTTGGGTATGTAATCGCAAAAAGGCGGCAAAATGGCCATCGGAGGATCCGAATATTTCCACTGTGGACGGAAAAGGTTTTGTAGATCCGGCGGATGAGAAATTTGATTTACACATGGAACGCTCCGAGGATGGTATGATTTGCGGAAAGACAGAAATCGGAAGGTACATGGCCAAGGAGGCGTTTCAGTTTCAAATGCGGCCAATGCGGGAGATGTGGCAACTTATGCAGCTGTTTGAAAAGAAGAAAAAGCTACGGGAGCGGATGAAAACCATTCAAGATCCGGAAAAAATGCGGGAGTACATAAAAATAGATGAGATGTTGGAAAAATTAGAACAGTATTTATTTGAAAAAAACGAATAAAAACCAAAAACATTTCGCACCCCGGCGCCCCTGACCGAAAAAGCAGAGACGCCGGGATTTTTTTTGCGCATTTTTATAAGAAAACCACCAAATTATCAATTAGAATAAGTAATAACCGTCCCCCGATCCGCCCTTGCATTTCAAAAAATCATGGTTTATACTTTTGTACGTACTAAATGAGAAAATTCCGACGGCCTTATCTGACCGTCATCCGTACAGAAAAGCATCTTTATAAGAAAAGCACAGGACGGAGGTACCCCATGAACAGAGAACAAATCCATGAACAATACGAAGAGGACGAGAAGCTCCGTGAGGAATGCGGCGTGTTCGGAATCTATGATTTCGACGGCAACGACGTGGCTTCTACGATTTATTACGGCTTATTTGCCCTGCAGCACAGAGGACAGGAGAGCTGCGGCATCGCGGTCAGCGATACGAACGGCCCCAAAGGCGTGGTAAAAAGCCATAAAGGCATGGGCCTGGTAAATGAGGTCTTTGCGCCGGACCAGTTAAGCGCCCTGAAGGGCGATATCGGCGTAGGACATACCCGCTATTCCACGGCGGGCAGCAGTACCAGAGAGAACGCCCAGCCGCTGGTATTAAATTATGTGAAAGGAACCTTAGGGTTAGCCCACAACGGCAACCTGGTCAACGCGCCGGAGCTCCGCCGGGAGCTGGAATACACCGGAGCTATTTTTCAGACCACCATTGATTCCGAGGTCATCGCCTACCATATCGCCAGAGAGCGAATCCACACGGGGAGCGTTGAGGAAGCAGTTTCCCGGGCCATGGATAAGATCAAGGGAGCCTATTCCCTGATTGTCATGTCCCCCAGAAAGCTCATCGGAGCCAGAGACCCCTACGGCTTCCGTCCCTTATGCATCGGCAAGCGTGACAACGCTTACATCCTGGCCAGTGAGACCTGCGCCCTGGATACCATCGGCGCCACCTTTGTGCGGGACGTGGAGCCCGGCGAGATCGTGACAATTACGCCCCAGAAAGGCATCGAATCGGATAAGAGCCATTGCCTTCCGAAGGATCAGGAGGCGCGCTGCATCTTTGAATACATCTATTTCGCCCGCCCGGACAGTCATTTCGACGGCGTCAGCGTCTATCAGGCGCGGATTCAGTCAGGCAGATTCCTGGCCATGGACAGCCCGGTGGAGGCCGACCTGGTGGTGGGCGTACCCGAGTCAGGCAATGCGGCGGCCCTCGGCTATTCCCTTCAGTCCGGCATCCCCTACGGTACCGCCTTTGTGAAAAATGGTTATGTGGGCCGTACCTTTATCAAGCCGGGCCAGAGCAGCCGGGAATCCAGCGTCCGGGTGAAGCTGAATGTCCTGAAAGAGGCAGTCAATGGAAAGCGCGTGATTATGATCGATGATTCCATCGTCCGCGGCACCACCAGCGACCGCATTGTGAAGATGCTCCGCGACGCCGGAGCCAAAGAGGTACATATGCGGGTCAGCTCCCCGCCCTTCTTGCACCCCTGCTATTTCGGTACCGACGTACCGGCGGAGGAGCAGTTAATCGCCCATAACCGGACCATCGAGGAGATCCGCCGGGTCATCGGGGCTGATTCCCTGGCCTATCTGAAGACAGAACGCCTGGGCGAGATGATTGGCGGCATGGGCCATTGCACGGCCTGCTTTACCGGCGAGTACCCGATTGCGCCGCCCACCGAGGACATCCGGGGCAGCTTTGAAAAATAAGAAAAATAAGCCCGGAAAATAAGATTGTGATATGGCGGGAAATATAGTAAAATAAATGGAAAAACAAAGAGGAGAGAAAACATGAGTACAGACAGATACGTAAGCCCCTTATCCGAGCGCTACGCAAGTAAAGAGATGCAGTACATCTTTTCCCCGGATAAGAAATTCCGCACCTGGAGAAAGCTGTGGATCGCCCTGGCTGAAACCGAGAAGGAGCTGGGATTGCCCATCACCCAGGAGCAGATCGACGAACTGAAGGCCCATCAGGACGACATCAACTACGACGTGGCAAAGGCCCGTGAGAAAGAGGTACGCCACGACGTCATGTCCCACGTATACGCATACGGCTGCCAGTGTCCGAAGGCAAAGGGCATCATCCATCTGGGCGCTACGTCCTGCTATGTGGGCGACAATACAGACATCATCGTCATGACCGAGGCCCTGAAGCTGGTTCATAAGAAGCTGATCAACGTGTTAAATGAGCTGGCAGCTTTTGCTGATAAGTATAAGGATCTGCCGACCCTGGCGTTTACCCATTTCCAGCCGGCCCAGCCCACCACCGTGGGAAAGAGAGCGACCCTGTGGATGCAGGAATTCTGCCTGGACCTGGAGGATCTGGAGCACGTGATTTCCACCATGAAGCTTCTTGGATCCAAGGGAACCACCGGCACCCAGGCCAGCTTCAAGGAGCTGTTTGAGGGCGACGAAGAGAAAATCAATAAAATCGATCCGATGATCGCGGAGAAGATGGGCTTCAGGGAGTGCTACCCGGTATCCGGCCAGACCTACTCCCGTAAGGTGGACACCCGTGTCCTGAATGTGCTGGCAGGCATTGCAGCCAGCGCCCACAAGATGTCCAACGACATCCGCCTTCTGCAGCATCTGAAGGAAGTGGAAGAGCCCTTCGAGAAATCCCAGATCGGTTCCTCCGCCATGGCATACAAGCGCAACCCCATGCGCAGCGAGCGAATCGCTTCCCTGTCCCGCTACGTGATCGTGGACGCCCTGAACCCGGCCATCACCAGCGCCACCCAGTGGTTTGAGCGTACCCTGGACGACTCCGCCAACAAGCGTCTGTCCATTCCGGAAGGCTTCCTGGCCATCGACGGCATCCTGGATCTGTGCCTGAACGTGGTAGACGGCCTGGTGGTATATCCGAAGGTGATCCGCAAGCACATGATGGCAGAGCTGCCCTTCATGGCCACCGAGAACATCATGATGGACGCGGTCAAGGCAGGCGGCGACCGTCAGGAGCTGCATGAGCGTATCCGTGAGCTTTCCATGGAAGCAGGAAAGAATGTGAAGGTAAACGGCGAAGAGAATAACCTGCTGGAGCTGATTGCCGCAGACCCGGCCTTCGGCCTTTCCCTGGAGGATCTGAAGAAGACTATGGAGCCCTCCCGCTATGTGGGACGCGCCCCGGAGCAGGTAGACGCGTTCCTGGGACAGGTGGTAAAGCCGATTCTGGAGAAATACAGCGATATTCTCGGAGAAAAAGCAGAAATTAACGTATAAACCCCTTGCATTTATGGAAAAAGTGTGCTACATTGTAATAGAATAAATAGCGCGGCCGACAAAGAGTGAACGAAAGTTCACTCTTTGTTTTTGAAATAAAAAACACGACCGCCCAGGGAAAGGAAGACTATGACAAAGAGAGAAGAGTACGAACAGAAGACAGAGAAGCTTCTCATGCCCATCATGGAAGCCAACGGCTTCGAGCTGGTGGATGTGGAGTATGTAAAAGAAGCCGGCAACTGGTATCTGCGGGCTTACATCGATAAGCCGGGCGGAATCACAGTGGATGACTGCGAGGTAGTCAACCGGGAGCTGGGCGATCTGCTGGATCGGGACGATTTCATCGACGATTCCTACATTCTGGAGGTCAGTTCCCCGGGCCTTGGCCGACCGCTGAAAAAAGAACGTGATTTTATCCGGAGCAAGGGCGAAGAAGTGGAGATCCGCACCTACCGCATGGTAGACAGGCAGAAGGAATTCCGCGGCGTATTAAAAGCCTGGGATAAGGACACGGTAACCATTGAGACAGAGGACGGACAGGAACAGATATTTGACAGAGACAACATTGCGCTGATTCGTCTGGCGTTTGATTTTTAATAGAAGAGTGAAAAACTAGGAGGAAAGAAAAGAATGAACACAGAACTGCTGGAAGCTCTGGAGCTTTTGGAGAAAGAAAAGGATATCAGCAAGGAGACCATGCTGGAGGCCATCGAGAACTCTCTGCTGAAAGCCTGTGAGGCGCACTTTGGCAAGGCCGACAATATCAAGGTCAATATCGACCCGGTTACCTGCCAGTTCTCCGTACTTGCGGAGAAGAAGGTCGTAGAGCAGGTAGAGGATGATGTGACCGAGATCAGCCTGTCCAACGCGAAGATGATCGACCCCAAGTACGAGGTGGGTGACATTGTGAATGTGGAAGTAAAATCCAAGGAATTCGGACGTATCGCCACACAGAATGCCAAGAACATCATCCTGCAGAAGATCCGTGAGGAAGAGAGAAAATCTCTGTTTAACCAGTATTACGGCATGGAGAAAGAGGTTGTGACCGGCGTCGTACAGAGATACCTGGGCCGCAATGTCAGCGTAAACCTGGGTAAGGTAGACGCCATTCTCAATGAAAACGAGATGGTAAAGGGTGAGGTATTCAAGCCCACCGAGCGTATCAAGGTATATATCCTGGAAGTAAAGGATACCAATAAGGGACCGCGTATCCTGCTGTCCAGAACCCATCCGGAGCTGGTAAAGCGCCTGTTTGAGTCCGAGGTAACCGAGGTCCGGGACGGCATTGTGGAGATCAAGTGCATCGCCCGTGAGGCAGGCTCCAGAACGAAGATCGCCGTATGGTCCAACGATCCGGACGTGGATCCGGTAGGCGCCTGCGTCGGTATGAACGGCGCCCGTGTCAACGCGATTGTAAATGAACTGCGCGGCGAGAAGATCGACATCATCAACTGGAACGAGAACCCGGCCCTGCTGATTGAGAACGCCTTAAGCCCGGCCAAGGTGATCGCGGTCCTGGCTGATCCGGAGGATAAGACAGCCAAGGTTGTGGTTCCCGATTATCAGCTGTCCCTGGCCATCGGTAAGGAAGGCCAGAACGCGAGACTGGCAGCAAGGCTCACCGGCTTCAAGATCGACATCAAGAGCGAGACCCAGGCAAGAGAAATCGAGGGCTGGCTGGACGTAGACGAGGAGTACGAGGAGTACGAGGACTTCGAGGAGTATAAGGAGTCCCAGGCTTACGAGGAAGCGCAGGCCGCGGAAGCAGCTGAGACAGAGACAGAGGAAGCGAGTCAGGATGAATAAAAAAGTACCGATGCGCCAGTGCGTGGGCTGTCAGGAAATGAAAAGCAAGAAAGAGATGCTGAGAGTCCTTAAGACAGCGGAGGATGAAATTGTGCTGGACGCCACAGGCCGGAAGAACGGTCGGGGCGCGTATCTTTGTTTTTCTAAGGAATGTCTTGCAAAAGCCCGGAAGAACAAAGGCCTGGAGCGTTCCCTGAAGATGGCCATTCCTTCAGCAGTGTACGACAGCCTGGAAAAGGAGTTGGATGAGCTTGGCACAGAATAGAGTATTATCCCTGATAGGCCTGGCCCAGAAGGCAGGAAAGACCGCCAGCGGCGAATTCGCCACGGAGCACGCGGTCAAGTCCGGAAAGGCGGCGCTTGTCATTGTGTCGGATGAATCGTCCGATAATACAAAAAAGAAGTTCCAAAATATGTGTGACTACTACGAAGTACCTGTGTATTTCTATGGTGGAAAAGAGGAGCTGGGCCACGCGATGGGCAAGGAATTCCGCGCGTCCCTGGCGATTCTGGATGAGGGACTTGCGAAGAGTATAGAGAAGAATTTGAGATTGTGAAGAAGCTGAACAATCAATCATAACGGAGGTAGAAATTTGGAGGGAAACAGCCATATGAATACAAATGGAGAAGAACAGGAAGTAAAGAAGAAGAAAAAGATCATTGCTGTATACAATACCCACAACAGTAAGACCGGCATCAAGGATCCGAGAGCCGAGAAAAAGCAGCAGGCAGCCCGTCAGGCACAGTCCCGTCCGGCAGCAAAGCCTGCGGCAAAACCGACGGCAGCACCGGCAAAGTCTGCGGCAGCACCGGCACCGGCTCCGAAGACCGAGGCAGTAAAGCCGGCGGCAGCACCGGCAGCAAAACCAGTCACAGAGGCGGCAAAACCGGCAGCAGCGTCCCAGTCCCGTCCGGCAGCGTCTGAGAATAACGCAAGACCGGCAGGCCAGGGCAGACCGGCACAGAATCGCGATGGTCAGAGAAGAGACGGTCAGGGCGGCTATCAGAACCGTGACGGTCAGAGAAGAGACGGCCAGAGACGCGATGGTCAGGGCAGCGGCTATCAGAACCGCGACGGTCAGAGAAGAGACGGTCAGGGCGGCGGCTACCAGAGACGCGATGGTCAGGGCAGCGGCTATCAGAACCGCGACGGTCAGAGAAGAGACGGCCAGAGTGGCGGCTACCAGAGACGCGATGGTCAGGGCAGCGGCTATCAGAACCGTGACGGCCAGAGAAGCGGCGGCTATCAGAACCGCGACGGCCAGAACAGAGGAGGCCAGGGAAGAGACAACCGTCGTTCTTCCATGGATATCCCGTCAGCACCGGTAGAGCTTCGTAAGAACGAGAACCGCAGAGCGGAGAATAAGAATCGCAATGATGATACCAAGAAAGATAAGAACACAAAGTTCAATGATAGCTGGAATGGCAAGCCGGGTCAGGGCGGACGTCGTCCGAACCAGGGCGGTAACCGTCCGAATCAGAAGGGCGGCAAGGGAGGTAAGGGCGCTGCTGCGACTCGTCAGCCGGCACCTGCGCCTAAGAAAGAAGACAACACCCCCAAGGTTATCGAAATTCCGGAGATGATCAGCATCCATGATCTGGCGGAGAAGATGAAGATTCAGCCGTCCGTGATCATCAAGAAGCTGTTCCTGGCAGGCAAGATGGTAACCGTAAACTCCGAACTGGACTTTGAGGCGGCAGGCGAGCTGGCTATGGAAATGAATTTCGATCCGGTTCCCGAGGAGAAGGAAGACGTCATCGCGAAGATGCTGGAGGATACGGAAGACAGCGATGAGACACTCGTATCCCGTCCGCCGGTAGTCTGCGTTATGGGTCATGTAGACCATGGTAAGACTTCCCTGCTGGATGCCATCCGTGACACCCATGTCATTGACCGCGAGGCAGGCGGAATCACCCAGCACATCGGTGCTTACGTGGTAAGCATCAACGGTCAGAAGATCACCTTCCTGGACACACCGGGACATGAGGCGTTCACCGCCATGCGTATGCGTGGAGCTAACTCCACCGATATCGCCATCCTGGTAGTTGCAGCCGACGACGGCGTAATGCCCCAGACCATTGAGGCTATTAACCATGCCAAGGCCGCAGGCATCGAGATCATCGTTGCCATCAATAAGATCGATAAGCCCAGCGCTAATATCGAGCGTGTAAAGCAGGAGCTGACCGAGTATGAGCTGATTCCCGAGGACTGGGGCGGCAGCACCATTTTCTGCCCGGTATCCGCCCATACCCATGAGGGTATCGATAACCTGCTGGAAATGATTCTGCTGACATCTGAGGTTCTGGAGCTGAAGGCCAACCCGAACCGCCGGGCGAGAGGTCTGGTTATCGAGGCAGAGCTTGACAAGGGCAAGGGCCCGGTTGCTACCGTGCTGGTACAGAAGGGAACCCTGCATGTGGGCGATCCCATTGCCGTAGGCTCCTGCCACGGTAAGGTCCGCGCCATGATGGATGACAATGGCCGCCGCGTGAAAGAGGCAGGCCCGTCCAAGCCGGTCGAGATTCTGGGTCTCAATGACGTGCCCAATGCCGGAGAGATCTTCGTATCTCCGGAGACCGACAAGGAGGCAAGAGCCTTTGCCGAGACCTATGTAAAAGAGAGCAGAGAGAAGCTCATCGAGGATACCAAGCTCAAGATGTCCCTGGACGATCTGTATTCCCAGATTCAGTCCGGCAACTTAAAGGAGCTGAATATCATCGTAAAGGCCGATGTACAGGGTTCTGTAGAGGCCGTAAAGCAGAGTCTCTTAAAGCTCTCCAACGAGGAAGTAGTAGTAAAGATTATCCATGGTGGCGTAGGAGCCATCAACGAGTCCGACGTCAGCCTGGCGGCAGCGTCCAACGCCATTATCATCGGCTTCAACGTGCGTCCTGACGCGACTGCTAAGGAAACCGCGGAGCGCGAGAAGGTGGATCTGCGTCTGTACCGCGTCATCTACGACGCCATCAACGACGTAGAGGCAGCCATGAAGGGCATGCTGGATCCGATTTTCGAGGAGAAGGTGCTGGGCCACGCAGAGGTGCGTCAGATCTTCAAGGCGTCTGGCGTGGGCAATATCGCAGGCTCCTATGTGCTGGACGGCGTATTCCAGAGAGGCTGCAAGTGCCGTATCACCCGCGAGGGCGAGCAGATCTTCGACGGCCCGCTGGCGTCCCTGAAGCGTTTCAAGGACGACGTGAAGGAAGTCAAGGCAGGCTACGAGTGCGGTCTGGTCTTCGAGAAGTTCAACGACATCAGGGAGCTGGATATCGTAGAGGCTTACACCATGGTAGAGGTGCCGAGATAGGGCATTGTCTGAGGTGAATAATATATGAGAAAAAACAGTATTAAAAATACAAGAATCAACGGCGAGGTGCGCCGGGAGCTGAGCAATATCATTTTAAATGAGATCAAGGACCCGCGCATCTGCCCGATGACTTCGGTGGTAGAAGTGGAGGTTGCCCCGGACCTGAAGACCGCAAAGGCCTACATCAGTGTCCTGGGCGACAAGCAGGCCCAGGCAGATACGCTGGCAGGCCTTAAGAGCGCGGAAGGCTATATCCGCCGCGCTCTGGCCAAGTCCATCAACCTGCGCAACACCCCGGAGATCCGCTTTGTCATGGATCAGTCTATCGAGTATGGCGTCCATATGTCAAAGCTTATCGACGACGTAAACCAGGGCAGTAAAGAAGAGGATGAAGAGGATGATCAGGCTTAAGGATGAGCTTACAGATGTGAAGACAGTGGCGATCAGCGGACATATCCGTCCGGACGGGGACTGCACGGGTTCCTGTCTGGGTGTGTGGAATTATCTCCGGGACAATTACCCGGAGATTCAGGCGGACGTATATCTGGAACAGATCGTACCCAAGTTCCGCTTCCTGAACGGCGCGGAGCTGGTAAAGACGGACTGTAATGAGGATAAGGTCTATGACTTATTTATCTCTCTGGACGCCAGTGACAAAGAGCGGCTGGGAGCGGCGGTCA
Source organism: Candidatus Dorea massiliensis AP6 (assembly GCF_964245105.1). NCBI lineage: Bacteria > Bacillati > Bacillota > Clostridia > Lachnospirales > Lachnospiraceae > Dorea > Candidatus Dorea massiliensis. Next base: position 124,349 of record NZ_CAXTKW010000008.1, on the reverse strand, counting down.
GGTATCTGGACGCCGCGAAGCATACAGTCTGCATTGATCATCACGTTACCAATCCGGGTTTTGCGGATGTGAACTGGGTAGTAGCCGACGCCAGCAGCGCGTCGGAGCTTGCCTGGGAAACCATGGAAGAGGAAAAAATTTCCAGACACACAGCGGAGGCGCTGTACATGGGCATTGTCCATGATACCGGCGTTTTCCAGTATTCCAATACTTCCCCGAAGACCATGCAGATCGCGGGAAGCCTGATTGCCAAAGGCATCGACTTCAGCCGGATTGTGGATGAGACCTTCTATAAGAAAACCTACATCCAGAACCAGATTCTGGGCCGCGCGCTGGTGGAGAGCATTCTTCTGCTGGATGGCCGTGTTATCGTAGGCCGCATCCGGGAAAAGGATATGGATTTTTACGGAGCAATTCCTGCGGATCTGGACGGTATCGTCAGCCAGCTGCGCGTGACCGACGGCGTGGAAGTAGCCATTTTCCTCTATGAAACAGGCAATCATCAGTATAAGGTCAGCCTTCGGTCCAACGGCCCCGTGGATGTCAGCGCGGTCTGCGCTTATTTCGGCGGCGGCGGGCACGTAAAGGCGGCGGGCTGTACCATGCACGGAACCTTTTACGATGTGGTCAACAATCTGACCCTGCACATCGAAAAGCAGCTGAATCAGAATCAGGATGTATAACATGAATGGTGTAATCAACGTCTATAAAGAAGCGGGCTTCACCTCACACGACGTGGTGGCGAAGCTCCGCGGAATCGTAAAACAGAAAAAGATAGGCCATACGGGAACTCTCGATCCGGATGCGGAGGGAGTTCTTCCTGTCTGTCTGGGAAATGCCACAAAGCTCTGCGGACTTCTGACAGAAAAAGAGAAGACCTACCGGGCAGTGCTTTTGCTGGGACAGACCACCGACACCCAGGATACTTCCGGCAGGGTGCTGACAGAAGCGCCGGTGGCAGCCACCGGGGAGCAGGTCCGGGAGGTGATCATGAGCTTCCTTGGCGACTACGACCAGGTCCCGCCCATGTATTCGGCCCTGAAGGTCAACGGAAAAAAGCTCTATGAGCTGGCCCGCGAAGGCAAAGAGGTGGAGCGCCAGGCCAGACGGGTACGGATTCTGGATATGGAGATTCACGAAATCCGGCTCCCGGAGGTGACCTTTACGGTGACCTGCAGCAGCGGCACCTATATCCGCACCCTCTGTCAGGATATCGGTGAAAAGCTAGGCTGTGGCGGCTGTATGAAAAGCCTGCTGCGTACCAAAGTAGACCGTTTTGAACTGGCGGACAGCCATAAGCTTTCTGAACTGGAGACAATGATGCACGAGGGCCGCATCGAGGAGGTACTGCTTCCGGTGGACGACGTCTTTGCGGTCTGCCCGGCAGTCCGTATCAGGCAGGAGAGCGATCGCCTGATTCAAAACGGCAATCCTTTTGGAAAAGAGGATATCGCGGAAACGACCGGAGAGTGCCCGCCGGAAGGTACGGAGCTGGAGCGCAATTGCGTGCGTGTATACAATTCCGAAGGGGATTTCCGGGGGCTCTACCGACGGGAACAGGGCGGCAGACGCTATAAGCCCGAGAAAATGTTTTTATCCTGAGGGATAAAATAATAGGATAAAGGATTTACCATGAGATTAATTACCGGAACGACAGAATTTGAGACAACGGAAGCGACAGCCATTTCCCTGGGAAAGTTCGAAGGGCTGCATATGGGACATCAGCTTCTGGTGAACCGCATTTTAAAAAAGAAGGAAGAAGGCTTAAAGGCTCTGATTTTTACCTTTGATTTCGGAGAACGGTCCACCCTTTTGCTCCCGGAGGAGCGGAGAAATCTCCTGGAAAAATGGGGTGTGGACTATCTGATAGAGTGTCCCTTTGTGGAATCCATAGCCCATATGGAGGCAGAGGATTTTGTGCGGGAGATTTTGGTAAAGAGGCTGCATGTAAAATATCTGGCTGTGGGGACGGATTTTCATTTCGGCCATAACCGGAAGGGCAGTTACCGGCTTCTGGAGGACATGCAGGAGGAATGCGGTTTTCAGGTGGAGGTAGTAGAAAAAGCCTGCTATGACGGCGGGGAAATCAGCAGTACCCGGATCCGTAAGGAACTGGAGCAGGGCCATATGGAGCTGGTCAATCAGCTGCTGGGCTACGCCTATTCCGTGACCGGAGAGGTACTCTATGGCCATCAGATTGGCCGGACCCTGGGGCTTCCCACCATCAATCAGCAGCCGGAGCTTTCAAAGCTGCTGCCGCCCAACGGCGTCTATGCCACCAAAACCCGGATTGCTTCCGAGATTTTTGAGGGCATCACCAACATCGGTTACAAGCCGACCATAGGCGGAGAGACACGAAAAGGTGTGGAAACCTTTTTGTTTGACCTTGATCGGAATCTGTACGGGGAGACGCTGACTGTATCCTTCTATGGCTTTGAGCGCCCGGAGCGGAAATTTGATTCTCTGGAAGCCTTAAAGGAGCGGATTGAGAAAGACGTGGCCTGGGGCAGAAAATATTTTGGAGAAAGAGAAAACTAGTTTCATGAGACTATTTTATTATCTGATAGCGGCACCCGCACTGTTTCTACTGCGGGTGCTGTTCTGGCCTTTTAAGACCATATTCCGGTGCGCCGGCCGGATTCATGGCTGGCGGAAGGAACGCCGGCGTTTCCGCCGGGCCGACTATGACGACATGGACGGCTGGGAATTTGAGGAATATGTGGGCGGACTGCTGGCGCGGGACGGCTATATCCATGTGGAGGTCACCCGGGGCAGCGGCGACCAGGGCGTGGACGTGCTGGCGCAGCGCGACGGAGTCTCCTACGCCATCCAGTGCAAGCATTACCGGGCGAAAATCAGCAATAAGGCGGTACAGGAAGCCTACGCCGGAGCCGAGTTCTACGGCTGCGACGTGCCGGTGGTACTGACCAACAGCTATTTTACCCCGTCGGCGGAGGAACTGGCGGATGAAATCGGCGTGGAGCTGTGGGATCGGGACGAACTGAACCGGCTGGTACGGCGGGCGCGGCGGTAATTCTGCGGAAAACCCACAGAAATCCGCAAAATCCACGTGAATCAAAAAGATTTCCTTGACAAATCTTCCCGATTATTATAAGGTGTAATAGGTTCTTAACAAAATTGTAATAATTATACCGGATAATCAATACGGAGGATTGTATGTTTAAAAGATATAAAGCGGGATTTGTAATGGGTGCGATTTTCATGGCCATGATCGGCATGCAGGCGCAGGCTGCGCCGCTGGGGGACGGTCTCGGCGAGGGAATCGCATCCAATTTTGATCAGACCACAGACAGCGAGGAGCAGACCCAGGCCACCGCGGAGGTGGTATGGACCGGTACGCCGCTGGAGGGCTATGTGAATATCGCCATTGCCAACGTGGACGACAGCCTGAACATCCGCGAGGCGGCGGACGGCAGCAGCTCCCTGGTGGGTAAGCTTCGCAAAAACGGCGCCTGTGAGGTGCTGGGGATCGACGGCGAGTGGGCCCATATCAAGTCCGGCGAGGTAGAGGGCTATGTGAAGGCCGAGTACCTGTATATCGGACAGGAAGCCATCGACCTGGCCTTTCAGCTGGGACAGACCATGGCGAAGGTGAATACAGACTCCCTGTATGTGCGGATGGAGCCAAGCACCGACGCGGATTACTGGACCAAGGTTCCGGCAGGCGAGGAGCTTCAGGTTATCGAGGATATGGGCGACTGGATCAAAATCGATATCGACGGCGAGGACGGCTATGTGGCGTCGGAATACGTGGATGTGAAAAGCGAGCTGGACACAGCCCTGACTCTGTCCGAAGCGCTGTACGGCGAAGGCGTCACCGACGTACGCATTTCTATCTGTGATTTCGCTAAGCAGTATGTGGGTAACCGCTACGTGTGGGGCGGCACCAGCCTGACCAAGGGCGCGGACTGCTCCGGCTTTACTCTGGCCGTATACCGGAACTTCGGTATCTCTCTGCCCCATTCATCCAGAGCCCAGGCTAACTGCGGCACGAAGATCAGCGTCGGCGACGTGAAGCCGGGAGACCTGATTTTCTATGGCAGCGGCAAGCATATCAACCATGTAGCCATGTACATCGGCGGGGGCCGTGTGGTACATGCCAGCAACGCCCGCACCGGAATCACCATTTCCAATATGTACTACAGAAGCCCGGTGACTGCGGCCCGGATCCTGAAGGACTGATTTTGAAAAATCACCCTTGACACCCCCATATTCCCTATGATACACTATCGGAGTATGAGTTTGCTGGTATCCGGTTATCGGACACTCCGACCATTGCTTGATACCCAGCGTATAAAAAATATAAGGAGGAAACATCATGATCGCAAAGGACAAGAAGCAGGCTATTATTGCAGAGTACGGTTTAAAAGAGGGAGACACCGGTTCACCGGAGGTACAGGTAGCTATCCTGACCGCACGTATCCAGGAGCTGACCGCTCATCTGCAGGCAAACCCGAAGGATCATCACTCCAGAAGAGGACTTCTGAAGATGGTTGGTCAGAGACGTAATATGCTTGCATACCTGAAGAAGATGGATATCGAGAGATATCGTAGCCTGATTGAGAGATTAGGACTGAGAAAATAAGTTTCCAAAAGGGCGGAGGAATCTCACGGTTCTTTCGCCCGGTTTTTGTGTAACCCATTCACCATGTAGGAGAAATGTTCCGAGACCACTGATGTACGCAGGAGCGCATCCCGCGCAAATCAGTAGTTTCGGTTTCTCCTACACCAGCAAAATAAGGAGAAATATTATGTACAAGAGTTTTTCTATGGAGCTGGCCGGCCGTACACTGACTGTAGACGTAGGACGCGTCGCAAAGCAGGCTAACGGCGCAGCCTTCATGCACTATGGCGACACCACCGTGCTTTCCACCGCAACCGCATCCGACAAGCCCCGCGATGGCATCGACTTCTTCCCCTTAAGCGTAGAGTACGAGGAGAAGCTGTATTCCGTAGGCAAGATCCCGGGAGGCTTCAACAAGCGTGAGGGCAAGGCGTCCGAGAACGCGATTCTGACGTCCCGCGTCATCGACCGTCCCATGCGTCCGCTGTTCCCGAAGGACTACCGGAACGACGTAACCCTGAACAACCTGGTGCTTTCCGTAGACCCCACCTGCAGCCCGGAGCTGACAGCGATGCTGGGCTCCGCTATCGCAACGGCGATCTCTGATATTCCGTTCGCAGGCCCCTGTGCTATGACACAGATCGGCATGATCGACGGTGAGTTCATCGTAAACCCGGGTCAGGCAGACTATAAGGTATCCGACCTGAAGCTGACCGTAGCTTCCACCAGAGAGAAGGTCATCATGATCGAGGCGGGAGCCAATGAGATCCCCGAGGCAAAGATGATCGAGGCTATCTATAAGGCTCACGAGGTAAACCAGCAGGTTATCGCGTTCATCGACCAGATCGTAGCAGAGTGCGGCAAGGAAAAGCACAGCTACACCAGCTGCGCAGTACCGGAAGAGCTGTTCGCAGCCATCAAGGAGATCGTTCCGCCCGCAGAGATGGAAGAGGCAGTCTTCACCGATGAGAAGCAGAAGCGTGAGGAGAACATCCGTAAAATTACCGAGCGTCTGGAAGAGGCATTTGCAGAAAAGGATGAGTGGCTCGAGGTTCTGGGCGAGGCTGTATATCAGTATCAGAAGAAGACCGTACGTAAGATGATCCTGAAGGATCACAAGCGTCCGGACGGACGTGCCATTACTCAGATTCGTCCGCTGGCTGCAGAGGTAGATATTATTCCGCGTGTACACGGTTCCGCCATGTTCACCAGAGGACAGACCCAGATCTGCAACATCTGTACCCTGGCTCCGCTGTCTGAGGCACAGCGCCTGGATGGCCTGGATGAAAATGAGACAAGCAAGCGTTATATGCATCACTATAACTTCCCGAGCTACTCCGTAGGCGAGACAAAGCCGAGCCGCGGACCGGGACGTCGTGAGATTGGACACGGAGCGCTGGCTGAGCGCGCGTTGCTGCCGGTACTGCCGTCCGAGGAAGAGTTCCCCTACGCGATCCGTACCGTATCCGAGACCTTCGAGTCCAACGGTTCCACCTCTATGGCTTCCACCTGCGCGTCCTGCATGTCCCTGATGGCAGCAGGCGTACCGATTAAGAAGATGGTAGCAGGAATCTCCTGCGGTCTGGTAACAGGCGAGACCGACGACGATTTCGTGCTGCTGACCGATATCCAGGGTCTCGAGGACTTCTTCGGCGACATGGACTTCAAGGTAACCGGTACCACCGAGGGTATCACTGCCATCCAGATGGATATCAAGATCCACGGTCTGACCCGTCCCATCGTAGAGGGCGCAATCGCGCGCTGCCGCGAGGCACGTCTCTACATTATGGACAACTGCATGAAGCCCTGCATCAGCGAGCCGCGTAAAGAGGTAGGCGAGTTTGCACCGAAGATTGTACAGATCCAGATCGACCCGCAGAAGATCGGCGATGTGGTTGGCCAGAGAGGTAAGACCATCAACGCCATCATCGAGCAGACCGGCGTGAAGATCGACATTGACGACGACGGCGCTGTATCCGTATGCGGTACAGATAAGGCTGCTATGGACAAGGCCATCGAACTGATCAAGACCATCGTAACCGATTTTGAAGAGGGCATGATCCTCACCGGTAAGGTAGTCAGCATCAAGGAGTTCGGCGCATTCCTGGAGTTCGCTCCGGGCAAAGAGGGCATGGTACACATCTCCAAGATCGCAAAACAGCGCATCAACCGTGTGGAGGACGTCCTGACACTGGGCGACATCGTGAAGGTCGTATGCCTGGGCAAGGACAAGATGGGACGCTTCAGCTTCTCCATCAAGGATCTGCCGGAGAACGCGTAAGCATTATAATAAGAAGTGCAGGATCTGCCGGAAAGAAATTTCCGGCAGATTTTTTCTATGGAATAGGAAATTCCGATAGAATTCCCTATTCCATAAAAGCAAGCAGAGCTTGCAAAGATGCGCACTCGGCGCAGTGGTAGATGGTTGCTGAAGAAACCGCGCCTCGGCGCGAGAATGTGCCAACGGCACATTCTATCTTACATAGTAACAAAAGGAGCAGCCGTACATGAAATATGGGCAAAATTTAATGCTTGTAACTATTTTCCAGAGAAAACTTGTGCAAAGTTCTGAAAAGCCGGAAAAGAATGTCGATGTATGGACATTCTTGTCGAAATGTGGTAGCATTACCAAAGATGAGACATAAGCTGAACATAGGAATACCCCTCCGGAAATCAAAAATTTTCGGGGGGGGGTATTTTACATAGATATAGCAAAAAAAACGGTAATTTATAAGGTTACAGAGAATGGAAATTACAGATATACATTGTCACATTTTGCCGGGAATGGACGACGGCGCGAAGGATGAAGAAGAGAGCCTGGCCCTGGTGCGGATGGCCTGGGAGCAGGGCGTCGAAGCCTTTATAGCCACGCCCCATTATTCCAGACAGTTCCGTAACGACTGCCCGGAACGCATTCGAGAGAAATGCGAAAAACTGGAAAAAGAAGCACGGGAAACCATCGCATCGGAGATCCGGATTTATCCCGGCCAGGAGATCTGCTGGGAAGAGAGCATTCCGGAAAAACTGGACAGGGGAGAGCTTCTCACCCTGGCAGACAGCTCCTACGTGCTGGTGGAATATCTGCCCTCCGTGTCCTACGGAGCTCTGTTCCGGAACCTGCGGACTCTGCGCCTGGAGGGCTACCTTCCCATACTGGCCCATGCAGAGCGCTACGGAGCGCTGCGGACAGAAGGCCTGGAGGAGCTGACAGAAGCAGGCGTCTGCATCCAGATGAATTACGGCAGCATCGGCACGAGCCTTTTCGATAAGGATCAGCGCTGGTGCAGAAAGCAGCTGAAAGAGGGCAATATCCATTTTCTGGGAACCGACATGCACAGCGTTCACAGGAGACCGCCCCGGGTGGCCGAGGCCATGAAATGGCTGGAGACACATCTTAGTGGGGAAGAGCTTTCGCGGATATGCCGGGATCACGCCGGACAGGTGCTGACCAATCAGAATCTATAGAGGGGATACATAAGAGATGGAAAAAAGACAGAATGAAGTGATAGAAATCGATCTGCTGGAGCTTTTCTACGCACTGAAAAAGCAGATCCTGTGGATTATACTGGCAGCGATCGTAGGTGGAACCCTGGCATTTGCGGGCACGAAGCTTCTGATGACGCCCATGTACGAGTCCACCACCACCATGCTGGTCCTGACTAAGGAGACCACTCTCTCCTCGCTGGCGGATCTGCAGATGGGCACCCAGCTGACCAACGACTATGAGATCCTGACCGTCAGCCGTCAGGTACTGGAGCGGGTCATCGACGACCTGAACCTGGATATGGAGTATGAAGATCTGAAAGACAGCGTACAGATCAGCAATCCGTCCGACAGCCGGATCATGGAGATTACCGTGACGTATCCGAGCCCGAAGATGGCCAAGGAGATCGTGGACGATATCGCAGCTGTGACCTCGGAATTCATCGGAGACAAGATGGAGGGCGTTCCCCCGAAGATCATCGACGAGGGCGAAGTGCCGGATCATAAGTCCAGCCCCAGCACCATGAAAAATACAGCCCTGGGCATTCTTTTAGGCATCGTCATAAGCTGCGGCGTCGTAACCCTGTACACCGTCATGGATGACACTGTGAAGTCCGAGGAGGATATCGAGAAATACCTGGGTATCCCGACCCTGGCCAGCGTGCCCGACCGTAAGGACTACATCACAGGCAAAAAAAAGAAAACGAAGAAAAGCAAACCGGCCAAAAAGCGGTAGCAGGAGGAGAGACAGATGTCATCAGATAGAAAAGTGGTCATGATAGATCCGAAAAAAGCGGACAGCCTTTATGAAGAGGCCATAAAAACCCTGCGTACCAACCTGCAGTTTGCCGGAAGAGGGATACAGGTCATTCTCGCCACCAGCTGCTACCCCAACGAGGGAAAGAGCGACGTCGCCTTCCAGCTGGCCCGTGAGATTGGAAATATGGGAAAACGCGTTTTATTCCTGGATGCGGATATCCGGAAATCCATGCTGGTAAGCCGCTATCAGGTGAAGCAGAAGGGCATCACCGGACTGTCCCACTACCTGTGCGGACAGGCGGACCCGGAGTACCTGTGCTATGAGAGCAATTTCCCGAACCTGGACATCATCTTTGCGGGACGGAGCGTCCCGAACCCCTCCGAGCTTCTGGAGGACGAAGCCATGGGCAATCTGATCCAGAGCCTGCGCTCCCGGTATGACTTTATCATCCTGGACGCGCCGCCGGTCTTAAGCGTCAGCGACGCCCTGATTGCGGCAAAGTGGTGCGACGGCGTGATTCTCGTTGTAGAGAGCAAGAAGGTCAGCTACAAGGCGCTGCAGCGTGTGAAGAAGCAGATAGAGCAGACCGGCTGTAAGATTCTGGGAGCTGTGCTCAACAAGGTGGATATGCAGCAGGATACCTATTACAGTAAATATTACGGACACTACGGATATTATAATGGCTATGGAAATACGAAGTAAAAAGCTGTGGAAAATGGCAGGACTCCTGACACTGTCAGCGGCGCTCCTGAGCGGCTGCGGCAAGCCAAAAGCCGAACCGGTGGAAGCGGAAGGGGAGGACGTACTGGAAGAGACGGACGATACCGGAGATTACCGGACCGTCACCTGGCAGGGAACCACATACAAATACAACGATCATCTGAGTAATTTTCTGTTCCTGGGCGTCGATACCCGGGAAAAGGCAGAGACCGAGACAGGCAGCGCGGACGCAGGGCAGTCAGACGCCCTGTATCTCATAAGCTGGGACCGGGTAGACAATCAGGTTACCCTGATATCCATCCCCCGAGACACCATGACGCCCATCGAAGTATTTGACCAGAACGGCGGATCCTTGGGACTCACCGAGAACCATATCAGCCTGGCCTACGGCTACGGCGACGGCAGCTTCAAGAGCCTGGAGCTCTCGAAAAATGCTGTGTCAAGCCTGCTCTACGGCATGCCCGTCCAGGGCGTCTGCGCCATGAGCCTGGACGGAATCCCCGAGCTTCTTCGAAGCTTCGGCGATGTGACCGTCACCGTTCCCAATGACAGTCTGGCGGAGCGCTATCCGGAATTCCGGGAGGGCGCGGAGGCGACCATCACCCCGGAGAACGCGGAGATCTTCCTGCGGAGCCGGGACACCGGTGTCAGCCAGTCGGCCATCACCCGCATGGAGCGCCAGCAGGCCTTTCTGGACGCCTTCGGCAATGCAGCCGCGGCAGATCCGTCCAAGGTCACAAAGCTCTACGAAGACCTGATGCCCTATCTGGTCACCAGCATCAGCAATGACTGGTTTGTGAAGCTCATGGAAGCACTTTCCACAGGCGAGACCGTGGAGCGCTGGACGATTCCGGGCGAGGGCGTGGAGGGCGAACAGTACGACGAGTACCATGTGGATAACGGCGCCCTGTATCAGAAGATTCTGGAGACATTTTATAAAAAGGCGGAATAGAACGCTATGAAGAAAAAAACAATTGCGTACCTTCTCGGCGCGGCAGCCATCCTGTGCCTGGTCGTGGGCGGCATCAAGCTGGTAAGAGAGCAGAAGGCCGGAGAAGAGTACGAGGAGCTTCGGGAAGAGGCAAAGACAGAAGAACCGGAAACCGTGGAAGCGGAGCCGGAGGAAGAGAAAGAACCGCTGGATATCCCGGTGGATTTCGAAGCCCTGCAGGCGGAAAATCCGGATATCTACGCCTGGATCACCATCCCGGGCACCAACGTGGATTACCCCATCCTGCAGCGGGAGGGCGATAACGGCTATTACCTGAACCACAGCGTAGACGGAGCCGAGAGCATCGCCGGGGCCATCTTCACCGAGGACTATAACAGCAAGGACTTTACCGATCCGAATACCATCATCTACGGTCACAACATGAAGAACGGAAGCATGTTCCGTACCCTTCACAACTACAGTGACCGGGAGTTTTTCGATAACAACAGAGATATCACCATCTACATGCCGGATAAAATCCTGCATTACACCATTTTCGCGGCATATCTCTACGACAGCCGGCATCTGATGCTGAGCTTTGATTTCAAAGACCCGGACGTATTCCGGGCGTATCTCGACAGTGTCCGGAACATCCGCGACATGAACGCCTTTGTAGACACCGACATCCCGGTGACCGAGGAGGATAAGATTATCACCCTCTCCACCTGCTACAAGGGCCAGGCAGACCGACGATACCTGGTACAAGCTGTACTGGTATCTATAGAATCTTAAGAAAGGATATGGAGGTAAGAAACATGAGAAAGAAGATTCTTGCAACACTGATGATTGTTGGACTTCTGGCAGCTCAGACTCTGACCGTATGCGCAGCAGGCAGCGCAGTTACAGGCGTAACTGTAAGCTCAGGCTACACAGTAGCGATCGATGCGAAGAACGGCGAGGAGAAGAACCTGACCGAAATGGTTAAGAATTCTCCGGAAGAGGTAAAGAAGGCTGTAGAGGGCAAGACTGCTCTTACTCCGGTTATGGATGTAAAGGCTGACGGCGCTCAGAAGGACGCGAACGGCAAGTACGTTGTAACCTTCAACGTTCAGAACCTGACCAGCTCCGTAAAGAACGTAACCGTTCTTCACTTCAACGGAACTGCATGGGAAGTAGTAGAGTCCAGCTTCGATGCAGCAGCCAAGACTGTAACTGCCAAGTTCGCAAGCCTGTCTCCGGTTGTAATTGTCGCTGACACAGGTAGCAGCAACGGCGGAAGCAGCTCAGGCAGCTCTTCTAGCAGCTCCAGCAGCAGTTCTTCCTCATCCGCAGCAGCTTCTCCGAAGACCGGAGCAGCATCTGACTGGATGATGTGGATCGGCGCAGCAGTTGTTCTCGGAGCAGCTTCTGTAGCACTGAAGAAGAAAGAGGCTTAATCTAAGCCAGATGAGGGGATGGAACAGAGGAGCTTTGAGCTTTTGAGAAGCTCCCCTGTCCTGGACCTGAACATGAGATGAATATTCCGGGAAACCTTTCCTATGAAAAAACCTTTGCAGGTTCAGTCAAATCTCATTATGATGGTTTTTAGGAGTACTTATATAGAGGAACAGATAGGAAAAATCATGATAATAAGGTTTGAGGAAAGGCCTGTGGATGTAAGGGAGAGACATTCACGGGCTAAATTTTTGCAAAAAAACACCAGTTACGGATAAAAATGAGGGCAGTACAGGGAGATAAGTTATGAGTGAAAAAGCAAAGAGACAGCGAAAAATTGAGCACTGGCAAATTGTGACGGTGCTGTTGATGATATATGATTTTCTTGCAGTGACCGTATCTTATTTTGCAGCATTGTGGATTCGGTTTGACTGTAGATATGCGAGCATTCCCGGAGAATATCTGAAGCCGTTCTATCAGACGATTCTGATCTATGCGATTTTCTGTGTATTTGTATTCTGGGTACTGCGTTTGTATAAGAGCATCTGGCGGTTTGCCAGCTACACAGAGCTGATCCGGATCATTTTTGCTACAGCTATCACAGGCATTGTAAATATGGCTGCTATGCTTCTTTTTGTTAAGCGTATGCCGATCTCCTACTTTATATTTGGAGTATTTCTGCAGTTTGGCCTGACACTGGGAATCCGGTTCGCTTACCGCTTTGTATTGCTTCTGCGAGGCAGAAAGGCCAAAAATGCAGGGTATGAGAAGCGCGTCATGCTCATCGGAGCCGGAAGCGCAGGGCAGATGATTTTTCGTGATATCAAGCATGCGAAAGAGACTAGCGAAAAGGTCTACTGCTTCATTGATGATAATGAAAATAAATGGGGTAGATATATTGATAATGTGCCGGTTTTTGGTGGCAGAGAGCATATCATGGAGGCTGTAGAAAAGTTTGGCATTGAGAAGATCTACGTGGCAATTCCAAGCGCGAAGCCTGAGGATAAACGTGATATTTTACGCATCTGCAATGAGACATCCTGTGAGTTGATGAACCTGCCGGGTATGTATCAGCTGTATACCGGAGAGGTGACTGTCAGCAAGATGAAGCCGGTGCAGATCGAAGATCTGCTGGGCCGGGATCCGATTAAAACCGATATGGAAGGCGTGTTTAAGTATATTACCGGTAAGGTTATCATGGTGACTGGCGTCGGTTCCATCGGATCCGAACTGGCACGGCAGATTGCGTCGCATCATCCGAAGCATCTGATACTTTTCGATATCTATGAAAATAATGCATATGACATACAGCAGGAACTGCGGAAGAAATATCCGGAGCTGAACTTGGACACCATCATTGGTTCCGTCCGGGACAGCCGGAAGATCTTTCAGGTATTTGAGCAGTACCACCCGGAGATCGTTTACCATGCGGCGGCACATAAGCATGTGCCCCTGATGGAGGACAGTCCCTGTGAGGCCATTAAGAATAACGCCATGGGTACCTACAAGACCGCATATGCGGCCATGACACATGGCTGTAAGCGATTCGTTCTAATTAGTACCGACAAGGCTGTAAATCCAACTAATATCATGGGTGCATCCAAGCGTCTTTGCGAGATGATTATACAGGCCTTTGACCATAAGATTAAGGAGGGCAAAGCGAATGAGATTCCGCAGCTTTTCACTCATGGTATGGGCGAGGTTATTACAGCCCCGGAAGTGATAGAAGCCCTGAAAACCACTCAAACCGAGTTCGTAGCCGTTCGCTTCGGCAATGTCCTGGGAAGCAACGGATCCGTCATCCCGTTGTTTAAGAAGCAGATTGAAGCAGGCGGTCCCGTGACCGTCACCCATCCGGATATTATCCGTTACTTCATGACGATTCCGGAGGCTGTGAGTCTGGTTTTACAGGCAGGAACCTATGCCAAGGGCGGAGAAATTTTTGTATTAGATATGGGCGAGCCTGTCAAGATCGACACACTGGCCCGTAACTTGATTCGTCTGTCCGGCTTCAAACCGGATGTGGATATCAAGATCAGCTACACAGGTCTGCGCCCGGGCGAGAAGCTTTATGAGGAACGCCTGATGGCAGAAGAGGGACTGAAAAAGACCCAGAATGATTTGATTCATATCGGCTGCCCGATTCCATTCGACATTGACGAGTTCCTGAAAGAACTGGACGAGCTTCTGGAGGCGGCTTATAAAAATAAAGAGGATATGCGGGAGAGAGTGCAGAAGGTTGTGACGACGTATCATCCGGCGTAGGCGAAATTAGATTATATAATTGATAAGACATAAATTAAAAAGGGGAGCATAAAAATGAAGATTCCGTTTTCACCACCAGACATTACAGATGCAGAGATTGAGCAGGTTACCGAGGCGTTAAAATCCGGATGGATTACCACCGGTCCGAAGACGAAAGAGTTGGAAAGAGAAGTAGCAGAGTTATGTGGAACTAACCGTGCAGTATGCCTGAATTCACAGACGGCTTGTGCGGAAATGACACTTCGATTACTGGACATCGGTGAGGGTGACGAAGTAATCACTTGTGCTTATACTTATACAGCTACAGCAGCTGTTGTATGCCATGTGGGTGCTAAGCTTATTCTGATCGATACACAGAAAGATTCTCTGGAAATGGATTATGACAAGTTAGAAGAAGCAGTCACAGAGAAAACGAAAGTTATTATTCCGGTAGACTTGGGCGGTGTTCCCTGTGATTATGATAGAATCTTTTCTATCGTAGAGAAGAAAAAGGGCCTGTTTCACCCGGCTAATAAGTTACAGGAAGCATTTGGAAGAGTTATTGTAATGGCAGATGCAGCCCATGCGTTTGGCGCTACATGGAAAGGCAGACCGATTGGAAGCGTAGCAGATTTTTCAAACTTTAGTTTCCATGCTGTTAAGAATTTTACAACAGCGGAAGGTGGAGCTGTGGCCTGGAGAGATATTGAAGGCTTTGATAATGAAGAAATTTATCATAAGTATCAGTTGCTTTCTTTACATGGTCAGTCTAAAGATGCTCTGGCAAAGACGCAGTTGGGAGCGTGGGAATATGATATTGTTGGCCCTTGGTATAAATGTAATATGACTGATGTGGCAGCAGGTATGGGGCTTGCACAGATGAAGCGTTATAAAAGTTTGCTTGCAAGAAGAAAAGAAATTATTGGTAAATATGATGTTGCATTTAAGCCACTTGGTATTGAAGTGTTGGATCACTATACTGATGAGTATCAGTCGTCCGGTCATCTGTACATAACAAGAGTACCTGGGATCACGTTGGAACAGCGGCATGAAATTATCGTGAAGATGGCAGAGGCTGGTGTGGCGTGTAATGTACATTATAAGCCGTTGCCGATGATGACAGCTTATAAGAATCTTGGATTTGATATTCAGGATTATCCGAATGCTTATAAACAGTTCGAAAATGAGATTACGTTGCCGTTGCATACGCGATTGACGGACGAGGAAGTAGAGTATGTGATTGAAAAATATAGTAGAATTGTAAATTAGACAGGGAAAAGTGACTGAACCATGAAAAAAATAATGATTCTCGGAGCCAGTATATTGCAATTGCCGGCTATTGAAAAAGCAAAAAAAATGGGATTACACGTTATTGCTGTAGACATGAATCCAGATGCAATAGGATTTGGGGTTGAAGGAATAACGAAGGAAGTTATTAGTACAATAGATAAAGAGAAAGTTCTAGATGCAGCAAAAAGACACCAAATAGATGGTATTATGACACTGGCTTCAGATATGCCCATGCAAACAGTTGCGATGGTGGCAAAAGAATTAAAATTAGTAGGGGTTAGTGAGGATACAGCATTGAAAGCCACAAACAAGGGAAAGATGAGAGCAGCGTTAAAAGCCGCAAACGTGCCGGTACCTTTGTATTTTAGAGTGTTTACGAAAGATGAGTATTTAAACGCAGTAAATGAAATAAGAGAGTTAGGATATCGTTGTATTATTAAACCGGCAGATAATTCTGGAAGTAGAGGTATCTATTTATTGGAAGACTATTCCCCAAAATCTATAGAAGAGGCATATGCTTATAGTAGGCAATCGTCTCGCTCTGGAGAACTGATGGTAGAAGAGTATATGGAGGGAGCCGAGGTCAGTGTTGAAACATTAAGTATAAATGGAAAATGCCATGTTATTCAAGTTACAGATAAAGTTACAACAGGAGCCCCATATTTCGTGGAAATGGGGCATTCTCAGCCGTCAAGACAGCCAGAGTATATAAGAAGCGAGATAGAAAAAGTGGCTATTGCAGCGAACCATGCTATTGGAATAGAGGATGGTCCTTCTCATACAGAAATAAAAGTAACAAAAGATGGTCCTAAAATTGTTGAATTAGGAGCAAGATTGGGAGGGGATAGTATTACGACTTATCTTACGCCACTTTCAACAGGAGTGGATATGGTTGAAAGTTGTATTAAAATTGCGTTGGGAGAATTGCCTGATATAGAAAAAAAGATTTGCAAAGCATCAGCTATTCGTTATTTTGATGTAGAACAAGGCACGATTAAAAATATTACAGGCATAGAGGAAGCAGAGCGTATTCCTGGTGTACGGCAAATTTATATAGTTCATGGGGTTGGTGAAACCCTAAATGGAATTAAGTGTAGCGGAGATCGTGCTGGATTTGTAATAGCTCAATCAGATAGTGTTGATAGGGCTATTGCAGCATGTGATGAAGCAAACAAATTAATAAAGATAGAGGTAGGATAAAATGCTTTACAAAAAGTACTTTAAAAGAGCATTCGATTTTATTGGTGCATTAATTCTTACACCATTCATTTTGATTATATGTTTAATAGTGGGGCCGTTTATATATTTAGAAGATAAAGGGTCTATTTTTTATAGGGCAAAGCGAAGAGGTGTTAATGGAGAAATATTTGAAATGTTCAAATTTAGATCTATGAAAATGAATGCGCCAGATATTAGGAATGCAGATAACTCTACCTATAATGCACCAGATGATCCACGTATAACAAAAATAGGAAAGATATTGAGAAAAACGTCAATTGATGAATTGCCGCAGATATTTAATATCTTAAGAGGAGATATGAGTTTTATTGGACCGCGTCCAATAACAATTGATAGGCCATTGGAAGATTACGATGAAAAGCGAAGAATAAGATTAAGAGTTAGGCCAGGAATTACAGGATATTCGCAGGCGTATTTTCGAAATTCTATTAGTCAAGAGGAAAAATTGCAATATGATGCAGAGTATGCGCAGAATGTAACGTTCACTGGGGATATAAAAATTTTCTTTAAAACGATAGAAACTGTTTTGTTTAGAAAAAATATTTATATAAATAAGGCATCATAAGCATTGTTTTAGGAGGTAAATATGAACGTAAAAGATAAAAGACTTTTAATTCTCGGAGCGGGAAGAGGTCAAGTTGGGTTATATAAAGCTGCAAAAAAGATGGGAATACACACAATTGCTGGAACAATGTTTGATAATAATCCACCTGGAATTGAATTAGCAGATGAAGTATGTTATATGAATATAGCAAAACCTGATGAGGTTTTGGAAAAAGCTCAAACAATGAATATTGATGGTGTAGCGACATGCTGTCTGGATACGGGAGTGCCAGCATTAGGAAAAGTTTGTGATGAACTTAATTTAACGGGTTTAACGGAAAATGCGGCGGTTTTGTGTGGCGATAAACTTAAAATGAAAAAAGCTTTTATGGAGCATAATGTAAGTACTGCTCGATTTTATGAAGTTTCCAATGAAGAAGAATTAAAGGAAGCAATTGATAAGCTTCAACTTCCTGTAATTGTTAAAGCTACTGATCTTCAGGGAAGTAATGGAATATATATTTCCAAGTCTCGAGAAGAGGCTGTTTATGGATTTGAAGAGGCAATGAAAAAAACTAGAAGATCATATGTGATTGTTGAAGAGTATATAGAGGGATGGGAGTTTGGAGCACAAGCTTTTGTATATAAAGAAGATGTACTTTTTGTTATGCCTCATGGAGACGAAACATACATGAGTCATACAGCTGTCCCAGTTGGTCATTATGTTCCGCTTGATTGTAATGAGAGTGTTTATAAGCAGACAGAAGTGGCAGTAAAAAGTGCCATTAAAGCTCTTGGACTTAACAATTGTGCAGTTAATGTCGATTTAATTCTTAGAAATAATATTGTTTATGTTATTGAATTAACCGGAAGAGTTGGAGCAAATTGTTTACCAGAATTAGTACAGATTAATTTTGGAATAGAATATTACCAGATGATTGCAGCAATGGCATTGGGAGAAAATCCTCTGGAATTATGGGATAAGAGAAGAAACTATGCTAAGGCTGGATTGGCTAAAATGATACTTGAAACAGAAAAAAGTGGAATTTTGGATCAGGTTGGATATAATGGAGAAAAAGGAAATGATATTGTTGAAATATCATTTTTTAAACATCCAGGAGATGAAATTAGGGCATTTGAAAATTCAAATGATTGTTTAGGGCAGATAATAGTACAAGGAGATACACTTCCTGATTGCAAAAAAATGGTGAATGATGTTTTAGATAAAATTTATGTGACGTTGAAATAATTAGGAAAGGATATTAAATATTTCATGAATATATGGGTAATTGGGCGCAGCTATCCGTTAATGATAAATAATATGCAAGGGTCGTTCGAACTAGAACAGGCGAAAATGTTGGCCAAGCATGGACATAATGTGTCATATTTGGCTTGCGTTTTTCACCCATTTAAAAAAATAAGAAAATGGGGATTTTGTAAATGGAATGAAGAGAATATGTATGTATATACAAATTCGCAGTTTTATGCACATGAGCGCATGAAGCTTCATTTAGATCCGTTTAAGGCATATATATGGGAAAAATTTTTAAATAGAGTAGAGCAAGAAACAGGAATACCAGATGTTATACATGTGCATTACCCAGCTAATATAACAGTTGCAAGATTAATATTGGCCTATCAAAAAAAGGGGACAAAAGTAATATGCACGGAACATTGGACACAGGTCTTAAAGCAAACAATAGATGCGTATGAGAGAAAGCAATTGAAAGAATATGTGGATAATGCAAATGCTTTTTTATGCGTTGGAGTTCCGTTGAAAAATGCAATAGAAGAGATAACGCAAACAGCAAAGAGTGTTTATGTTATTCCTAATATAGCAAATAGTTTATTTAAAGTGAGAAAAAAGGAAAACACAATATATAATTTTATTGCTGTTGGAGCAGTTATTCCACATAAGCAATTTGATAAGATAATAGAGGCGTTCGGAGCTGTATTTAAAGGCGTTCACGATGTTCAGCTCACGATTGTTGGGAATGGTGTAGAACTTGGCAATTTAAAAAAGTTAGTAAGTAAAATGGCATTAAATGAGCAAGTAAAATTTACAGGAGAATTGAAAAGGGAAGAAACGGCGGATTATGTGTCCAATAGTGACGCATTAGTGTGCTATAGTCGATGTGAAACATTTGGAGTTCCGATCATTGAGGCATGGTCGTGTGGTATACCGGTTATTGCGACTACTGCAGCTGCGGTAATTGATAATTGGAACGATAGGCTGGGCATAGAAATTTCGCCAGATGATATTAGCCAGTTAAAGGAAGCAATGAAAGATATCTATATGAATCGAATGAATTATAGTAAAGAATATATTTCCAATTTTTCTGAAGAGCATTTTTCCGAGGAAAAAGTATATTCAATGCTTTTAAAATATTATCAGAAGGAATAAGAGGCAAGGAGTATGAACCCGAAAATAAGCATAGTGATGCCCGTTTATAATAGTGAGAAATATTTGAGAGAAGCTATAAACAGTTTGCAAAATCAGACATATAAAGAATTCGAGATTATATGCGTTGATGATGGTTCAACAGATCAATCTTTAAGCATTCTTAAAAAATTACAATCAGAGGATAGCAGAATAAAAATTATACAGCAACAAAATTTATTTGCTGGTGTGGCACGTAATAATGGCTTGCAAGAAGCAACGGGAAAGTATATTATGTTTTTGGATTCTGATGATATTTTTGAAAAAAATATGCTTTCATATTTAGTAAAAAAAGCGGAAAAAAATCAAACAGATATTGTGTTTTTTGGATTTTACCATTTTAAACAGGATATAAGACATAGGAGCATGATGGGAATCCCGTATGCTTGTAAAAAAATCACATCGGCTGTGGAACATAAGAATAATTTGTTTCAGATAGGACAAGGGGTGCCTTGGAATAGATTTTATAATTTGGAATTCATAAGGAAAACAGGTTTGCAGTTTCAAGACTTGCAAAGTAATAATGACGTGTTTTTTTCAAAGGCGGTTATGCTATATGCGAATAGAATGATGTTTTTAAGAAAGAGATTTGTTAATTATAGAGTGAATAATGAAAATAGTTTACAAGGAAGTTATAAATTAGCATCAGGAAATTTCGCTAAATGCGTAGAAGCATTATTTGAAGAATTGCAGAAAAAGGATGTATATGAGGAGTATAAAATATCATTTGAAAAATATGCAATTGAAAATTTCTTTTTAACGTTTAAAAAAGCGATTGATAAAGAAGCCTTTTATACTATTTGCGAGATTGAAAGAAAATCCTTAGAAAGAATGAATATAAATAAAGATTCGAGCGCTATAAAGAAATATGTAGGGGTTAAGATATTTGAGAATATTATTGATGCGAAATATGAGGAAGCATTGTTTGAAAGCTGGAAGTATATGAACTTCAATTATATATCTAAATATGCAATTGAAAGTAAAATTGGAAGAAAGATATTAAGTGTTTTTAAAGTAAAAGTCTATGATTAAAAAGGAGTATTTGTAATATGGCAGTGCTAATTGGAATAGTATGTCTAGAAGTGGCATTTTATGGGTATAACAGAACTCGTTTTATTCTCAATCCAATAACAGCCATGTTTACTGTGTGGGCTATTATATTGTTTTTTTCATGCTGGGGTTTTTATGGGACAGTTATTCCAAGTGATAAAGTATATATTATTATTGCGATAGGGCTATTGGGATTTTTAATTGGGTGCGTGTGCGGGCTTAAAGAGATTGAATATCGTTTGGGAAAGATAAGCACTTCAAATACATATGAGTATAAATTTAATTATAAATTGTTACATATTTTTTGCTTGATTGCGATAATTTATTATGTATCACAGTTAGCTATAGTGATTCGACTTTTAAAAGCAGGATATGATTATACGTATGTACGAAATTTATCAGTGGCGACAGAAATGAACGAACTCAGAACGTCAGCAATAGTTACAATGACAAAAGCATTTGTTGCTACACCAATAACATACCTTATGTTAGCTGTTTTCCCAATTGAATTAATGAAAAAACAGAAAAATGCAATAGTTATACTAGAATCGGTTAGCTTAATGCTTTTTTATGTGCTCACAACAGGAGGTAGATCGGTATTGCTGTGGTGTGCATTGTATTTTTTCTGTGTCTTATGTTTTGCAAAGAAAAGAATAGATTGGGGAAAAATGGAAACTGTAACAAAAAAATACAAATGGATAGTTTTGATTGGAGGCGTTAGTTTATTTATAATATTATTAAAAATGACGATGGCAAGAAAAGGTAGTGATGTTAATTTATTAAAACAGATGTATATATATTTTGTATGTCCTCTGCAGAATTTTGATTATCACATAAAGAACGTGGATAAATCAGGGGTATATGGATATGGACTTTCATCTTTTTATGGATTATTATATCCTTTCATGTTTTTACTTAGCAAATTGAAAGTAAATATTTTTACGCCTAATGTGCTTAAAATTTATAATATGTCTTTTCAAAATTTACAAAGAGGAATAGACATTGGCGGTGGAATTTATATGAATGCATTTGTAACAGCGTTTTATCAACCGTATTTAGATGGTAGATATTTGGGGGTTATTATAGTAATGATTCTTTTTGGGGTACTTTCTGGACGAGTTTTTTATGAAGCATATTATAAAAAAAATGTAAAATATTTATTGATATATATGTTAGTATTGCAAAAAATTATTTTCTCATATGTTCGATTTTATTTTACACAGCAAGCACAGTCTATATGTTTTCTTTTAGCATTTTTGATGGTTGTGAAGATTAAAGAGAATACTAGCGAAAGGGATAAGATAAATATATATTAAATAATATAATTCGGGAGGAATGTAATACTTAGTTATTACAAAAAACAAATGATTCGAGAAATATTATCACATAATTTGCAAATAAAGTATTTTATAAAGTCAGTTCGGCGAAGTCATTTTGTAACAAAAATGAAAAAAATGGATGCAGAACAATTAATGGAATACAATGCAAAACTTTTTGAAAACCGACAAGGATATAAATTAGACTGGAATAATTTGCAGACATATTCTGAAAAAATGCAATGGGAGAAATTGTTTGATAAAGATAGACGAAAAGTAATATGCGCAGACAAATATAGAGTTCGAGAATGGGTAAGTGAACGGATAGGAAAAGAATATTTGATTCCTCTAGTAGGTGTGTGGGATAATGCAAGAGATATAGATTTTTCAAAATTGCCGAACCAGTTTGTGCTTAAAACAAATTGTAGTTCGGGAGATGTTATTATTGTGAAGAATCGAGATAGTTTATCTTCCAAAGAGATAAGAGGATATAAAGCAAAGCTAAATTATTACCTCCATATGAATTTTGGGTATAATACATGTGAGTTGCATTATAATGATATACGACCTAAAATTATTGCAGAAGCTTTTATTGATAGTGGGAAAGAGGATTTACAAGACTATAAGTTCCTATGTTTTGATGGGAAGCCATATTATTGCTGGGTTGATATAGGACGTTATCATAATCATAAAAGAAATATATATGATTTGGAATGGAAATTGCAGGAATGGCATCAGTTTAATTATGGAATTGCAAACGAAAAAATTGAAAAGCCGAAAAATTTTGAGAAAATGATCGAAATTGCTGAGATTTTATCTAAAGGATTTCCACATGTCAGGGTAGATCTTTATGAGGTAAATGGGAAAATATATTTTGGAGAAATGACATTTACTAACTCTAGTGGGTTCGAAAAGATCGAACCGAAGTCAGCAGATTTGATGTTGGGGGAATTGTGGAAGATTGATCCAGTAATAAATGACTTTAATAAATAGATTACTAGGAGTGCAGAATTTTGAAAAAAGAAAGTCTTTCAAAAAACTTGGTTTTTCAGTTTTTATATCAAGGATTAATTTTGGTTATTCCATTGATTCTTTCTCCATATTTGACAAGAACGCTTCAGGAAACAGCATTGGGAATTTATTCATATACAAATTCCATTGCGTACTATTTTGTTATACTTTCATTACTGGGCATTTCAAGATATGGACAGAGAATTATTTCGCAGAGTGCGGATGATGAAACGCTTTTACGAAAGAATTTTTGGAGTTTATTTATAGTACATATTCTAAATTCTCTTGTAGTATTATTAGTATACGTTTTTTGTGTGCTAGTTTTTACAAAAGAAGATAAGTTAATATATTTAATACAAGGATTTTATGTTGCATCGGCATTATTTGATATAACGTGGTTGTTTTATGGACTGGAAAATTTTAGAAGCGTTGTAATTAAAAATACGGTTGTGAAGATTGTTGAATGTATACTGATATTTACATTTGTTCATTCACCGACTGATCTCTGGAAATATACGGTTATTTCTACAATGGGATTGTTATTAGGACAGGTTGTTATGATTCCGCAGGCTATACATTTGGTGCCATGGATATGGTTTACGAGAAAGGATATGGAACGTCATATCAAGCCGTTACTTGTTTTTTCAATATCTGTTATAGCAGTATCTTTATATACGGTTTTTGATAAAACACTCTTGGGATTATTAACTAATAAAGAGAATGTTGCGTTTTATGAGTATTCAAATAAAATTATAACTATACCGAAAACAATTATAGGTGTTGTTGGTACAGTAATGTTTCCAAGGGCTTGCCGACTTGCGGCACAGGAGGATTTCCAAGGGCAGAAAAAGTATATAGGATATTCATTTTTTCTAACTTCAGTGATAGGTATGGGTTCTATAATGGGATTAATTGCTGTAGGGAAACAATTTGCAGTATTATATTTTGGTAAAAACTTCGCGGTATGTGGAAATGTAATTATTGCGTTGTCTCCGTTGATTTATATCATTGGAATTGGTGATATTATTCGGACGCAATATATGATACCTAATCATATGGATAAACAGTTTAATATCTGTATTTTGTTGAATGCTTTAGTTAATATTATACTCAGTACTTCGTTGATTCCAGTAGTTGGAATATATGGAGCGGTTATCGGAACAGTATCAGCTGAATTGTTTGGAATTGTTTTTCAATTAATCATATGCAGAGAATTTATTCAAATAAAGGATATCTTAAATACAGCAATACCGTGTTGGGTTAGCGGAGTAGTTATGTTTGGCATAATTAAGTTATTGCAGATGTGTGTAGGAAATAGAATGTTAGGATTGGGTTTGGAAATCCTAGTTGGTATGCTGGTTTATTGTGGTCTGGTAGTAGGTTATATCATAGTTTACCAAAAAGAGTTATATAAGGCGATAATACATAAGATAATAAAAAAGAAAAGCTTTTGAGGTATTGCTTTTATAGAGAAAAGGGGAAAGAGAATGCCATTATTGTATTTAGCTAAGGTTAATTTGAATTCAAATATTTTTGATGTATATAAAAAAACGTTAGATATAAAGGCTGTGTCTGAAAAAATTTTTCAAGAATTTGTAGTAGGGGATACATATTTAAGGCGTTGCAAAGAAAGATATTTAGATTCAATGGGGAATACAATTGAGTATACGAAAGAATCAAATTACTCATTTCAAGAAATTCAGAAACATGAGAGCGGAATAATTACGGGAAAACTAGTTCGGAAATTTAATAAGCCATCTGAAGAATTGGATGAAAGAACAAAGAAGATGATAGCAACAACGGTTCAAGAAATGGTTAGTATTTATTTTTATTATGATGTATATAATGAAATGATAACATTTTGCGAACGCCAATCATTTGGGTATAATCAATTTATGGGAGCATTTGCGTATTTATTAAATAATATGGTGAGACCTTATGAATTTGAAATATTTCTTCAAAAAGATCGAGAAATATTAGAGGAAAAACTGAAAAATTTGGTCAAGGTTCAACGGGTAAAAGCAACTTTGATACCGCCTAATTCTAATGAGGATGATTTGATAGAATTAAGAAATGAATTAGCATATATGCAGCAAGCTCAAGATGCTAATGCAACTAAAATAGATTTATTATATACTTCGAATAATATGAATATGGAATCTAAAGTTATGAAAGATATTAAAATAGCTGTGTCAAGAGGATATGGTGATGTTAATGCGACAGGTATTAATAGAAACGGTAAAATTCAAACGATTAGATCCAGTCAAGATGCAGCATATACCGTTAATATACAGGATAATATTACAGAGACAGATTTTAATGAAGAATCACACAATATGATATTGCGTTTTATAGAAAAAATAGTACTTAAAGGGTTTATTAAAAAAGAGGAGCCAGAAACGTTGTGAAAGATGAATCATTTTCAAAAATATTTAAATTAAAGAAATACAGGGATTTATTCGATTTGAAAAGTGTTGAGTGTATTGTTGCACTAATTTCAACAGTGGCATTTGAGGTGATTATATTAATATGGAGTTCAAGACAGGAGTGTAATGAAATTGTAACATCAATGAGTGCAATTATAGATGGAATTGGGATTGCATTTATAGGATTTTTGGGATTTGTTGTGACTGGATTAGCGATACTAACAGGTGCAATATCTAGTAAAATTGTAAAACGATTACAAATCAGAAATAAAATGCAAGCGCTTGTTAGAATACTTTTAAGCTTCTATCTACTTGGACTTGTTAGTGCATTTATAGTATTAGGTTCGTTATTGCTACATTTTGTTATTGCATTACCGTTAGATTCAAATATTGCAGGGGTTATTATTGTCAGTGCAATATATTCATATTTTACTGTTTATGCAGTGTTTTATGCTGTTAAATTAATCGGAAATTGTATGGAATTGTTTATTATAATAAATGAAATGCAAATTGCAGTAGAAGATGATAATTGTAAATATAAAGCAAAATATAATGAGTACCGGATTATGGCATTAGAAAGGCTGATATTATGTTCAACATCCAAAGAAGGACTGGATGAATATAGAAATACTATTTATGAATTAATAGACTTGGATAATACAGAAATGGTTGAAAAAGAAATCTATAAGAATATGTTAAAAAAACAATTTGGAGAATAGAAAAAGCAGAAAATAATTCTATTGGTAAGTACAAATTTAAGAAGGTACTTTTCAAGTGGTTTGGAGAATACTATACAATGTAAGAAAATGCACATCAATATTAAATTCATAGACTATATGGGTTTGGAAATGTATTATTTGTTGTGAATAGATATACGGTTAAAAAGAGGTTGTGAATATGAAAATAGCAGTAGCAGGTACCGGATATGTCGGACTATCTCTTGCAGTGCTCTTATCTCAGCATCACGAGGTCATAGCGGTTGATATTATCCCGGAAAAGGTAGAATTAATTAACAACAGGAAATCGCCCATTCAGGACGAGTATATTGAAAAATATTTGGATGAAAAGGAACTGCATTTGACAGCGACATTGGATGCAGAGACTGCGTACAAGGATGCAGATTTCGTAATTATTGCGGCTCCGACGAATTATGACAGTAAGAAGAATTTTTTTGATACGTTTGCCGTAGAGACTGTGATTAAACTGGTGATGCAGTATAATCCGGATGCCGTTATGGTGATCAAATCGACCATTCCAGTCGGCTTTACAGCATCCGTGCGTGAGAAATACCATAGTGACAATATTATTTTCAGCCCGGAGTTCCTTCGCGAGAGCAAAGCTCTGTACGATAACCTTTATCCCAGCCGTATCATCGTTGGTACGGATACGAAGGACAAGCGTCTGGTTGAAGCGGCTTATACATTTGCAGGTCTGCTGCAGGAAGGGGCTATCAAGGGAAATATAGATACTTTGATTATGGGATTTACAGAAGCAGAGGCTGTGAAACTATTTGCTAATACATATCTGGCTTTGCGTGTATCCTATTTTAATGAGCTGGATACCTATGCGGAAATGAAAGGCCTGAACACCCAGCAGATCATCGACGGTGTCTGCCTGGATCCGCGTATCGGCAGCCACTACAATAATCCAAGCTTCGGTTACGGTGGCTACTGCCTGCCGAAAGACACTAAGCAACTCCTGGCCAACTATGCGGATGTGCCGGAGAACCTCATTGAGGCCATCGTGGAATCCAACCGTACCCGGAAGGATTTCATCGCGGATCGTGTGCTTCAGATGGCAGGCTACTACAGTTATGATGAGGACAATGAATATGACGCAAAGTCCGAAAAAACCTGCGTCATCGGCGTCTTCCGCCTGACCATGAAGTCCAACTCCGACAACTTCCGCCAGTCCTCGATCCAGGGCGTCATGAAACGTATCAAAGCCAAAGGCGCAACCGTCATCATCTACGAGCCGACACTGGAGAATGGAAGCACGTTCTTCGGCAGCGAGGTCGTGAACGATCTGGAGGAGTTCAAGAAGCGAAGCCAGGCGATTATAGCGAATCGGTATGATGGGTGTCTGGATGATGTGGTGGAGAAGGTTTATACGAGGGATTTGTTTCGAAGAGATTAGTGAGGGAGAACCCCGCTGCCGATGTGGTGGCGGGGTGATTTTGGATGGGGTTACCCTAAGCCAATTATCGCAAAAGGCGAGACAGAAGGAAGTTGTGGTTCTTGTCAGTTGACTTCAGAGAGAGAAATGAGAGATGATACCCATGTTGATTGGTGGGTGTATGACAAGAGTACTCCACAAATATATTTTAGTGAGGTGATAGTTGATGAGTTAATTGTGGAGATCGTGTCGTATAGCGAGAGATTAATGAAATTAATCGTGTTAATTAGTGTAAAAATTTAATAAAATTCAATTGATTTTTACACGAATCCTTGTTATGCTATAGTCAGTACCTTTAAGGAGGACTGTTTATGTATAGAAAGATTAGGGGCTTCCTGGAAGCATGGAAAGAAAGCGAACACCGCAAGCCCCTTATTTTACAGGGCGCAAGACAGGTCGGAAAAACCTATTCTATTCTGGAGTTTGGGCGCACCTACTACGAAAATGTGGCGTACTTTAACTTTGAAACCAATCCAAAGCTGAACGAAACCTTTGAGGAAAACATCAGCTCCGATTATCTGATACCGATTTTATCTCATATCGCAGGTCAGACCATCGTAAAAGAAAAAACGCTGATTGTGTTCGATGAGGTGCAGCTTTGCGAAAGGGCTTTGACCTCGCTCAAATACTTTTGCGAGAACGCTCCAGATTATCACATCATCGTCGCAGGTAGCTTGCTCGGCGTTGCGGTCAACAGAGCAAAATTCTCTTTTCCCGTAGGAAAGGTCGATATGAAAACGCTTTATCCTATGGATATGGAGGAATTTATGTTGGCGCTCGGTGAGGACGATTTAGTAGAGCAGATTAAAAAATGCTTCCAAACCGATACGCCGCTGCCGTCTGCTTTACACGATGCCGCAATGCAGCTTTACCGTCAGTATCTTGTGGTCGGCGGTATGCCAGAGTGCGTGATGCAGTTTGCTGAGACGAAGGACTACATCCTTGTCCGTCATACGCAGGATACAATACTTGCAAGCTATCTTAATGATATGAGCAAGTATAACAACTTGAATGAAATCAAGAAAACCAGACTTGCTTATGATAACATTACTGTTCAGCTCTCAAAGAAGAATACCCGTTTCCAATATAAGCTAATTAAGAAAGGCGGACGGGCTTCTGAATTTGAAAATGCGATTGAATGGCTTTGCCTGTCTGGTATCGTGTCACAGGTTTATAAGGTCGAGCAAGTCAAAAAGCCGCTTGAAAACTATCGTGATATTGATGCGTTTAAGATTTATGTGTCTGACTTGGGGCTGCTTTGCGCCAAGAAGGATTTAGCCGCCAATGACATCCTCTATATGGTCGAGGAAATCAACGACTTCAAGGGCGGTATGGCGGAGAATTATGTTAACGTGCAGCTCTCCATTAACGGCTACCACACCTACTATTGGGAGTCCGAGCGTGGAGCTGAAATTGATTTTATCATTCAGCGTGACGGTCAGCTCATTCCCATTGAGGTCAAGTCTGCCGACAACACCAGAGCCAAGAGCTTAAAGGTCTATATGGACACCTACAAGCCCGCCTATGCTATCAAGCTCTCTGCCAAAAACTTCGGCTTTGAGGACAATAAAAAAATCGTTCCTCTCTATGCCGCATTTTGTATCTGAAATAGGCATCCACTTTTCCTAAAAGGGCAGTGAATTAATTCAAAACGGGATAAGGAGAACAACCATGTGTGACCCCCAAAACCAATCATCCCCCGCGCAGCAGCCCATGGCAGTGGAACGGCTTCAGCGCACCCGGACCGAGGACGCCCTCTGGCAGGCCGTTGTGGCATTTCAGGGGGAGGCGTTTTATACGATATCAGGCCTGCCCTTTTCTTATACGCTGAAACGGGGACGAAGCGGCGACTATAACCGGGAGCTGCTGGTGAGCAGACGCAGGGAGAGCAAGACTCTGGCCTGGAGTTCGGTGGTGCTGGCGTTTCAGAATGCGCTGCAGATGGAGAGGGGCACAGTGATAGGCCGCCCGAAAGAGCTGGGTGATATTCGGGGAATATCCTATATCTATCCGCTGCTGTATCGCTGGGGTGTGATACAGGTTCCGGAAATGGCGGCGGAAAAGATGATCGGAATAGAAAAAGAGACAGAAAAACCTGACGGACAGAGCTGAAAGGAGGGCGTCCGGCAGGTTTTTTATTAAGATAAAACTTGAACTTGCACTTTTTGGTTGTAAATTTGCACTTTTGATTAACTAAAAAATGACATTTACACTTTTTAATCAAAAATCAATTTGCACTTTTCAATTTAATAATTATCTGCTACAATACCAATAACAAGTCGGTACCGATTCGTGGCATCCGACAAAGGTAAAATTGTCAATTTGTATAACGGAGCATAAACTGAAGGAATAACAGGAGGATTAAAGGAGTATGTGTGGTATTGTAGGTTTTGTGGGAAATCATCAGGCGGCGCCGATTCTGCTGGACGGACTGTCCAAGCTGGAGTACAGAGGTTATGATTCAGCCGGAATGGCGGTGCGGGACGGCGACGGAGCCATCGAAGTAGTGAAAGCAAAGGGACGGCTGAAGATTCTGGCTGAGAAGACCAATGGCGGTCAGGCGCTGGCAGGCGACTGCGGCATCGGCCACACCCGTTGGGCGACCCACGGCGAGCCCTCGGAGAATAACGCCCACCCCCATTGCAGCGACGACGGCAATGTGGTCGGCGTACACAACGGCATCATCGAGAACTACCAGGAGCTGAAGGATAAGCTGCTGCGCAAGGGCTACCAGTTTTATTCCCAGACCGACACCGAGGTGGCGATTAAATTAATTGACTATTATTACAAGAAATACCTGGGCACCCCGGTAGACGCCATCAACCATGCCATGGTGCGTATCCGCGGTTCCTATGCGTTGGCTGTGATGTTCAGGGATTATCCGGAGGAGATCTACGTGGCCCGTAAGGACAGCCCGATGATTCTGGGCATGGAGAATGGCGAGTGCTTCGTGGCGTCCGACGTTCCCGCCATCCTGAAATATACCCGCAACGTCTACTACATCGGCAACCTGGAGCTGGGCCGTCTGCAGAAGGGCAAAATTACCTTCTATAACCTGGATGGCGACGAAATCGAGAAAGAGCCGGTGGAGATTAAATGGGACGCCGAAGCGGCGGAAAAAGCGGGCTTCGAGCATTTCATGATGAAAGAGATCCACGAGCAGCCAAAAGCCTTACAGGATACCCTGAACTCTGTGGTAAAGGATGGCACAATCGATCTGTCTGAGATGGGACTTTCCGAGGAAGAAATCCGCGATATCAGCCAGATATACATGGTGGCCTGCGGCTCCGCATATCATGCGGCCATGTCCGCCCAGTATGTCATCGAGGATCTGGCGAAAATCCCGGTCCGTGTGGAGCTGGCGTCCGAATTCCGCTATCGGACCCTGCTGCTGGACAAAAAGGGACTGGTTATCCTTGTCAGTCAGTCCGGCGAGACCGCAGACACCCTGGCGGCTCTTCGTGAGGCCAAAAGCATGGGTATCCGTACCCTTGCCATCGTAAATGTGGTTGGCTCCTCCATCGCCCGTGAGGCAGACAACGTATTCTACACCCTGGCCGGACCGGAGATTTCTGTGGCTACCACCAAGGCCTACAGCACCCAGCTTTTGGCCTGCGACATCCTGGCCGTCCAGTTCGCGAAGGTACGCGGTGAGATCGATGAAGACCGCTACAGGAGCCTGATCGCGGAAATGGGAACTCTGCCGGAGAAAATCACCCGGATACTTCAGGATAAAGAGCGCCTCCAGTGGTTTGCCTCCAAGCAGGCCGCAGCCCACGACGTCTTCTTTATCGGACGCGGCATCGACTACGCCATCTCCCTGGAGGGCAGCCTGAAAATGAAAGAAATCAGCTACATCCACTCCGAGGCCTACGCCGCGGGTGAGCTGAAGCACGGCACCATCAGCCTCATCGAGGACGGCACTCTGGTCATCGGAATCCTGACCCAGAGCGACCTCTACGAAAAGACTGTCAGCAATATGGTCGAGTGCAAGAGCCGCGGCGCATACCTGATGGGCCTGACCACCTACGGTCATTACAACATTGAAGACACTGCCGACTTCGTCACCTACATCCCGAAGACCGACGAGCACTTCACAGCGTCCCTGGCCGTAATCCCGCTCCAGCTCATCGGATACTACGTATCCGTAGCGAGAGGCCTGGACGTCGATAAGCCCCGGAACCTGGCGAAGAGCGTGACGGTGGAGTAGGAAAATCTGCGTGTTCCGGTAGGGAGCGGTTCTTCTCCTGTCCGTACACAAGCTAAATCCTTTTATACTCCGCCTCTTCTCGGCACAGAAACCCGATTTCCCGGGGAGCGATTGGAAACGGCAGCGGCAGCTCGATGAGAGAACCGCTTTGCAGCTCCGTCTGCACAAATTGTCGGATCACCCCGGCAATGCCGAGCCCTACCCTGGCGAAATCAATGAGCAGATCCATGGAGGTGGTCTCCAACACATTTTCCGGAAACAGCGTATGCTCCTTCATATGCGCGTCCAGATACTGCCGGGTCAGATTCTCCCGATTCAGCAGCATCAGGACGCCATTTTTTATGAAAGAAACAGAATCCTCAGCAGTCAGATTCTCGGGAACAGGCTGCCCCAGCTGCCGGGACAGATTATCAAGATAATCCCGGGTGGTCACAAATGTATCCTGAATCTCCATGACCGGCGAAAAAAGCAGCGTCCCCGGATCCTCGGGCCGACCGGTCAGCCCCAGATCCAGATCGCCATTTTCCAGCATCTGGAGCGTCTGATTGGTAGCCTGACAGGAAATGGTCACCCGCAGGTGCGGATGGGTTTTAATAAAATCCTTGAGCCTCGGCATCAGCACATATTTGCAGAGAGTCGAGCTGGCCCCGATACGAAGCTGCCCCATGCCCAGCTCCCGGCGGAGGCGAAGCTGATTTTCCGCGTTTTCCAGGGTCCGAAAAGCGGATTTCACATGTGAGAAAAGCAGTTCCCCGTCTTCGGTCAGCTGGACCCCCCGGGAGGACCGGGTAAAGAGAGCCGTGTTCATAGACTGCTCCAGCTTTCGGATAGACTTGCTGACTGCGGGCTGGCTGATAAAGAGTTCGTCGGCGGCGTGAGAAATATTGCCGGTCAGGGCGACCGTGTAGAAAATGCGGTAGAGGGATAGATTCTGGTTCATGATTCAAATCCTTTCTATAAAAAGGAGAGAAGCCTGACGCTGCAAAGAATTTCAGCAGGAATCATCAGGTTATTCCTAATTTTTTGAAACATAACTTATAGTTATAATAAATATTATTAATATGTATTTTGATTATATCAATAAATGTGCTAGAATACAAGAAGCTGAAAATAAAGACTGCATACCCGAAAGGAGCTTATTTCCACAGATATGCAGAAACTACAGATAAAAGGAGAACAAAATCATGGGAATGACAATGACACAGAAGATCCTTGCGGCGCACGCCGGCCTTCCTGAGGTAAAAGCGGGACAGCTCATCGAGGCCGATCTGGATCTGGTTCTGGGAAATGATATCACCACACCGGTAGCTATCCGCGAGATGCAGAAGCTGAACAGACAGGATGTATTTCATAAGGACAAAATCGCCCTGGTTATGGATCATTTTATTCCGAACAAGGACATCAAATCTGCGGAAAACTGCAAATGCGTCCGTGAATTTGCCTGTCGTCAGGAGGTAACCAATTACTTCGACGTGGGAGAGATGGGCATCGAGCATGCGCTGCTTCCGGAAAAAGGACTGACCGTAGCAGGCGACTGCATCATCGGTGCAGATTCACACACCTGTACCTACGGAGCCCTGGGCGCGTTTTCCACTGGTGTGGGAAGCACCGACATGGCAGCAGGCATGGCCACCGGCAAGGCCTGGTTCAAGGTACCGTCCGCCATTAAATTCAATATCATAGGCAAGCCCTCCAAATGGGTCAGCGGTAAAGATGTAATCCTGCACATCATCGGCATGATCGGCGTAGACGGCGCCCTTTATAAATCCATGGAATTTGTGGGCGAGGGAATCAAAGATCTGTCTATGGATGACCGATTCACCATCGCTAACATGGCCATCGAGGCAGGCGGCAAGAACGGCATCTTCCCGGTGGATGAGAAAACCATTGCTTATATGAAGGAGCATTCAAAGAGGGAATATAAGATTTACGAGGCAGACCCGGACGCAGAGTACGATGAGGAGTACACCATCGATCTGAGCGAATTAAAGTCCACCGTCGCATTCCCGCATCTACCGGAGAATACGAAGACCATCGACGAAATCACCGATCCGGTAGAGATCGATCAGGTAGTCATCGGTTCCTGTACCAATGGACGTATCGACGACCTGCGTGCAGCCGCTGAGATTCTGAAAGGCCGCAAGGTGAAGAAGGGACTTCGCTGCATCGTGATTCCGGGAACCCAGAAGATCTACATGGACGCTATGGACGAGGGACTCTTAAAGATCTTCATTGAGGCGGGTGCTGTGGTCAGCACACCCACCTGCGGACCCTGCCTGGGCGGATATATGGGAATTCTGGCAGCAGGCGAGCGCTGCGTATCCACCACCAACCGGAACTTCGTAGGCCGTATGGGACACGTGGATTCCGAGGTATATCTGGCAAGCCCGGCCGTAGCCGCAGCCAGCGCCGTGACCGGACAAATCAGCGCACCGGCAGAGCTTGGATTATAGGAGGAAGAAAAGATGCAGGCAAAAGGAAAAGTATTTAAATACGGAGACAATGTAGATACAGACGTAATCATTCCCGCCAGATATCTGGCCATCGCAGACCCCAAAGAACTGGCGGAGCACTGCATGGAGGATATCGACAGGGATTTCGTGAAGAAGGTACAGCCCGGCAATATCATGGTGGCAGGCAAGAACTTCGGCTGCGGCTCCTCCCGCGAGCACGCGCCGCTGGTCATCAAGGTGTCTGGTATTTCCTGCGTTATCGCGGAGACCTTCGCGCGTATCTTTTATCGCAACGCCATCAATATCGGACTTCCGATCATTGAGTGTCCGGAGGCGGCAAAGGATATTCAGGACGGAGACGAGGTAGAGGTGGACTTCGACAGCGGTATCATTTACAACCGCACCAGCGGCAAGCAGTACCAGGGTCAGGCCTTCCCGGAATTTATGCAGAAGATTATTAAGGCCGAGGGACTGATCAATTATATCAATCAGAAATAAAGGCAGAACGTTCTTTTCATGTTATGCAGGCGGCGTAAACAGCGGCAGCTCCGGCGGCGCGAAGCTGAAGGAGAAGAAGCAGATGACGAGGAGAAGCAGCAGCACATAGACCGCCAGGAGCGGCAGCCGGAGCCCCGGACAGCGTACCTCAAAATACCGGGACAGAAAGAAGGTCAAAAGTACACTCAGTATAAAAATGAGAATATCCAGCACCAGAAAATCCCGTCCCAGAAGTCCCGTGTAGGTGAAAAATGCGGACGCGATAAAAAACATTCCAATGCAGACCGCCAGAAGCCGGGACGTGAGAAAATGCCCGGAGGTCTTATACAGCACGATGATTTCAAAAAAGGTATAGAGCAGCACAGGGAAAAACAAAAGCTTTAAGTGTTCCCAGACGGACTCATTGACTGGAGAGTAGAGGGCCACAAAAGGGTTTTCCCCGCTCCATTCATAGGTGAAGTGTAACAGCGTGCCGATGATCAGCGTAAACAGAATCCCGGCAGCCAGGTTGATGCGCTCACGGATTTTCATAAAAGTACTCCTTCGGATAACAGCTTCCATTAAATTTAGAACAGAAAATGCTCCAAAATGTCTGTCCTCTGAAAAATATTTTTTGTTTATTTCACTGGAATTATTCAAGAAAAGGATAAAACAGGAAAATAAATACAAAAAATGTTACAAAATTATTACGGAAGGCTTGACGGAGCAGACAATCATTTCTATAATGGGCGTATGAACAGACTAAGAGATGGTGCAATCGTGCTGGGATTGGCAGGTATGCTTTTGATGGTGTCCGCCGATACGAAGGATGTGGAAGCGAAAATCTCTTACGAAAGTGAAAGTATTGACAGATCGACAGAGGATGATACCGCCGGGGTGCTCCGGGGAATCGGGACAGAGCTGCTTGGCGCTGTGGCGGAGAACCGTGTAGATTCCGGCCGGATGCGGCAGACTTACGCAGAGGCACAGGCAGACTGGCCGGAGGAAGAGATAGATCAGACCGTAATTTTGGAGGAAGAAACAGCAGAGACAGAACCGGTGACAGAAGCTGCCGCAGTGCAGCCGGAACTGGCCGTTCCGGAGAATAGCATTTACGTCATCACCGCGGAGGACTATGACGCCCTCCTGCGCATCGTGGAGGCCGAAGCCTCCGGCGAGGATGAGACAGGCCGTCTGCTGGTGGCCAACGTGGTCCTGAACCGCGTCCGAAGCGCAGCCTTTCCGAATACAGTAAGCGAAGTCGTCTACCAGCGGAAGAACGGCAAAGCCCAGTTCTCCCCGGTACACACCGGCAAGATAGCGCGCGTCACCGTCTCCGACGCCACCCGCGCCGCCGTAGCCCGGGCTCTGACCGGCGAGGACGTCTCCGAAGGCGCTCTCTATTTCGTAAACCCCACCCTGGCCGACGCCGGAAACCTTAAGTGGTTCCGGGAGCACCTGACGCTGCTCTTTGCCTACCATGGGCATGAGTTTTATTTATAAAGGGGTTGACAATAACAGCGACATTTGCTATCCTAAACTACAGATATTAGATAAATGCGAGGACGAGGAGTAGTACGATTCCCTTGGAGTGCAGAGAGCTGCTGGCTGGTGTGAAGCAGTGGAAGAGAGAGGGGGAACTGACCTCAGAGCGGCTGTCCGAAATCCGATGTCTGATTTTCAGAAAATCGGAAAGTAGACGCAGACGGAGCCCGACCGTTACAGCGGGGAGGATATAAGGTTCAGATAAGAATCCGTATCCGATGAGAGTGTGAATGAGATTCACAAAAATGGAGTGGTACCGCGTAAGGCGAATAAGTCTTCCGTCTCCGTTGGCAGCAGGCTGACGGAGGCGGATTTTTTTACGCGAGTAAAATTCGCGAAGCGTATTTTATCTCGTTGCGGAAATCCACGTTCCTGTAGGTTGCCATACCGCATATCTATTATCGAAATGCAGAATAACACAACACACAGAACAAAAGGAGAGAAAACATCATGATGAATTACAGGAAATACCAGAGACAGTACTTTTTACCGCCGTACCCCTGTATGAAGTGGGCCGAGAAGGATTACGTAGACAAGGCTCCCGTATGGTGCAGCGTGGATTTGCGTGACGGCAACCAGGCGCTGGTGGTTCCCATGACTCTGGAGCAGAAGGTGGGCTTTTTCAAGCTCCTCTGCAAAGTAGGCTTCAAGGAGATTGAGGTGGGCTTTCCGGCGGCGTCTGAGACCGAGTATGAGTTCCTGCGTACCCTGATTGAGCAGGATCTGATTCCGGACGACGTGACTATCCAGGTACTGACCCAGGCCAGAGAGCACATCATCCGCAAAACCTTTGCGGCGCTGGAGGGCGCAAAGCAGGCCATTGTTCATGTATACAATTCCACTTCCGTGGCACAGCGGGAGCAGGTATTCCATAAATCCAAAGAAGAGATCCTGAAGATCGCCGTGGACGGCGCGGAGCTTCTGAAGAAGCTGGCGGACGAGACTGAGGGTAACTTCCGTTTCGAGTACAGCCCGGAGAGCTTCACCGGAACGGAGCCGGAGTACGCGCTGGAGGTATGTAATGCCGTTCTGGATGTATGGAAGCCTACCGCAGATAAGAAGGCCATCATCAACCTTCCGGTTACTGTACAGCACTCCATGCCCCATGTATACGCAAGCCAGGTGGAGTACATGTGCGAGAACCTGAAATACCGCGAGAACGTTATCGTTTCCCTGCATCCCCACAATGACCGTGGCTGCGGCGTGGCGGACACTGAGATGGGCCTGCTGGCTGGCGCTGATCGTGTGGAGGGAACCCTGTTTGGCAACGGCGAGCGTACCGGTAATGTGGATGTGGTAACCCTGGCCATGAACATGTATTCCCAGGGCGTGGATCCGAAGATGGACTTCAGCAACATGCCGGAGATCTGCGAGGCTTATGAGAAGTTCACGGGCATGAAGGTCAATGAGAGAAGCCCCTACGCAGGAGCGCTGGTATTCGCAGCCTTCTCCGGTTCCCATCAGGACGCCATCGCCAAGGGCATGAACTACCGTGTGGAGAACGATCCGGAGCACTGGACCGTACCGTACCTGCCCATCGACCCCACCGACGTGAGCCGCAACTACGACGCGGACGTGATTCGTATCAACAGCCAGTCCGGCAAGGGCGGCGTGGGCTACATTCTGGAGCACAACTTCGGTCTCAATCTGCCGCCGAAGATGCGCGAGGCTATGGGCTACGCGGCCAAGGACGCGTCCGATCACCAGAACAAGGAGCTGATGCCGGAGGAGATCTTCGAGATCTTCAAGAAGAAGTTCGAGGGCATTACGGCTCCCTACAATATCACGGAAGTACATTTCAAGCAGGTGGACGGTATCACGGCAGAGGTACATACCGAGTATCAGGGAGAAAAGAAGGTTCTCTACGCTACCGGAAACGGTCGTCTGAACGCAGTCAGCAATGCGCTTAAGAAGGGATACGGCCTGGAGTACAGCCTGGTTACTTATCAGGAGCACGCTCTGGAGCAGAGTTCCAGCTCCCGCGCTATCGCCTATGTGGGTCTCCAGAAGCCGGACGGAACCCTGGCCTGGGGCGCAGGCGTGGACCCGGATATCATCCGTGCCTCCATCGACGCGCTGCTGACAGCCATCAACAATTCCGTGGCATAGAAAACAGGATAAAAACAAGCGGAAAAATGAGGTCTCTCCACGTTCAGAGGCCTCATTTTATATGTACGTCTGTGGCGGACATGCTGTGCCAAAACTGTGGTTTTTCAAAGTCCTGTGGAAATGCCGGATAGAATGGACTATAATACAAAATAAGAAGAAAAAAGGAAAGGAAAGAAACGGGTATGCGGATCGCACTGGCACAGACGGAGCCTCTCTGGGAGGCAAAATACGAAAATTTTGAGCACGCGGAGAGCTTTTTGCAAGAAGCGAGAGAAGGACAGGCGGAGCTTGTCCTATTTCCGGAAATGAGCATGACCGGCTTTTCCATGCATCCGGAGAAGATCGGGGAACCGGCG
Source organism: Candidatus Dorea massiliensis AP6 (assembly GCF_964245105.1). Taxonomy (NCBI): domain Bacteria; kingdom Bacillati; phylum Bacillota; class Clostridia; order Lachnospirales; family Lachnospiraceae; genus Dorea; species Candidatus Dorea massiliensis. The sequence goes on along the minus strand of NZ_CAXTKW010000008.1, from coordinate 85,552 downwards.
GAGAAGCCGGAGACGCTGAACTATTTTGCGAAAAAGGCGGTGGAATACGGCCTCTACATCGGTGTGGGTTACGTAGAATACCGGGAGCCCAAGTCCTATAACCGTTACGCAATGATAAGTCCCAAGGGCGAGATTCTGACGGATTACCGGAAGATCCATCCCTTTACCTTCGGAACAGAATCGGTGCATTACGCAGGCGGCGATTCCCTAAGTTTCTGTAAGGTAGGCGACTGGACCATAGCTCCCTTTATCTGCTATGATCTGCGCTTTCCGGAGATCTTTCAGCTTGCCTCCCCACAGGCGGAGCTTATCGTGGTTCCCGCCAACTGGCCGGAGGACCGGGTGGAGCATTTCAAGACCCTTTTAAAAGCCCGCGCCATCGAGAATCAGTGTTACATCGCCGGAATCAACCGGGTAGGACATGCCAGAACCTCGGTGTACAGCGGGGATTCCATGATTGTAGATCCGTTGGGACGGGAATTGGCCCATGGCGGAAGAACGGAAGAACTGCTGGTGGCTGACCTGGATCTGGAAATGGTGCGGAAATACCGGGCAGCGTTCCCGGCAAAGATTGACCGGAAGCCGGAGCTGTACCGAAAGCTGGCGGATGGGCTGCATATTTAACTTTTGACGTAATGATTTAACGTAATAAAGAGCTGCGCATTGACGCGGTTCCTATGATCTGGTATAATAAGCGGGAATTTTGTGAGAACAAAGAATCACGATTTGCGATCTCGCTCCTGAAAAAGGGCAGTTCAGCAGATGCAGTGATCAGAATACAAGAAAAGGGGACAACTACTATGGATTTGTTATACAGAAGTACCAGAGATTCCAGTGTGCAGGTAACTGCTTCCCAGGCTATCTTAAAGGGTCTTTCCGCGGACGGCGGTCTGTTTGTGCCGATGGAGATTCCGGCACTGAATGTAAGTCTGGATGAGCTGGCAAAGATGAGCTATCAGGAGACAGCTTACGCGGTTATGAGCAAGTTCCTGACGGATTTTACAGAGGAGGAGCTGAAGCACTGCATCGACAGCGCTTACGACGAGAAGTTTGATACGCCGGAGATCGCGCCGCTTGTGAAGGCGGACGGCGCTTATTTCCTGGAGCTGTTCCATGGTTCCACCATCGCGTTCAAGGATATGGCGCTCTCCATCCTGCCCCATCTGATGACCGTTTCCGCAAAGAAGAATCAGGTAAAAAATGAGATCGTGATCCTGACCGCTACCTCCGGCGATACCGGCAAGGCAGCTATGGCAGGCTTCGCCGATGTGCCTGGTACCAGAATTGTGGTATTCTACCCGAAGAACGGCGTCAGCCCCGTACAGGAGAAGCAGATGGTGACCCAGAAGGGTAAGAATGTGAAGGTCATCGGTATCCATGGCAATTTCGATGACGCCCAGAGCGGGGTAAAGGCCATTTTCGGTGATAAGGATCTGGCGAAGGAAATGGACGCGGCAGGCTTCCAGTTTTCTTCCGCAAACTCTATTAACATTGGCCGTCTGGTTCCGCAGATTGTATATTATGTATATGCTTACGCGAAATTATATGCAAATGGCGAGATTGAAAAGGATGAGAAGATCAACGTGGTGGTTCCCACCGGCAACTTCGGCAATATTCTGGCGGCATATTACGCAAAGCAGATGGGTATGCCCCTTGAGAAGCTGATTTGCGCCTCCAATGACAATAAGGTGCTGTATGATTTCTTCCGGACCGGCAGCTACGACCGGAATCGGAAATTTGTGCTGACCACTTCCCCGTCCATGGACATTCTGATTTCCAGCAATCTGGAGCGTCTGATTTACCGTATCGCCGGTCACGACGACAAAGCGGACGCAGCGTTCATGAAGTCCTTAAGTGAGAGCGGAAAGTATGAGATTACCCCGGCCATGCGGGAAAAGCTGGGTGATTTCTATGGAAATTACGCGACGGAGCAGGAGACTGCGAAGACCATTCACGATCTGTATGATGAAAATGGCTATGTCATTGATACCCATACGGCGGTAGCGGACTGTGTATATAAGAAGTATCAGGCAGAGACAGGAGACCGGACAAAAGCTGTGATCGCGTCTACCGCAAGCCCCTTTAAGTTCACCAGAAGCGTCCTGGAGGCCATGGGCGTGGACTGCGAGGGCAAGGATGACTTCGCACTGGCGGATGAGCTGTCGAAGCTGTCCGGCGTGGCAGTTCCGAAGGCGGTAGAGGAGATCCGCACCGCTCCGGTTTTGCATGATACCGTAGTGGAGGTACCGGAGATGAAGGCGGCTGTAAAGGCATTTCTCGGTATGTAAGCTCAAAAAAAGAAAAGGAAGCGCTGTCCCCGGGAGAGAGGACGGCCACAGGTATGAAAATGGGTAATATATGGAGCTTTCTGGATATTATTTTTGTGGGAGCCGGCGTCTATATGCTGTATGCCTGGTTTCTTATGAAAAAAAAGGGCGAAATTAAGCAGGAAGTCCTGATGAGTAAGGATATTGAATTGAAAAAGTGTAAGGATTTGGAAGGCTACAAGGCTTATATAGCGCCGAAGATGGTAGTGTTTGGAGTGAGCGCTGTGATTTACGGCGGTATGGGGCTGGTCAACAGCTATGTGACACCGCTTCCCTCTATGCTTTACAATGTAATGATGTTTGTGTTTTTGCTGGTGCTGATCTGGTTCGCGCTGATGGCGCGAAAGGGAACCGAAAAGTTCTGGTAAAATATGTGAGGATCCCGGCAGAATGAAAAAGCTGCCGGGATTTTTATATGAAAAACAGCCTTCGGATCAGAAACACAGAAATCTGACCGCCGAAGGCTGTATCATTTTCGGAAGAAAGCGGATTACCGCTCAGCGAGCTTCACATACTCCTGCCGCTCGGCCACGCTCTTATATGCCGGACGGATGATCTTGCCGTTATTCGCCAGCTCCTCGATGCGGTGGGCGCTCCAGCCCACGATACGGGCCATGGCGAAGATCGGGGTGTAGAGCTCCAGGGGAAGATCCAGCATGCTGTATACAAAGCCGCTGTAGAAGTCCACATTGGCGCTGACGCCTTTGTAGATTTTGCGTTCCTCGCCGATGATCTGGGGGGCCAGCCGTTCCACCATGGAATAAAGGGCGAATTCCTCTTCCCGTCCCTTTTCCACGGAGAGACGCTTGACAAAGGATTTGAAGATGTTCGCACGGGGGTCAGAGAGGGAGTAGACCGCATGGCCCATTCCATAGATAAGTCCTGCATGGTCAAAGGCTTCCTTGTGGAGCAGAGCACGCAGATAAGCGCTTACCTCTTCCTCATTGGTCCAGTCTTTCACCTGCTGCTTCATATCCTCGAACATCCGCACCACCTTGATATTCGCGCCGCCGTGCCGGGGACCCTTTAAGGAGCCAAGAGAGGCAGCCACCGAGGAGTAGGTGTCGGTACCGGAGGAAGAGACCACATGGGTGGTGAAGGAAGAGTTATTACCGCCGCCGTGCTCCATATGAAGCACCAGGGCGATGTCGAGAATCTTGGCCTCGAAGTCTGTGTACCTGCTGTCGGGACGCAGGGTGTAAAGAATATTCTCCGCTGTAGACAGCTCCGGCTTCGGCGGGTGGATGTAGAGGCTCTTGCCATCGTGGTAATGGGCGTAAGCCTGATAGCCATAGACCGAGAGCATCGGGAACAGGGCGATGAGCTGCAGGGACTGGCGGAGTACGTTGGGAATAGAGATGTCGTCGCCACGGTTGTCGTAGGAGTACAGGGTCAGGACGCTTCTTGCCAGGGTGTTCATCATATCCTTACTGGGAGCTTTCATAATGATATCCCGGACAAAATGGGTGGGCAGGGAACGGTAGGAGCCCAGAAGCTCCCGGAAGGAAGAAAGCTCGTCTGAATTCGGCAGTTCCCCAAAGAGCAGCAGATAGGTGATTTCCTCAAAGCCGAAGCGGCCTTCCGATACGAAGCCACGCACCAGCTCCTCGATATCCATGCCCCGGTAGAACAGCTTTCCCTCGCAGGGAACCAGCTTACCGTCCACCATATCGTAGGCGTGAATCTCGCCGATCTCCGTGAGACCGGCCAGCACGCCCTGGCCGCTGATGTCGCGCAGTCCCCGTTTTACATCGTATTTTTTATAAAGCTCTGTGTTAATCTGGCTGGTTTTCTCGCTTAAGCGGGAGAGATCCAGAATTTCGGGTGTGATTTCGGAATATGAATTGATCTGCATAGGCAAAATCTCCTTTCGAAAGTATAACAGATGTTCTGTTGGTAACGGGTGTCCTGTGATGTTCAGATATGTCTGCCGGGCGGATATGAAAGAGTATTCATTGAATTACTTTGCACAGACACTGTTCCGCCGCGTATTGGAGTTATCATATCATAAAGCGGACAGAAAATCATGCAAAAAACAGAAAGTTTACAGATTTTTAAGAAAATGGTAACAAATGAGAATTCTGGCGAAATAAATTGTATTATTTTAAGTACTTTTCCTTGACTTTTTTTTCACAAGATGTGATAATAAGTGGCGTGGGCGGGTAAGCCCTGTATGCAGGATGGCAGCTACATGCAGAGGGACCCTTTAGTTGACACATATAATACAAAGAAAGAGGTCGAGTGAAAGATGGCAAAGATTGATTTAACTCAGTATGGTATCACAGGTACCACAGAGATCGTACACAATCCTTCTTACGAGATGCTTTTCGAAGAGGAGACAAAGCCGGGTCTGGAAGGCTTTGAAAAGGGCCAGGAGAGCGAGCTTGGCGCAGTGAACGTTATGACAGGTATTTATACCGGACGTTCCCCCAAAGATAAATTCATCGTTATGGATGAGAATTCCAAGGACACCGTATGGTGGACATCCGAGGAGTATCCGAACGATAACCATCCGGCAACTCAGGAAGCATGGGCTGCAGTAAAGGATATTGCAAAGAAAGAGCTGTCCGATAAGAAGCTGTACGTAGTAGACGCATTCTGCGGCGCAAACAAGGACACACGCATGGCTATCCGTTTTATCGTAGAGGTAGCTTGGCAGGCTCATTTCGTAACCAATATGTTTATTCAGCCGACCGCTGAGGAGCTGGAGAACTTTGAGCCGGACTTCGTTGTATACAACGCATCCAAGGCAAAGGTAGAGAACTACAAGGAGCTGGGTCTGAACTCTGAGACCGCAGTTATGTTCAACATCACCAGCCGCGAGCAGGTTATCGTCAATACCTGGTACGGCGGAGAGATGAAGAAGGGTATGTTCTCCATGATGAACTACTATCTGCCGCTGAAGGGCATCGCTTCCATGCACTGCTCTGCAAACACAGATATGGAAGGAAAGAACACCGCTATCTTCTTCGGTCTTTCCGGAACAGGTAAGACAACTCTGTCTACCGACCCGAAACGTCTTCTGATCGGTGATGACGAGCACGGCTGGGACGACAACGGCGTATTCAACTTCGAGGGCGGCTGCTATGCAAAGGTTATCAACCTGGACAAAGAGTCTGAGCCGGATATCTACAATGCCATCAAGAGAAACGCTCTTCTGGAGAACGTAACTCTGGACAAGGACGGCAAGGTTGACTTCGCAGATAAGAGTGTTACAGAGAATACACGTGTATCTTACCCGATTAATCACATCGAGAAGATCGCGCAGAATGTAAATGTTATTTCTTCCGGTCCGGACGCGAAGAACGTTATCTTCCTGTCCGCAGACGCATTCGGCGTACTTCCGCCGGTATCCGTTCTGACGCCGGAGCAGACTGAGTACTACTTCCTGTCCGGATTTACTGCAAAGCTTGCAGGAACCGAGCGTGGAATCACAGAGCCGACACCGACCTTCTCCGCATGCTTCGGCCAGGCATTCCTGGAGCTGCATCCGACCAAGTACGCTCATGAGCTGGTTAAGAAGATGAAAAAGAGCGGCGCTAAGGCATACCTGGTAAATACAGGATGGAACGGCACAGGCAAGCGTATCTCCATCAAGGATACCCGTGGAATCATCGACGCTATCCTGAACGGCGATATTCTGAACGCAGAGACCAAGACCATTCCGTACTTCAACTTTGAGGTACCGACAGCTCTTCCGGGAGTTGATGCAGGCATTCTGGATCCGCGTGATACATACGCAGATGCTGCAGAGTGGGATGCAAAGGCTAAGGATCTGGCACAGCGTTTCATCAAGAACTTTGCAAAATATGAGAGCAACGCAGACGGCAAGGCACTGGTTGCAGCAGGTCCGCAGCTCTAATTTATACAAAGGGATTGACAGTAAAAAAAGAACATGTTAGAATGACTCCATTAAAACCCGAAAGGGAAGTGGATTTTTCCAGAGTGATTCTGCTTTTCGCCACACAGATATGAGAGATCATATCTGTGTGGTATTTTTATGCGGGAAAATAAGAGGAGATACGAAATGAACGATACTTTCATGAAAGAGAAACCGATTCTGGGTCTGGTGCTTTCGATGTCCCTGCCCATGGTGCTTTCCATGCTGGTCAATTCCCTGTACAATATCGTGGACAGCTATTTTGTGGCCAGCATCAGCGAGGAGGCCATGACGGCCCTGTCCCTGGTCTATCCGATTCAAAATCTGATCAATGCGATTACCATCGGCTTTGGCGTCGGCATCAACGCCACCATTGCCTTCTATCTGGGGGCACAGCGAAAGGAGCAGGCGGATCGGGCGGCTTCTGCCGGCTTTTTCATCAATGCGGTTCAGAGCCTGATTCTGATGATCATCTGTCTGCTGGTGATGCCGGGCTTTCTGCGGTTGTATTCGAAGGATACAGGGGTTATCGACTATGCGCTGCGGTATTCCCGCATCGTTTTTGCCTTTGCGGTGATGATTTCCTTTAGCCTGAGCTTTGAGAAAATCTTTCAGGCAGTAGGAAGGATGAAGGTGTCCATGGTAAGCCTCATGGCAGGCTGTATCAGCAATATTATTCTGGATCCGCTGCTGATCTTCGGCGTTGGACCCTTTCCGGCTATGGGTATCGAGGGCGCGGCCCTGGCAACGGGCATCGGACAGACCGTCAGTGTGGCTGTGTATCTGATCATTTATGTTGTACGCCCGATTCCGGTGCGAATCACCAGAAAAGCCCTGAGCCTTGAAAAGGATGTGCTGAGCCATATCTATAGCGTGGGTATTCCGGCCACTCTGAATCTTGCGGTACCATCTCTGACAATTTCCGCTTTAAACGCGGTTCTTGCCGGATTTTCAGACGTCTATGTGCTGGTGCTGGGCGTATATTATAAACTACAGACCTTCCTGTATCTGACCGCAAATGGCATCGTGCAGGGTATCCGCCCGTTAGTGGGTTATAACTACGGCGCCGGAGAGGAACAGCGGGTGCGGAAAATTTACCGGACGGCGCTGACACTGGCGGCGGTCATCATGGCTTTCGGTACGGTCATCTGCGTCCTGTTCCCGAACCAGCTGTTCGGCCTCTTTACGGAAAATGCCGCGACAGTGCAGATGGGAGCCGAAGCTCTGCGCATCATTTCTCTGGGCTTTCTGGTATCCTCTGTGTCCATTATCTCCGGCGGCGTGCTGGAGGGGCTGGGACAGGGCGTACAGTCCCTGGTGATTTCACTGCTTCGTTACCTGGTTCTGTTGGTTCCGGCAGGCTTTGTGCTGAGCCGTTTCCTGGGCGCAGCAGGCGTCTGGCACGGCTTCTGGCTGACCGAATGGGCGACCGCGGCGGCCGCGTTTGTGATTTACAAAAAAGCGGTAAGTAAGCTTTTTGCTAACCATTCATAGCCACGATTCCGCGAGATGTATTACTGAGAATAAAGTGAACAGTAATAATTTTTTCTGTTGCCAAATAGTATCATTTGCAGTATAATAATTTCATGAGTTGAGTAACTTATAAGTGAAACGGAATGAATTCCTGGGGTGTGCGTGAACCCGCTATTTTGAACCTACATTTACGTTCATGGGATTCCAACATTTCTGTCCGGATGTCAGGCCTCCGATTGTGCAGTGGAAGGCAGAAAGGCAGTTGAGGTTACCCACCTAGCATTAGCTAGGCGTCAAAATCGCGGAAACGGCACTTTGGGTTTACAAGAAAGATAAGGGCAGTCGGAGACGGCTGTCTTTTCTTTTGCGTTCGGAGGGAAAATGCGGATGGAAGGAAAGAAGCTCCGGAAGATAAAACTGGGAATTCTGACCATAGGAATTCTGATTTTAGGCGTGATACTGAGCCTGAAATATGGCGGCGCGGCGGATAAGTCAGAGATGGAATTTTCGGACAGGAGGGAAACGGAAGAAGCGCCCGGGGCGCGTGAGTCCGGGACAGAAGAACCGGAGCCGGAGCTGCTGCCTTTTACCGGCAGTATCCGTGTCCTTTTAAAGACGGACGGCTTCGCCGGATTGCTGCATGAAAAAGCAACGTTTATCTCAGAAAACGGAAACGAACTGATCCTGACGGACCGGGATACCGGTGAAACAATAGAGGAAGGAAACCGTCTGGAGCTGACAGGGGAGGATGGCGTGCTGTATTTAAACGGAGAACCGCTGGAGGGCAGGCCGCGTTGTCTGCGGACGCAGGCGGCAGAGGCAGGCATCCGGGTGGCTTCCCTGACCAGAAATGCCGGTCATCCCGTTTACGGGGGCGCGTTGGAAATCTGGCCTGCGGACGAGGGCTTCTATCTGGTCAATGAGGTGCCCCTGGAGACATATCTGGCCTATGTGGTGCCCAGTGAGATGCCATCCGGCTATCATATGGAAGCCCTGAAGGCCCAGGCGGTCTGCGCCCGGACCTATGCGTATCAGGAGCTTTCCACATACGCCTACCCGGACTGCGAGGCCCATGTGGACGACAGTGTCAGCTTCCAGGTTTACGGCAACACGGGCCGGACCGCCGGCACAGATCGGGCGGTGGCAGAAACCGCCGGGCAGATTCTGACCTGTCAGGGCAGTCCGATTACGGCATACTATTTTTCCACATCCTGCGGCGCAACCGGCAATCAGGAGGTCTGGTGGGACGGCGATCAGACAGCGACACCCTATCTGGCCGGAAAGACCGTGGATGCAGCCGGAGAAGCGGTAGATTTAAGTAAGGAAGAAGAATTTAACGCATTTCTTGAGGCGGATCATCCGGACGGCTATGATGCGGATATCAGCTGGTACCGCTGGGAGACGGAGATCGACAACAAGACACTCTCGGAAAATCTGAATCAGGCGTTGGCAGGGCGTATCGCGGCCAATTCGAACGCGGTTCTGATCCGCCTGGGAAGTCGTCTGGAAAGCCGTACCATCAAAACCATCGGGCAGATCCGGGGCATCGACGTGCTGGAGAGAAACGAGGGCGGAGCTGTTACAAAGCTTCAGATTCGCGGCAGCCGTCATACCATCGAGGTCAGCACCGAGTACAACGCCCGGGCTCTTCTGAATGTACAGGGCGGAAGCATCCGGCGAAGGGACGGCAGCAGGGTGGAGGGCGGCATGCTGCTGCCCAGCGCCTGCATGAGGATTACGCCTCTGTTTGACGAAAAGGGCGAGCTGTCCGGCTGGCGGTTCACAGGCGGCGGCTATGGTCATGGCGTGGGCTTAAGCCAAAACGGGGCCAACGGTATGGCGAAGCAGGGAAAAGGCTACGGAGAAATCCTGCATTTTTTCTACACAGATGTGGAATTGACGGATATCAGGGAGATGTGATAATATATAAGATACGGTTAAAAGATTCGAGAATATGACGGGGGAATCATGAAGTTTGTGAAAAAATGCATAAAGTTAATCATGGGCTTTTTGAATGCCATGCAGGAGGACTGTGTGGGGGCGTATGCAGCGCAGACTGCATACTTCATTATGCTGTCCTTTTTCCCGTTTATCATCCTTTTGGTGACGCTGGTACAGTATACCTCCCTGACGCCTGCGGATATCTATAAAGCGGCACAGATGATTTTTCCCCCCAGCATGGATTCGTTCGTGCTGGGAATTATAGACGAGGTATACAGCAAGACGGCAGTTACCATTTCCCTGTCCGCGATCATGACAGCCTGGTCCGCAGGTAAGGGCTTTATGGGTCTGATACAGGGGATGAATATGATTTACAATGTGGAGGAGCGCAGAAATTATATCATTCTGCGGCTGCAGTCCGCGTTATATACGATGGTTTTCGTGGTGGCGATTATCCTGTCCCTGGTGGTTCTGGTCTTTGGCAATTCCCTGCACGAGATGGCGGTGGAATACATTCCGATTCTGACCTATGTGACGGAGATTATCCTGAAAATGAAAGGCATGGTGTCCGTCGGGATCCTGGCGGTACTCTTTATGGTGCTGTACCGTTTTGTGCCGAACCGGAAGGTGCGGCTCATCCGGCAGGCTCCGGGCGCGGCTTTCGCGGCGGTGTGCTGGTATGTATTTTCTATCGTATTTTCCCTTTATGTGGAATATTCTCCGGGTCTGGCCAATATGTACGGCAGTCTGACCACCATCGTGCTGGTGATGCTGTGGCTGTATTTCTGTATGTATATCATTCTGATTGGCGCGGAGATCAATTCTTACTTCGAGGATCAGTTCCGGCGGGTGTCCTATTACCGGCGGATGCTGCGGGAGCAGAAGAAGGAACAGGCAGAAGTGGAAAAGGAGCTTCGGGAAGAAGCGAAGGAAAAGGCAGAGAAAGAGATATAAAAAATTCCCGACCGGACGCAGCGCGTCCGGTCGGGAATTTTTTATATCTCTTTCTCTTCTGCTTCTGCAGCCTCTTCCGCAGCGGGAGCGTCTTCGCTCTCTGGGGCTTTAGCAGTCTCTTCTTCTGCGTCCTCTTCTTTTGCTGTAGATTCCTCAGAAGGTGTCAGGGACACATAGCTTCTGTCAGCAGTCTTCGAAGAGTCGGCGTCCAGATCCTCGTCCTCGAATTCTTCCTCCATCTCATCCTCCAGATCGTCGAAATCCTCGTTCGGGGAAATGAATTTTTTATACAGCGCCACTCCTCCTGCAACGGCAGCTCCGACTGCGGCGATTGCTCCAAAAATCTTTGCTATTTTCTTCATGATACAGTCCCTCCTTGTAAATTTACTCTATTGTAATACGAAACCGGAAAAAAGAAAAGCGAAAAAATATTAAAAATTTATTGTCAATCTAAAAATTATATATTACTCTAATAGAAGTGGTATGCCGGTAAAAAAGCTGGCATAGCGGGAAAGAGGAGTGAAAAATTGGAAAAAAGAAAACTGATACTGGCTTCCGCGTCACCGAGACGCAGGGAGATTCTGAGCAATATGGGCCTGAACTTCCAGGTGCATCCGGCCTGTGGAGAAGAAAAACTGGAGACGTCGGACCCGGTAGAGGCAGTAAAAGCCCTGGCATTGCAGAAGGCCCGGGAAGTGGCGGACAAGACAGGAGAGCCCGCGCTGGTCATCGGATCCGATACGGTAGTGGCCAGTGGGAATAAAATTCTGGGAAAGCCCCATGATAAAGAAGAAGCGTTTCGGATGCTGAAGGAGCTGCAGGGGGGGTCCCATATGGTGTATACGGGCGTGGCGGTGATCGATACCGTGACCGGCGAGCCGTTGGCGCATTTCGCGGAAGGGACAAAGGTATCCATGTATCCCATGACGGACGCCTGGATTCAGGATTATATTGAGACCGGCGAGCCCATGGACAAGGCGGGAGCTTATGCCATACAGGGCGGCTGTATGCCCTATATCCGCGGAATACAGGGAGAATACGCCACGGTCGTTGGCTTTCCGGCGGCCCGGTTTTATCAGGAGCTTCTGAAAAAGGGCGTGGATTTGCGGAAGACGGAAGAGGAGGAATATTATGAGCTTTAAAGCATGTATTTTTGATTTGGACGGTACCCTCTGTGACAGTGTGGAGTCCATTGCCTGGAGTGCCAACCGGGCTTTACGGGATTTCGGAATGAGGGAAGCTGCGACAGAGCAGTATAAGATTTTTGTGGGAGACGGCGTAGACGTCCTGATTCAGCGGCTGCTCCGCTTCGGCGGCGACGAGGCGTGTGAGAACTTTGAACGGGTGCGGGAACGCTACATGGAATATTTCAAAGAAGGCTGTCTCCATAACGTAAAGCCTTATCCGGGCATCGTGGAAGCCTTGAAGGAGCTGAAAAAACAGGGCGCGAAGCTCGCCGTTTTGTCCAATAAACCGGACTCCAACACCAAAAACGTCATCCGTACCGTATTTCCGGAGGAGGGGCTGTTTGACTGGGTGCAGGGACAGTCCGGGGCATTCCCGAGAAAACCCGATCCGGCAGGCGCTCTCTACATCGCGGAGCAGTTTGGCGTAAAGCCGGAGGAGTGCATGTATCTGGGCGATACCAGCACAGATATGAAGACCGGAACCGCAGCCGGCATGTACACAGTGGGTGTGCTTTGGGGATTCCGTGAGGAGCGGGAGCTGCGGGAGAACGGTTCTGACGCCATCGCGGGACAGGCGGATGAAATTGCCGAGATCTACAGAAAGGGTGGACAGATACATGATTAAATTGATATGCAGCGATATTGACGGAACTCTGCTTCCTGAGGGAACCGCGGAAATCAATCCGGAGATCTTTGATGTTATTCGAAAACTGAAGGAAAAAGATATCATCTTTGCGGCGGCCAGCGGAAGACCCTATTCCAGTATAGTCAGACTGTTTGAGTCGGTTAAGAACGATATTATCTTCGTTTCAGAAAATGGAGCCTATGTAAGCTGCAGAGGCTATCTGATGTCCGAGGAGGTTATCGATTGGAAGGATGTCTGTGAGTGGGTAGAGGAAGTGCGGAAGATTCCGGGAGCCAGCCTTGCCCTGGACGCCGACGGCGGACTTTACTCCGAAAGCACGGATCAGGAGTTCGTGGATCTGGTCCGTCTGGGCTACCACAGCCGGTTGACGATTGTGGAAGATGTACTGGCGGAGGAGCGCCATATCAATAAAATATCCGTATACCGGAAAAATGACATTGAGAAAGTGGCGGAGGACATGGTTCCCAGATGGTCCAAGCGTCTGCATTGCACCATAGCAGGAGACATCTGGCTGGATTTCATGAACAAGGAATCCAACAAAGGACACGCCATCCGGGAGATCCAGAAGATTCTGAAAATCAGTCCGGATGAAACCATGGTTTTCGGTGATAACTTAAATGATCTGGAAATGCTGGCAGCGGCCACGGAAAGCTACGCGGTAGCCAATGCGGCGGAACCGGTCAGAAAAGCGGCAAAGCACATCACGGATACCAATGTCAACGACGGCGTACTGAAAGTACTCCGCACTCTGTTGTAGGATAGAATACAAATAAAAAGGAGAGCACACAATGAACGAATATACAGAAGAATGTCTGAAAACATTTCTGAAGAACCAGGGTCAGCTTTTTGATGAACCCGTGGCGGAGAACCTGGAAGAGGCGGAAGAATTTCTGGAGGACTGCATGGCAGTGGTCGTAGACAGCCTGGAAGATGTCCGCGAATATCTGGAAGAAAGCGGTATGGACGTCAGCGGCATGAGCGACGAAGAAGTAGAAGAAACCGCGGAAGTCTTCGCCCTGGATGACGGCACCTACCTGATTGTGGAGGGATAAAAAACAATGATAAAAACCATCAGACGGGGGGCGGCTGCCCTACTTGCGGCCATCGTACTGACGGGCAGCCTGACCGGCTGCGGCACATGGAGCAATACAAAAATTGTACTGACCACCGGCCTGACCGGCGATCAGCTCTTTAAAGTGGGCAAAAGCGTCTGCACCCTGCCCGAAGCCATGATTTACGTCATGGACTACAAGCAGCAGTATGAAAACGCCTATGGCGTGGAAATGTGGGAGCACGATTTTGGCGGCGTGACGCTGGAAGAATATGTAAAAGATACCATTATTGCCCAACTGGCCTCTGTCAAAGCAGTAACCCTGCTGGCTAAAGAAAACAATGTCACCTTAAGCGATGCTGAAAAAGAAAAAATCAGCCAGGCAGCCGAAGAATATTACAGCGCTCTGACCGATGAACAGAAAAAATATATGAAAGTCGAAAAAAGCGACGTAGAAGACCTCTACGCCGCCCATGTATTATCGAAAAAAGTCTACACCGAGATCACCAAAGACGTGAACACGGAAGTCAGCGACGACGAAGCACGTATCATCACCATCCAGCAGATCCGCCTGGACAGTCTGGACAACGCCGAAAGCGTCAAAGCCCGCCTGGACGAAGGCAAAGATTTCGGTACCGTAGCCGCCGCTTATAATAGAGACAGCCAGACCACCGTAACCTTAGGCCGTGGTGAAAAAGAAGCAGCCTACGAAGAAGCAGCCTTCTCCCTGGAAAACGATCAGATAAGCAACGTCATCGAAACCACCGACGGCTACTATATCCTGAAATGCGTCAACAACTTCGACCGCGACGCCACCGAAGCCAACAAAATTACCATGGTAGAAAAACGCCGCGACGAAGAATTCACAGAAGCCTACGAAACTTTGATGGCCGACACCCCATCCGAATTCAACCGGCAGAAGTGGAACAAAGTCCACTTTGCCGACTACAGCGGCGAAGCCGCCCCCAACTTCATGACCATCTACACCAAATACTTCGGCAATTAATCCAAAGACAGAAAAAGAACGGGCGGGGGAAACTCTTCTAAGCGTGTGTCCGGCTTTTCGCGCACTGGTGTCTGACTGGAGCGGACTTAACAAGTCCGAGCCAGACAGACGCCTGTCCGTGAAACGTCCGAACACACCAGAAGAATTTCCCCCGCCCGTTCTTTTTCGTCCGTTTTAAAGCAACTCACGCAGACAGTTTAATAATTCCGTATTCTTCTCCGGACTCATAAAGCAAAACCGGAAAAACCTCTCATCCAAAAACGGAAACGTCGAGCAATTCCGAATCATAAGTCCCCGCTTAATGGCATGCTCAAACAGCACATCCGCGTCCACGCCCTCCTTGAGGATCTTCACCAGCATAAAATTCGCTGTAGGCTTATACACCTTCACCGTACCCCAGCCCTTCATTTCCTCATAACACCGTGTCCGTTCACGATGAATCAGCTCCCGTGTCTTACGGATATACTCTTCATCCGAGAACATCAGCTCCCCGGCCACCGCCGCCAGACTGTTAATGGTCCAGGGATTCTTATGGGTATTGATATACTTCAATAGATCCGCATTCCCCGTGACCGCATACCCAAGTCTGAGTCCCGGTGAAGCGAAAAACTTGGATACACCCCGCAGTACCACCAGATTATTGTAAAAATGAGTCAGCGGAATCGAATCCACCGCCGCCGCGTCCGGCGCGAACTCCACATAAGTCTCATCCACCATCACAAAGATGTCATACCGCTTACACTCATCCAGAATCTTCCGCATGGAATCCTGGGAAATCGCCGTAGAAGTGGGATTGTTGGGATTGCAGATTACCAGCAGATCAATACTCTCATTGAGCGCCGCCCTGAAGGCTTCCGGATGCAGAACAAAATCGTCTTCCTCTTTAAGTGGAAAATAAAGAGACGTACCGCCGCCCAGGGAAATCTCCCGTTCGTATTCGGAATAAGTGGGTCCCAGAATCAGCGCCTTTTTCGGATGCTCCATCTGGATAAACAGCGAAATCAGCTCTGTGGAGCCATTTCCCACCAGAATACTCTCAGCGGGGGCGCCCACATAAGCTCCAATCCGGCGGCGTAAGGATGTATACTCCCGATCCGGATAAGAGGTAATCGCGTCAATATGATCAATCAGCGAGGAACGCAGCTTCGGAGAGATGCCGAGCGGATTCACATTGGCGCTGAAACTGGTGATATCTTCCTTTTTGATGCCGTAAACTTCTTCAATCTTCTCCAGATCACTTCCATGAAAATGGTCTTTATGCTTAATCATTTCGAATTCCTCTTTCCTTGTGCTTTCTGACAAATAATGCTATACTGATTATAACTGGATTTTAGAAAAATGCAATCAAAACTTGGAAAGCCGCGCAGGCGGCGGAAGGAGCGAATATCTATGCGGGCGAAGCTGGAACGAATCGCAGCAGGAAAGATAGAATACGAAAAGCCGAAGATGAGTCTGTCCGAATCTTTGATCACTCTGAATTGCAGGCCGGGGGAAAAGGCGGAGGGCAGTTTTACCGTGACCGCGGATCGGCAGATCAAAGGCATCGTCTATGCTTCCTCCTGGCGGATGCAGGTGGAGCATCCCAGCTTTTCTGCCCGGACGGCGCGCATCGGTTACAGCTTTGACGGGCAGGGCCTCTGGGGCGGCGAGGAGATTGAGGGCGAATTTTGTATCGTAGCCGAGGCCGGAGAGTACCTGCTTCCGTATACGGTGCGGGTAGCGCCCCATGAGGAGCCAAAGGAAGAGGGCTACGCTTACTTTATTTCCGCCGATCCGATTGAACCGCTGCCGGAGGAAAAGCGATCGGAACAGCCGG
Organism: Candidatus Dorea massiliensis AP6; assembly: GCF_964245105.1. NCBI lineage: Bacteria > Bacillati > Bacillota > Clostridia > Lachnospirales > Lachnospiraceae > Dorea > Candidatus Dorea massiliensis. Next base: position 69,271 of record NZ_CAXTKW010000008.1, on the reverse strand, counting down.
AAGAAGTACTGGATGTGAAAATCATCGAGGATACGGAAAAAAAGGAACTGACGCCGGGAGAGGCGCTGGAACTGGCTGATCAGATCAGGCGGGGCAGACGGCCCGAGGCTCAGGGCTTTGCCCGGGTAAAAGAGGCCTATGAGCGGTATGGCGGCAGTGAACTTCTGTCAGCGATCTGCTCGATTCTGATTAAAAACGGCAGCACCGACGAAGAAAGCTTTTCCTGGTACCGGCGCGGCGTGGAACTGGAGCTGAAAATCACCAATCTTTATGAGTACTTTATGATGTCGGTTCCCGGAACCTTTGCGGAGGCATTTCCCCGGAATCTGCTGCTCTATTTTCTCATGGAGAATACGCTGAATAATGCTCAGAAGGCGCTGCTTTACGCCAATGTGATACGTTTCCAGCCGGAGGACGGCGAGCTTTACAGGCGCTACCGGGATCGGATTGAGGCCTTTATGCTGGATCAGCTTCTGGAGCGCAGACTCAGCGAAAATATGGCTGTCATATACGAACGTTTTCTGGTGGAAGAGCTTCTGACCATTGATTTTGCCGAGGCGTTGTCAGATATTATGTTCCTGCGCCGTTTCCGCTGCGATGACAGACGGATCCGACAGGTGCAGGTGCTCTATGAGCAGCTGCAGCAGAAGATTACCGTGCCTTTGAGCCACGGGGAAGCACTGATTCCCATCTATACGCCGGGGGCGGTGATTGTGCTGGTAGATGAACAGGGCAGCTGTTATACCAGCAGCGTCCCCTACACACTGACCCGTCTTATGAACGAGCGCCGTTACGTGGATAAATGTCGGGAACTGCTCCGATATCACAGAGGCTTATATCTCTACCTCTGCGACGGTATGTCCAGAAGTCATGTGATTACCAGAGAAAATGTGGAAAATTATAAGCGGGTATTAAAGATTGAAGGCTTTACGGCTCATTACAAAGAAGATGTGCGCCAGGAGATCCTGCAGTTCTATTACGCAAACCAGGATCTGGACGATCTGGATCAGGAATTCTTTGTGACCGAGACAACCCGGATGACGCCGAAGGACCGGGCACGTTATGTGGAAATCCTGATTTTGCGCGGCATGTACGGGGAAGCATGGGATACGATCCGCGCTTACGATTATTCCATGGTGCGGGTAAAGCTCTTGCTGAAGCTGGCGGTCTGGAAAATGCGGGAGCTGGAATATGAGGAGGATGCCTTCCTTTTGAAGCTCTGTCTGCATATTTTCCGGGAACACAAATACAACGAAGGAATCCTGGAATATCTTTCCGGTTACTATTATGGCTCTGTGGTCATCATGGAGGAAGTCTGGAATGAGGCGCATGAGTTTGAACTGGATGTCTTTGATCTGGAAGAACGTATTCTCGGCCAGATGCTGTTTACCGGACAGGTGAAAGAAGAGGCTTATGGAATCTTTGAGGATTACCGGGCTCTGGGCGGCGACGGTCTGGTGGCGCGGGCTTATCTCACATGGATGAGCTGGCAGGATTTTGTACGGGATGAGAAAGTGCCGGAAGGAATTTATGGGCAGCTCGCGCAGGCCATTGCCTGGGAAGCCGGTCTGGCGCCGGTCTGCGAACTGGCGTATCTGCGATATCTGTCCGGCAGGCGGAAGCTGACTGAAAGCGAGGAGATACGGGCCGAGCGGATGACGAAGCTCTGTATTCAGAAGAAAATGCGGTTTTCTTTTATGAAACCACTTTTGGCCCGGCTTGGGCGCTCGGAGCTTCTGGAGGATAAGACCTTCGTGGAATACCGGGCTAATCCGGAGCATAAGGTGATTCTGCATTACGTTATCGAGTCGCCCCGGATGAAAAACTGCAATTATGTGGCGGAGCGGCTGTATCCGGTGGAGCCGGGACTTTTTGTGAAGGAATTTACCCTGTTCTACGATGACCGGCTTACCTGGTTTGTGACGGAGGAGGACGAAGAGGGCGAGCACGCTACGCCGGATCACAGCTTCGTGGAAGGCGGTGAAGAGCCGCTTGTGACCGGCACCAAATATGCTTCCATTTACGAAATGGCCCGTGCCCTGTCCGAGCACGACATGCCGGAACTTCGGCGGCAGTATGGGACCTACGGGAAAAAGAAATTTCTGGTGGAAACCATGTTTTCGTTAAAATAGACTGACATTTGTTCGGACAAGGAGGTAGCAGACAGTGGGAACCTTTGTAATAGGGTTTGATCTGGGAAAAGAGTATTCGCAGATCTGCTGCTGGAATGAAAAATCAAAAGAACCCGTCTCGGTGGCTGTGGAACCCGGAACGGAGAAATACAGAATCCCCACAGAAACCACGGAGGCTTTTCTGAAAAAGGCCATGCGGCTTCTGAAGCCCTACGGTAAGATTCACGAGGCGGTTGCCGTGGTATTCTGTGTGGAACAGGCGGATGAGCAGACAGCGGCGGAGCTTCGGCGGGCGGCCATGCAGATGATTGGCATTCCGGAGAGCCGGATTTTCGTTCAGTCCCGTGAGGAGAGCTTCTGTGCTTATGTGCTGCATCAGCCCCGGGAAATCTGGCGGCATCAGTCCGTTCTCTTTACCTGCGAGGGAGGAGAACTTAGGAGCGCTGTGCTCAATGTGAACGGCAGGACGATTCCGGCCATGGCCCGGGCGGAAAAAGAAGAAAAATGGCAGACCGGCTTGGGGAATTATACCAATGGGGAGAAGGATCTGGCGCTGTCCGGCATTGCCCGGGATATTTTCGGAGGCCGTCCGGTGTCTTCTGTTTTTCTGGTGGGAGAGGGCTTCGATGGAAAATGGTATGAAGAAAGCCTGAAGATTCTCTGCAGTGCCGGGAAACGCGTCTTTGCGGGCAATAACTTATTTGCCAAGGGGGCCTGTTACCGGGCCATGGAAGAACTGAAGAATCCGGAGGAGCGTAGCTACGTGTTCCTGGGTGAAGATAAAATTCCCTACAATGTGGGTATCCGCACACCGGGAACGGGAAAAGACAGCCTCTATACCCTGCTGAACGCGGGAACCAGCTGGTATGAGGCCAAGGCGCAGTGTGAGGCCCTGCTTCTGGATGAACCGGTGCTGGAATTTATCTTAAAGCCCATGCAGGGAAATATGACGCTGAAGGAAAGCCTGGAGCTTACCGGCATTCCGGAACGGCCTTCCAGGACCACCAGGCTTCGGATTTTTGTGGAATTCGAAGGCGTGGAAAAGCTTCGGATAGAGGTGCGGGATCTGGGCTTTGGCGAGCTGTTTCCCTCTTCCGATATGGTCTGGAACGAAACGATTGATTTGAGTCAGGAAGGAGGCGCGCGGGTATGGGAGCAGTGATGATTTGCCGGGATGAACCGGTAAAGACGCCCTATTACATAGAGAGCATGGGTATCCGCCTGTATTCCATGGAGGAGCTGGCGTTTTTCCTGTACGAAAATGTCTATCTGGCCGATCGTCAGATGCTGGGGAAACGCCTCTGGGAATGGCTTCGGACGGAGGCCCACAATCCGGATTTGGCGGAGAAGCTGAAAAAGGGAGCCGAGGCAGGAAGCAGCATCCAGAATATGGTTCTGACCATCCTTCGGAGCGTCGACTATTATACCCGGGAGGAGCTGACGGAGCTTTCTTCCAGGATGAAGGTGCTGAACACTTACCAGGAGCAGGAACGGCTGAAGCTCCGGGCCGACGAATATTTCATCAATGGTAATTATCTGGCGTCCATTTATGAATATGAAAAGATTCTGGACATCCGGCAGAGCGATCGGCTGGGTGTGGAGTTTTACGCCCATGTCTGGAACAATCTGGGCGTCTGCTACAGCCGTTTGTTTCAGTTTGGAAGGGCTGCACGGGCATTTCGCACATCCTGGCAGTACCAGAAGGATCCGGAGGTTCTGAAGGAGTATGTCTTTGCCATGCGGCTGGGACTGTCCGACGAAGATTTTGAACAGGCCATGGAGCTTCAGAATATTCATGGAGAACAGCTCTCAGAATATATGGAGGACTATGAACGGCTTCTGTCCGAGGCAGAGGAGCATCTGGAACAGCCGGAACATCTGGCGGAGAAAATCTATGAGCTGGAGCGGGAATATGAAAAAAATACCCGCTATGCGTAAAGTTCGGGTTGACAGACCAGAAACCAGATGTTAAAATTCAATGGTACCGTCACTTTATTGTTGTACAGTGATTGAATGGTAGAGAATGAAAGAAAACGGTAACGAATCAGCCGCAGAGTCGGCAGTGGGAGGACAGATTATGAAAAAGAAAGTATTAAGCGTATTTTTATGTGGAGTAATGGCAGCTTCCATGCTGGCAGGCTGCGGATCTTCCGGCAAAGAAGAAGTAGTAACCAATACCGACGCCCAGGACGCGGCTGAGGACAGCGCGGATGACGCGGCAGAGGCTGATACAGCTTCCGCAGACAGCGATATGGCGTATGTGGTAGACAAGGGGACTCTGGTAGTCGGCATCACCGATTTCGAGCCCATGGATTATAAAGATGACAATGGCGACTGGGTCGGCTTTGACGCAGATATGGCAAAGGCCTTCGCGGAGAGCCTGGGCGTAGACGTGGAGTTCGTAGAGATTGACTGGGATAATAAGGTCCTGGAGCTGGACGGCAAGAGCATCGACTGTGTATGGAACGGAATGACCCTGACTGACGAGGTCACAAGCTCCATGGAGTGCACCGGCGCATACCTGAATAACGCGCAGGTAGTCGTAGTACCGAAGGACGCAGCGGATAAGTATCAGGATACCGACAGCCTGAAGGATTTAAGCTTCGCGGTAGAGGCTGGCAGCGCCGGAGAGGCAGAGGTCAGCGCCCTTGGACTTAATTACACACCGGTGAAGGCACAGTCCGACGCCCTGCTTGAAGTGGCATCCGGCACATCCGACGCGGCAGTTATCGACTCCCTGATGGCAGCGGCCATGATTGGCGAGGGAACCAGCTATGCGGATTTGACTTATACCGTAGCCCTGAACAGTGAGAAATACGGCGTTGGCTTCCGTAAGGGTTCTGACCTGGCAGCCGTTCTGGACGAGTTCTTCGCAAACGCCACAGCAGATGGAAGCATGAAGGCGTGCGCAGAGAAGTACGGCGTACAGGCTGCTCTGGTACAGGAGTAATAAAAATAAAAGCAAAAGAGAAGTAAAATGGAACGAATCATAGAACAGATGCCGATTGTTCTGGGAGCATTGAACAGCGGCTTTCTGCAGACACTGAGATTATTTTTCATCACATTGATAGGAGCGGTACCCTTAGGACTGGTGATAGCTTTCGGGTCCATGTCAAAATTCCGCCCCTTGAGTATGTTATCCAAATTCATCGTCTGGATCATACGCGGTACGCCGCTTATGATCCAGCTTTTAATCATCTTTTATTTCCCGGGACTGGTATTGCATAAGCAGATCTGGGGCGGTGGAGAGACCGGTCGGTTCCTGGCCGCGTCCCTGTCCTTCGTCCTCAATTATGCCTGCTATTTTTCCGAAATCTATCGCGGCGGCATTCAGAGCGTTCCTGCCGGGCAGGAAGAAGCCGGTCTGGTGCTTGGTATGACCAAGACCCAGATTTTCTTCAAGGTTAAGCTGATGCAGATGATCAAGCGCATCGTACCGCCCATGTCCAATGAGATCATCACCCTGGTAAAGGATACTTCCCTGGCGCGTATCATCGCCCTGCAGGAGATTATCTGGGCCGGACAGGCTTTCATGAAGGGCTCCCAGGGAATCGCGGGTGAGATCTGGCCGCTGTTCTTCACAGCCGTCTACTATCTGATATTCAACGGTGTTCTGACGGTCCTTCTGGAGCGTCTGGAGCGGAAACTGGATTATTTCAGATAAGGAGGATGTAAAAAGAATGGCAATACTGGAAGTAGAACATGTAAGCAAAACCTTTGACAAAACAGAGGTTTTAAAAGATATCAGCTTTACCCTGGAAAAAGGCGATGTAGTATCCATCATCGGATCCTCCGGAAGCGGTAAGACCACATTTCTCCGCTGCCTGAACTTCCTGGAGCACCCGGACACAGGCGTCATCCGTGTAAACGGCGAGACCCTGTTCGACGCCGCAGATCCACAGACCCGTCAGGAATCTGAGATCCGTAAAAAGAGACTGCACTTCGGACTGGTCTTCCAGTCTTTCAATCTGTTCCCGCAGTACACGGCCCTGGGCAACGTTATGTTGGCCAAAGAGCTGCTGGCCAAAGAACAGCCGGACTACAAAGCCCGTAAAAAAGAAATTCACGCAGAGATCGAGGCCGAGGCCAAAAATCTCCTGACCCAGATGGGACTGGCGGACAGAATGAACAACTATCCCCACCAGCTTTCCGGCGGCCAATGCCAGCGTGTGGCCATTGCCCGCGCCCTGGCTTTGAAGCCGGACATCCTCTGCTTTGATGAACCGACGTCAGCCCTCGACCCGGAGCTTACCGGCGAGGTCCTGAGAGTCATCAAAGAACTGGCGGATCAGAAAACCACGATGATTATCGTTACCCATGAAATGGCCTTCGCCCGCGACGTGGCCAGCCAGGTTATCTTCATGGACGACGGTCGCATCCTGGAAAAAGGCACGCCCGAAGAGGTCTTTGAGCATACCCGCGAAGAGCGTACGCGACAGTTCCTGTCCCGCTTCACGCAGGGGTAAAATAAAAACATCTCTGACCAAAGCGTCTTTGTCAAAACGTGAGGGCGGGGGAGAAAAAATTTCTCCCCCGCCTGTATTTTTACCACAAAACCCAGTTGAAAATCCGAACAATTCATATTAGAATAAAACAGATTGCAATTAAGAGAGGAGGACGTCCATCGTGAAAAAGCCCCTGATTATCCTGACCGGTCCCACCGCCGTCGGAAAAACAAAGCTATCCATTGCCCTGGCGAAAGCCGTAAACGGCGAAATCATTTCCGCCGACTCTATGCAGGTTTACCGCCGCATGGATATCGGATCCGCCAAGATCCGCCCGGAGGAGATGCAGGGCGTCCCCCATCATTTGATCGATGTTCTGGAACCGGAGGAAGATTTTCATGTGGTTCTTTTCCAGAAACTGGCAAAAGCCGCCATGGAAGACATCTGGTCCCGGGGTCACATCCCCATCCTGACCGGTGGCACCGGTTTCTATATCCAGGCGCTGCTCTACGATATTGATTTTACCGAAAATGAGGGAAATGCGGAGCTTCGCGCGAACCTGGAGGCCCTGGCCGCAGAGGAAGGCCCGGAAGCCTTCCACGCCCGACTGGCCCAGGTGGATCCAAAAGCTGCGGAAGAAATCCATGCCAACAACGTAAAGCGGGTTATCCGCGCCTTGGAATATTATGAAACGACCGGCGAGCGTATCTCTGAACATAATGAGGAGCAGCGGGAAAAGGAATCACCCTACAACTTCGCCTACTTCGTCCTGAATGACGATCGCGCGAGCCTTTACGGGCGCATCGACCGACGGGTAGACGAAATGATAAAGGACGGCCTGGTGAAAGAAGTGGAGAGCCTTAAAAACGAAGGCTGCAGGCGCGGCATGGTCTCCATGCAGGGGCTGGGTTACAAAGAAATCCTGGACTATCTTGACGGGGAAATACCACTGGAGGAGGCCGTGCGCGTCCTGAAACGGGATACCAGGCATTTTGCCAAGCGCCAGCTCACCTGGTTCCGGCGGGAGCGGGATGTGATCTGGGTGGAAAAACCGGAATTCGCGTACGATGATGAGAAAATTCTTGCATTTATGCTGAAAATAATAAAAGAAAGAGGAATTATGAAATGACACAGACAGAGAACATGTACCGGGAACTGGGCATCAGCCCGGCCGTATACGCATTTGGACAGGAGATAGAAAAGGGCTTAAAAGAACGCTTTGACCGGATCGATGAGACTGCTGAATATAATCAGCTTAAGGTTGTGGGGGCCATGCAGAAAAACCGTGTGGAGGCGGCCTGCTTCGCAGCTACCAGCGGCTATGGCTATAACGATCTGGGAAGAGATAAGCTGGAGGAAGTTTACGCTGCGGCGTTTCACGCAGAGGCGGCCCTGGTGCGCCCTCAGATCGCCTGCGGTACGCACGCTCTGGCAGTAGCCCTGTCCGGAAACCTGCGTCCCGGCGACGAGCTCCTTTCTCCGGTGGGCAAGCCCTACGATACCCTGGAGGAGGTCATCGGTATCCGTCCGTCCAACGGTTCCCTGGCCGAATATGGCGTGACCTACCGTCAGGTGGACTTAAAGGAGGACGGAAGCTTCGATTATCCGGCCATTGAGGCAGCCTTAAATGAGCGTACAAAGCTGGTGACCATCCAGCGTTCCAAGGGCTATCAGACCCGTCCGACCCTTTCTGTACAGCGGATCGGCGAGTTGATTGCGTTTATAAAAGAAAGAAAGCCGGATGTGATCTGCATGGTGGACAACTGCTATGGCGAGTTTGTAGAACGGATCGAGCCCACGGATGTAGGCGCGGATCTCTGCGTAGGCTCTCTCATCAAGAACCCGGGCGGCGGCCTGGCTCCCATCGGCGGTTATATCGTGGGAAAAGAACAGTATGTGGAAAACGCGGCATACCGTCTGACTTCTCCGGGCCTCGGCAGGGAGGTGGGCGCGTCCCTGGGCGTTATGACCAGCTTTTATCAGGGATTTTTCCTGGCTCCGACGGTTACGGCGGCAGCCTTAAAGGGCGCGATTTTCGCAGCCAATATCTATGAAAAACTGGGCTTTGCGGTAGTGCCGGACAGCATCGAGAGCCGGCATGATATTATTCAGGCCGTAACCTTTGGAAAACCCGAGGGCGTCATCGCCTTCTGTCAGGGCATTCAGGCTGCGGCGCCGGTGGACAGCTATGTAACGCCGGAGCCCTGGGCGATGCCGGGCTATGACAGCGACGTCATCATGGCAGCCGGAGCCTTTGTACAGGGCTCATCCATCGAGCTTTCCGCGGACGGTCCCATCAAACCGCCCTATGCGGTATATTTCCAGGGCGGACTGACCTGGCCCCATGCGAAGCTAGGCATTCTCATGTCCCTGCAGAAAATGGTGGACGCCGGTCTGGTACAGTTATAAGGAGAAACGGATGAAAAAGGTAGTGGTAGTGGGCGGCGGAGCCGCCGGGCTCATGGCGGCCATTGCGGCGGCAAAGCAGGGCGTTAAGGTGACGTTGTTGGAAAAAAATAAGCAGGTGGGAAAGAAAATACTGGTTACCGGCAATGGCCGCTGCAATCTGACCAACCGGGATCAGAGTCCGGACCATTACCGGAGCGCGGAGCCGGATTTTGCGGCGCAGGTTCTGTCCCGGGCCGGCATGCAGGATACCCTGAAAAAATTTACAGAATTTGGAATATTTACAAAAAATCGAAACGGCTATCTCTATCCCTACAGCGATCAGGCAGCTTCCGTGGCGGAGGTGCTGCGTCTGGAGGCGGAGCATCGGGGCGTAAAGCTGGCGCTGAATACAGAAGCACAGGCTATTACCCGGGAGGAAAATAGCTTTCAGGTGCAGACAGAAGGCTGGAACTATCCGGCGGACGCAGTGATTTTGACCTGTGGATCCAAGGCGGCTCCGGAGACCGGATCCGACGGCGGCGGTTACAGATTGGCGGAGAGTTTGGGGCACCGAATCATCAAACCGCTCCCGGCGCTGGTACAGCTTCGATGTAAAGAAAAATTTTATGAAAAGCTGGCAGGTGTCCGGATGGACGCAAGAGTGGAGCTCTATACAGAGGAAAGGCTGCTGGCTTCCGATCAGGGTGAGGTGCAGTTTACAAAAAACGGAATTTCCGGTATTCCGGTCTTTCAGGTGAGCCGCTATGCAGTGCGGGCGCTGGATGCAGGAAAAAAGGTGCGGGCAGTGCTGAACCTGATGCCCATGTTTGACGAAGCACAGTTTCTCACATTTTTAAAGGACAGAGCAGAAAAAAATCCTTATAAGACCGGCGAACAGTTCCTGACCGGCCTTTTTCCGGCTAAAACGAGCGCTTGCGTGCTGGAACGCAGCGGTCTGGGAAAGAGCGGGAAAAAGGCAGGAGACTGGACGGATGCAGAATTTGCGAAGCTGACGCGTACTGTGACGCAGTTTGAGACAGAAATCACAGGAAGCGGCGATTTCACCCAGGCTCAGGTCTGCTCCGGCGGCGCAGACACGCGGGAAGTGAATCCGGACACCATGGAATCCCGAAAGGTGCCGGGCCTTTATCTGGCGGGGGAGCTTCTGGACGTGGACGGAGCCTGCGGCGGCTACAATCTCCAGTGGGCCTGGAGCAGCGGCTGGCTGGCGGGAATGAGCGCGGCGACAGCCGGAGAGGAGAAAACCCTATGATTCGAATCAGTCAAATCAAACTTCCGGTGGAGCATGGCGAGTCGGCGCTTCTGCAGGCGGCGGCCCGGGAACTGAAGGTGGCTTCCGAGAAGATCGAGAAGCTGACCATTCAGAAGAAATCCATCGACGCGAGAAAGAAACCAATTTGTTATGTATATACGGTGGATGTGAAGCTGAAGGGCGAGGAAAAGCTTTTGAAAAAGCTTCACAACCGAAATGTATCAAAGACAGAGAAAAAGAGGTACCATTTTCCGGAGCCCGGAAATGAGATGCTGGAACACCGCCCGGTCATCGTGGGAACCGGCCCGGCGGGCCTGTTCTGTGGCCTGATGCTGGCCCGGGCAGGTTATCGGCCTATCCTGCTGGAGCGGGGCGAGACCGCCAGAAAGCGGAAAGAGACCGTGGATCACTTCTGGAACGGCGGCACGCTCGTACCGAATTCCAATGTGCAGTTCGGCGAGGGCGGTGCGGGCACATTTTCCGACGGCAAGCTGAATACGCTGGTGAAGGATCCGGCGGGCCGGGGTCGTCTGGTCCTTAAGACCTTTGTAGAGGCCGGCGCGCCTGAGGAGATTCTCTACTGGAATAAGCCTCACCTGGGCACAGATGTGTTGATTGGCGTGGTGGAGCATATCCGAAAAGAGATTGAAAACCTCGGTGGAGAGGTGCGCTTCGGTACACAGCTCACGGACATCGACATCCGGGACGGTCAGGTCCGCGGCGTGTATACAAAGCGCAGCAGCGAACCGGAACAGGAAGCGGATTATCTGGAGGCGGAGGTGCTGGTGCTGGCCATCGGCCACAGCGCCCGGGATACCTTTGCCATGCTGAAAAGCAGGGCCGTCCCCATGGAACGGAAAGCCTTTGCGGTTGGCGTGCGGATTGAGCATCCCCAGGAAATGATCAATGTGAGCCAGTATGGCGAGGGGTATCCGAAGGGACTGCCCACAGCTGCCTACAAGGTGACCCGTAAAGTCGGCGGCGGCCGGGGCGTCTATTCTTTTTGCATGTGCCCTGGCGGGTACGTGGTCAACGCTTCCTCGGAGGAGGGCGGCCTTGCGGTCAACGGCATGAGTTACCAGGCCAGAGACAGCCGTAACGCCAACAGCGCCATGATTGTGACCGTGCGTCCGGAAGATTTCGGCGGCAGCGATCTGTTGTCCGGCGTGGAGTTCCAGCGGAAGCTGGAGCGGGCGGCATACCGGGCAGGCGGCGGCCGGGTGCCGGTGCAGCTGCTGGGTGATTTCCGACAGCATGTGATAAGTAAAAATCTGGGAGAAATTGAGCCCTGTATCAAGGGAGCCTGGACTTTCGGCGATGTGCGCGGCATCTTCCCGGCGGAGTTGTCGGCGGCCCTGGAAGAGGGTATCGTGGGATCGGAGCATCTGATTCCGGGCTTTGCCCGGGCGGACGCGGTGCTGTCCGGCGTGGAGAGCCGGACCTCGTCACCGGTGCGTATCCTCAGAGACGACGGCCAGGAGAGCGCGGTGCGGGGACTTTATCCCTGCGGCGAGGGCGCGGGCTACGCGGGCGGGATCACTTCCGCGGCCATGGACGGCGTGAAAACCGCCGAGGCGATTGCAGGAAGATTCTGTCAGAACCTGGCGACAACTTAAGAGAACTTTAGGATTTTTTTTGTATACAAGAGAAAGCCTTTGTGCTATGATAAAATGTGATATATAGACAAAAGACGGAGGGAGTTTATGAGATCAAAGAACGGCTGGGTGCTGCTGATTATGCTGCTTTCCGGCATCGTATTGGGAGGCTTTATCGGCATGCTGACAGCCAATGTATCAGGCCTTAGCTGGTTGAATTACGGACAGAGCTTCGGTCTGGAGAATCCGATTGTGCTGGATTTGGGGCTGTTGATTCTGACCTTCGGCCTGACCATCCATATCTCGATTGCCAGCATCCTGGGCGTGGTGATCGCGATTATTATATACCGGAAGCTGTAAAGCACCGGTTTCAGAAAATGGTTGTTCTGTCGTTATCCGCTGCCTGGAGAGCAGAAAGGAACGAATATGAGTACAACAACCATGAAAGAATTATATAAGGAAGAACGTCCTTATGAAAAATGTGTGAAAGCCGGAGCAGCTGCTCTTTCCGACGCGGAATTGCTGGCCGTGGTTATGCGGACGGGCACCCGGGGGGAAAATGCCTGTCAGCTGGCGGGAAGGATCTTAAGCCTGCCGGGCTGCGAAGGCCTGAAGGGCCTGAATCGGATTTCCATGGAGCGTCTGATGGACGTCCGGGGTATCGGACAGGTGAAGGCCGTGCAGCTGAAATGTGTGGCGGAGCTGGCGGCCCGGATGGCAAAAGCGAAAGCGGCTGAACGTCTTGCCTTTGACACACCGGAGACGATTGCGGATTATTTCATGGAGGAGCTGCGTTACGCGGAGCAGGAACAGCTGCATGTGCTTTTTCTGAATACCAGAAATAAACTTCTGAAAGAAAAGCTCATGTTCCAGGGGACGGTTAACGCGTCGCTGGTTTCCCCTAGAGAGATTTTCATGGAGGCGCTGGAATGCCGGGCGGTGCGCATGGTGCTGGTACACAATCATCCCAGCGGCGATGCGGCTCCAAGCCCTGAGGATATCCGGATGACGCGCCGCATTTACAAAACAGGAGAAATGCTGGGTATCCAGCTTTTGGATCATATTATTATAGGTGATCATTGTTATAGCTCCTTTCAGGAGCGGGGAATACTATCTGAAGAATAAGAGTTTAGAAGAAAGTGAGGAGAAAGACATGTCTGCACAGAGTTTTGGATGCGACTTTGGTACAAGCAGCATCAAGATCTACAGTAAGGAGAGCGATACCATTTACTGCGAAAAGAATATGGTGGCTATCGAGGAGAAGAAGGGAATGATTGCCTACGGCGACGAGGCCTTCGAAATGCATGAGAAGGCGCCGTCCAATATCGAGGTGCTTTACCCCATGTCCTTCGGAACCGTAGCCAGCATTACCTATATGCAGGAGTTTCTGAAGGCTTTTCTGGAGACCCATACCAAGGGCAATTTAAAGGGCGCGGAGTTTGTGGTTGCGCTGCCTACCGATGTGCAGGATCGTGTGTTCAGCACGCTGATTCAGGGAACAGGCCTCAAGTCCAAGAATATCCAGATGATTGACAAGCCGGTGGCGGCAGGTTTGGGTCTGGGTCTGGATGTGACGCAGTCCCAGGGTATCATGATCGTAGATGTGGGAGCGGATACCACGGAGATTTCCATCCTGTCTCTGGGCGGAACCGTAACCAGCAAGCTGATTAAGAACGGCGGCAATAAGATCGACGAGGCCATCGCCAATGCCATCCGCCGGGAGTATGGTTATTTCATCGGTAATAAAACTGCCGAGATTCTGAAAAATGAGCTGGGTTATCAGCCGGGCGACACTACATCCAAGCGGGAAATCTGTGGCCGCAATATGGCTCTGGGACTTCCGGCCCTTCTGGAGATTACCGCGGACTTCGTGGCAAATGCCATTGCGGAGAATCTGAAGTCTATCGTGGATGCCATCAAAGTGATTCTGGAGAGAACCCCGCCCGAGCTTGGTGTGGATATCATCCGCAACGGTATCTTCCTGACCGGCGGCGTGGCCAACTTAAAGGGTCTGGACAAGCTCATCGCGGACGCCACCAATATCAAGGTGAATCTGGTGGAGAAGCCGGAGGAGTGCGTGGCCAGGGGGCTTGAGCGAGTGATCAAGGAGAAGGAGTTCAAGAGCCTGACCTTCGTGACCAAAGAGCAGAACTATAACTAAGTAATATCAGGTGAAGTATGAAGAAGAAAAATCATTTTACAGTACCGCCAAAGTACATATTTGCGGTGCTGGCGATTCTTTGTATCGGAATGATGTACGCGTCTTACGCCACCGGTTTCGCGGGCAGCACGCTGGGCCGTATCACCGGCTATATCTTCGTGCCCTTTGAGAGGGGCATCAACAGTGTGGGCGGCTGGGCCAGAGATAAAGGTAACAGCCTGCAGGATCTGGCGGACGCTCAGGCGGAGAATAAGGCTTTGCAGGAGCAGGTGGATGAGCTGACCCTTCAGAACAGCCAGCTGATGCAGAATCAGTACCGGCTGCAGGAACTGGAGGATCTCTATAATCTGGATCAGACCTATGGAGAGTATAACAAGGTGGCGGCCAACATCATTGCCAGCGACTCCGGTAACTGGTTCAACACCTTTGTCATTGACAAGGGCAGCAAGGACGGTCTGGCGGCAGATATGAACGTCATCGCAGGCAGCGGCTTGGTTGGTATTATTACCAAGGTGGGTGACAACTGGGCGCAGGTGCGCTCCATCATCGACGATATGAGCGAGGTCAGCGCCCAGGTGCTTTCCACCTCCGATCTCTGCTTTGTAAAGGGAGATTTGCAGTTGATGGAGTCCGGCCTGATTCAGCTTTACCAGCTGCGGGATACGGAAGGAAAGGCCAGCATCGGTGACACGGTGGTGACTTCCCATGTAAGCGACAAGTACCACGCGGGACTGCTGATCGGCTATATCAATGAACTGAGTTTGGATTCCAATAACCTGACCCGTTCCGGTACACTGACTCCGGCTGTGGATTTCGAACATCTGCATTCGGTGCTTGTCATCACCGATATGAAGCAGACCGAGGAAGAATAGGACAGGAGTGAAAAGGATGAGACGTAAAATCATAGAAGCTCTTCTGATTATCGTATGCTTTATCCTGCAGTGTACCGTATTCCAGACACTGTCCCTGGCCGGAATTGTGCCGAATCTGCTGCTGATTGTGACATCCTCCTTAGGGTTCATGCGGGGAGAAAAGGAGGGCATGGCAGTAGGTTTCTTTTCCGGACTGCTGACAGACATTTTCTTCGGTCAGCTGTTTGGCTTTTACAGTCTTCTGTACATGTTCCTGGGATACGGAAGCGGCCTGTTTCATCGGATGTTCTACGATGAGGATATCAAGCTTCCCATGGTCTGGATAGCGCTGTCAGAGCTGGTGTATGGACTGAGCGTCTATTTTTTCCTGTTCCTTTTGCGGAGCCGGTTCCAGTTCGGATTCTATTTTGCGCACATTATTCTTCCAGAGCTGGTGTATACCGTCGTGGTGACCATTGTGTTCTACCGGGTGATCCGGTCGCTGAATCACTGGCTGGAGAAGAAGGAAAAAGAGGAGGGGGAGAGCAAAATCATTTCTCCCGTGATCCCTTATAACGATAACAATGAGGCGGGGACAGACGGACAATAAGACAGAGGAGTTAGAAACGATTGTTGGACGAAATCAAAGAAGCCTTAAATAATTTAATAAAATCACGTATCTTTGTACTGGGCGTGGCTTTCGTGGTCCTGTTTGGCATTCTTTTGCAACGGGTGTTTTTTCTGCAGATTGTAAAGGGCGGTGACTATCAGGAATCCTTTTCCCTGAAGACCGAGCGCGAGGTGTCGGTGGCCAGTACCAGGGGAAAAATTTACGACCGGAATGGAGAAGTGCTGGCCTACAGCGAGCTGTCCTATTCGGTAACCATCCAGGATAATGGCACCTATGCCAGCAAAACCAAGAATCCCAAACTCAATGATACCATCTATCGGCTGATTCAGCTGATTGAGAAGAACGGGGACAGCGTTGTCAGCGATTTGGGGATTGTATACAACAACGGACATTATGAATATTCCCTGGAAGGAAATTCCCTTCTCCGTTTAAAAGCGGACGTATATGGCAAGAATAAGATCAGCGAGCTGGAGCCCAAGCAGGAGCTTGCCACTGCAGACGAGCTGATGGCGTATATGTGTGGTGAGAAAAAATATGATATCCGCAGCTCCTATACGGAAGAGGAACAGCAGAAATACGGCATTTCCGTAGCAGGATATACGCCTGAGGAGCAGCTGCAGATCGCGACCATCCGGTTTGGCATCTCCGCTAATAACTATAAGCGTTACGTGGCGACCACTGTGGCTACGGATGTATCCGAGGAGACCGTAGCGGCAGTTTTGGAAAATCAGAGCGAGCTGCAGGGCGCGGAGATCGAGGAGAGCAGCCGGAGAGTCTATCCGGACAGTGAATATTTCGCGCCGATCATCGGTTATATCGGAAAGGCGTCCCAGGATGAGCTGGACAGCCTGCAGGAGGAGAACCCCGACTATGAGCTCAACGATATCGTGGGAAAATCAGGTATCGAGCAGTATATGGAGACAGAGCTTCAGGGAACCAAGGGCTACGAAAAGATGTACGTGGACAGCGTGGGCCGGATTCTGGAGGTGGCCGAACAGAAGGACGCGGTTCCGGGCAATGACGTCTATCTGACCATTGACAAGAACCTGCAGATGGCCTGCTACAATATTCTGGAGCAGAAGCTGGCCGGTATTTTGATTTCCAAGATTCAGAATACCAAGGAGTACAATCCGGGTCCCAATGCCAGCGCTGCCAAGATTATGATTCCGATCTACGATGTATACTATGCGTTGATCAACAATTATATTATTGATACGACTCATTTTAACGCGGACGACGCCACGGATCTGGAAAAGAGCGTATACAGCCGTTTCCAGGTGAAGTTGCGGAATACGGTGGACAGCCTGATTGCGGAGCTGAATTCACAAAACGCGGCGGCTTATCAGAACCTCTCCAAAGAGATGAAAAATTATATGAGTTATATCGTGGCCAATGTGCTGATGGGAGATAATCAGGTGCTGATGAAGGATGCTGTGGATACTTCGGATGCCACCTATATCGCCTGGACCACCGACGAGACCATCAGTCTCCGGGAATATCTGCAGTACGCAATTTCCAAAAACTGGATTGACGTAACGAAGATTTCCGGTGATAATCCTTATCTGGACTCGGCGGAGATCTATCAGTCAGTACTGCAATATATCCGAGACGCTCTGATGGATGACGCGGAATTCGGGAAAATGCTGTACAAGTATATGTTGTTGGACGATCAGCTCTCAGGCAGAGAAATTTGCCTTTTATTATACGACCAGAATGTGTTAGAATATGATGAGGATACCGTATCCAGGCTGAATTCCGGAGCGCTCAGTTCCTACACATTCATGTTGGACAAGATTCGGAATCTGGAGATCACGCCGGCTCAGCTGGCTTTGGAGCCCTGCAGCGGCGGCATTGTGATTGTGGATGTGAAGACCGGTCAGACTCTGGCCTGTGTCACGTATCCCAGCTATGATAACAACCGTCTGACCAATGTGATGGATTCCGATTATTACAACAACCTGCGAAAAGACCTGTCATCACCCTTTGTCAACCGTGTGACCCAGGAAAATCTGGCGCCCGGTTCTACGTTCAAGCCGATTACAGCGATTGCGGGTCTGGAAGAGGGCGTGATTACCCCCTCAACAACGATTTATGCGTCCGGCGTATTTACGGAGATTACGCCGTCGCCCACCTGCTGGATTTTTAACCAGTATGGCGGACATCACGGCAATGAGACAGTGACTACGGCTATTCGTGATTCCTGTAATGTGTTCTTCTATGAGGTGGGCTACCGTCTGGCAGGCGGTCGGAGCGCCGGAGGATACAATGTGGACAAAGGTCTGACGGCACTGGAAAAATATGCCAGAATGTTTGGGCTGGGAGATAAATCCGGTCTGGAGCTTTCCGAGTACGAGCCGCGGATTTCTGATAAGGACGCGGTACGTTCCGCCATCGGACAGGGTACCAACAGCTATTCCCTTTCCCATATCGCCCGCTATGTGGCAACATTGGCGAACCGGGGAAATTGCTATGACCTGACGCTCCTTGATAAACTGACAGAGACAGATGGTACGCTGATCGAGGAGTATCAGCCAAAGCTGCACAATCAGGTACAGATTGCGGACAGCAGCTGGAATGCAGTGCAGCAGGGTATGCGCCTGGTGGCTGAGAACACCAAATCTTTGAGTGCTTTGAGTGATCTGGGACTCAATGTGGCGGGTAAGACCGGTACGGCGCAGCAGAGTAAGAGCCATCCGAACCATGCGTTATTTGTAGGCTTCGCGCCTTACGAGTCGCCGGAAATTGCCATTGCCGTCCGTATCGCTAACGGTTATACATCCGCAAACTGTGCGGAGGTGGGCGCGGATGTGTTCAAATATTACTTTAACCTTGCGGATGAGGAAGATATCTTAAGCGGAACTGCCAGCGGTTCCAGCGGACAGACAATCGGGGATTAGGAGTGAAAGTGATGTCGAATCAATCAGTTATCATCAAAAGTAACCGGTACGGGCTGATTGTCATTCTGGATGAGAAGCCTGACTGGGAGACCATAAAGAAAGAAGTAGCTGAGAAATTCAGCGCTTCCGCCAAATTTTTTGGAAACGCCCAGATGGCCCTGTGCTTTCAGGGAAGAACTTTAAGCATGGCGGAGGAACAGGAACTGGCGGATGTCATAGGAAAGAGTTGCCAGATTCAGGTGGTCTGCCTGGTGGATGAAAATCAGGTGACCGAGCAGCATATGAAGCAGGCGGTGGATCAGGTGGCAGGGGCAGCTGCAAGCCCGTCGGAGCATGACCTGACCAATCTGCAGGATGGGCGTTTCTATAAAGGAACCTTACGTTCCGGCCAGGTACTGGAATCAGAAACCAGCATCATTATTCTGGGAGACGTCAATCCGGGAGCCCGGGTGGTATCCAAGGGAAATGTAATCGTACTTGGAACTCTGAAGGGCAATGTGTTTGTGGGTGCAGCCGGTAATGAAGCAGCCTTTGTGGCGGCTCTTTCCATGGATCCCATGCAGATTCGGATTGGCGATGTGATAGCCCGCAGCTCCGACGGCGCGGCGGTACGGAAGAAGAAAGCAGATGACACGCCGAAGATTGCCTTTGTGGAAGATGGGAACATTTATATAGAACCCATTACAAAAGATGTATTAAATGATATTAAATTATAAAAGCTTGGAGGAAAAAGGTATGAGTGAAGTAATTGTAATTACATCCGGGAAGGGCGGCGTGGGTAAAACCACATCCACCGCGAATATTGGAACGGGACTTGCGAAGCTGGGTAAAAGTGTGGTAATGATCGATACAGATATCGGACTGCGGAATCTGGATGTGGTTATGGGACTGGAAAACCGAATTGTATACAATCTGGTAGACGTGGTAGAGGGTAACTGCCGTATGAAGCAGGCACTCATTAAGGATAAGCGGTATAACAATCTCTGTCTGCTTCCTTCTGCGCAGACACGGGATAAGACAGCAGTGAATCCGGAACAGATGAAGAAGCTTATCGAGGAGCTTAAGCCTGAGTTTGACTACATACTGCTGGACTGCCCCGCAGGTATTGAGCAGGGCTTTAAGAACGCCATCGCCGCAGCGGACCGGGCGCTTATCGTGACTACGCCGGAGGTTTCCGCTATCCGCGACGCGGACCGCATCATCGGTCTTCTGGAAGCCAATGACATCCACAAGATCAATCTGATCGTGAATCGTCTGCGCATGGATATGGTAAAGCGCGGCGATATGATGTCCATTGAGGACGTTATTGATATCCTGGCCATCGATCTCATCGGAGCCGTACCGGACGACGAGAGCATCGTAGTGGCTACCAACCAGGGCGAGCCGCTGGCCGGCGATTCTTCTCTGGCCGGAACCGCTTATATGAACATCTGTAAGCGTATCATGGGTGAGGATGTGCCGCTTATGAATCTGGATGTAAACAACGGATTCTTCGCAAAGCTGTCCAAGCTGTTTAAATAAGTAAAGGGGGAGAAGGAAAATGGCATTGATGGATTTTTTCCGGAAAAAGAGTTCAGGAGACGTGGCCAAAGACAGACTCAAGCTGCTTTTGATCTCTGACCGGGCAAACTGTTCCCCTGAAGTAATGGAACTGATTAAGAACGATATTATCAAGGTTATCTCAAAATATATGGAGATCGACTGTGAAAATCTGGACATCCAGATTACCCAGACCGAATCCGACGGGCAGAACGGCCATGTGCCGGCCCTGTGCGCCAATATTCCGATTAAGGATCTGAAGCACAAGGATCAGCTGCGGTAGGGATAATCTCAGGTATAAGAGGAGTATTATGTTAAAACAGTATCGATTGAGGGATTACAGATTCAGACTTGTGTGTTATGTGTATGCGATCAGTATTATCGGAATCCTGGTTATCGGAAGCGCGGAAAAATCCGTACAGAGTCAGCAGATTCTGGGACTATTTCTGGGAACCGTGGCCATGATTGTAGTCTCATTGATTGATTACACCTGGGTTTTGAAGTTTTACTGGCTGATATATGCCTTTAACCTGGTGCTTTTACTTTTGGTAAAGACGCCCTTGGGCGATGACGCCAATGGAGCGGTTCGGTGGCTGAAGATAGGCGGTTTCCGTTTTCAGCCCTCAGAGCTGTCCAAGCTTTTACTGATTCTGTTTTTCGCGAAAATGCTGGAAAAGTACAGAGAAAATCTGAATACCTGGAAGGTGCTGGGATTGATGGCGGCGCTCTTTGCGGTGCCCGCGGCTCTGATTAAGAGCCAGCCGGATCTGTCCACGACCATTTCCATCTGCATGACCTTTGCTATCCTGCTTTTTATCTCGGGCTTAAGTTACAAGCTCATCGGCGGAGCGCTGGCGGTGGGAATCCCGGCAGCGGTGATTTTCATCAGCCTGATTATGCAGCCGGATCAGAAGCTTCTCGACCATTACGCCTGGCTTCGAATTATGGCCTGGCTGAATCCGACCCAGTACGCGGATAACGCCTATCAGCAGCAGAATTCCATCATGGCCATCGGTTCCGGCCAGCTGGTGGGGAAGGGGCTGAACAATAATCTGGTTTCTTCCGTAAAGAACGGCAGTTTCATTGCTGAGCCCCAGACGGATTTTATCTTTGCGGTGGCCGGGGAGGAGCTTGGATTTATCGGCTGTGCAACAATTATTTTACTATTGGCGTTAATTGTGATAGAATGTATCTGGATTGGTAAGAAATCGCGAGATTTTTCGGGTACGCTGATCTGTTGCGGAGTGGCTGGCTATATCGGGTTTCAGAGTTTTGTCAACATCTGCGTCGCAACGGGGATTTTTCCGAATACGGGAATCCCGCTGCCCTTTGTGAGCTATGGACTGACGTCGCTTTTGACGCTGTTTATGGCCATAGGATTTGTGTTAAATGTCGGCTTGCAGCCGAAAAAATACTAACTTTGGGGGTGTTCCTATGAACATTGGATTAATCGCACATGATGCAAAGAAAAAACTGATGCAGAATTTCTGTATTGCATACAGAGGAATTCTCAGTAAGCATGAACTCTATGCGACGGGTACCACCGGCAGACTGATTGTGGAGGTTACGAATCTGAATGTACACCGGTATCTGGCGGGCCATCTGGGCGGACAGCAGCAGCTTGCGGCACAGATTGAGCATAACCAGATGGATTTGGTGATCTTTCTGCGGGACCCGCTGAATCCCAAGCAGCATGAGCCGGATGTGAATAACGTGGTAAAGCTCTGCGATATGTATAACATTCCGCTGGCTACCAATCTGGCTACCGCGGAGCTTCTGATCAAGGCTCTGGACCGTGGCGATATGGAATGGAGAGAATTATATAACTAGATTGTATAATTAGTCGGAAAAAAAGTAAATAATAGTTGTGTTTTTAGGGCAGATCGACTATACTGTTATTATCTAAAAAAGGATCGAACAGCCTTTAAAAGAAAAATGGGAAAACCAAGGAGGACACGGCTATGGTGCAGTTAATTGTAGGAAGTAAGGGAGACGGAAAGACAAAGCATTTGCTGGACAGAGTAAACAACCAGATTAAGACAGCGTCAGGCAACATCGTATACCTGGATAAGAATACCAAGCATATGCATGAACTTGACAACAAGGTTCGTCTTATCAATGTAGCTGATTATCCGCTTAAGAACTGTGATGAGTTCATCGGTTTTATCTGTGGTATTATTTCACAGGATTACGACCTGGAGCAGATGTATCTGGACAGCTTTCTGAAAATCGCCCATCTGGAGGGAGAGGATCTGACAGACGCGCTGACTCAGCTGAACGCCATCAGCGAGCAGTTCAAGGTAAACTTCTGTCTGAGCATTTCCGTTGAAGAGAACCAGCTTCCTGAATTTGCGAAAGAGCAGGTTATCATTTCCTGTTAGTTAAATGATTTTATTTCTGCACAATACATAAGAGGATGCCCTGTTTTCAGGGCGTCCTCTCGTTAAGTATGGAGGAAATTGACTGGTGGCAAAAACCGGGAAAAAGAAAAAAAAGGTAGTCAGAATGGGGCGGACCCTGAATGTGGGTGTTGTCTTCTTCGGGTTTATTGCCATCTATCTGATTATTTGTATTTATATGTATTTTACTTCGACGCATATCTCCGGGTATGAGGTCATAGAGGGAAATCTTGCGACGGATTACCGCTATACGGGTATTGCCCTGCGGACGGAGCAGGTATATTCTACGGAAAAGACAGGTTATATCAATTATTATGCGTCGGAAAGTGAGAAGGTGTCGGTCCTCTCGACGGTTTATACGTTGGATGAGAGCGGCAAAATGGCGGATATTTTGCAGGAAAACGCGGGAGACATCAGTTTGGGTGAAGAGGATTACGCAGAGCTTCGTACGCAAATCAGCACTTATATGAGCAGTTTTTCTGATATGGAATTTGACAGTGTATACAATTTTAAAACGAATGTAGACAGCACGATTCTGGAGCTTGTCAACCAGAATATGATTGACAAGCTGGACAGCGCTGCGGATGACAACAGCGCCCTGTTCACGCGGTACAACGCGGCCACGGCCGGAGTGGTGGAGTATTATATAGACGGCTATGAGGATGCCAGCCTCGATGATTTGAATGCGGACTGGTTTGACGAGACAAAATATCAGCGGCAGAATCTGCGGACCAATGAACTGGTCAGTTCCGGGGATCCGGCCTATAAGCTGGTGACGGACGAAAACTGGAAGCTGGTATTTCCGCTGGACGCAGAGATGGAAAGCTATATCCTGGATAAGATGCAGGCCAATCAGCGGACTGCGGAGGACGGTACGGTAACACAGGGAACCACCTACATACAGATACAGTTTGATAAGGACGGGGAGGCGGTGTGGCCTTCTGTGACTGTGGAATATCGGGACGGACAGGCCTATGGCGTGCTTTCTTTTGTAAATTCCATGGTGCGCTACGCAAATGAGAGATATCTGAGCTTTGAGGTGCTGCGCGACGAGACTTCGGGTCTGAAAATTCCGAAGACGGCCATTACGGAGAAGGATTTCTATGTGATTCCTGCAGCTTATCTGACTAAGGTGGAAAATGACACCGGCTTCATGAAACAGGTGACCGGAGAGGACGGCGCAGTGACTGCGCAGTTTGTGAATTGTACGATTTACTATCAGGATGAAGAAAATGCCTATGTGGATCCGGAAGAGGAGAGCTTCAGCACTTCCAAGAAGAAGCTTGTGAGTGGAGATTTGCTGGTGAAGACAGATTCGTCGGAAACTTATCAGGTGGGGCAGACCGCGAAGCTTACAGGCGTCTATAATATTAACAAGGGTTACACGATTTTCCGCCGGGTGGAGGTTCTCTACGAAAATGAGGAGTACAGTATTGTGAAAGAGGGAACCAGCTTCGGACTGTCCGTGTACGATCGGATAGTGCTGAACGCGGCGACTGTCACGGAGGATCAGGTAATTTATTAGGAGATACCAGGAGGAGCAAAATATGAGTATGGTAGTGGAAAATCTTGCAGAGGTAGAGAAGCATATATGCGAGGCATGTGCGCGCGCAGGACGTTCCCGGGATGAGGTGACCCTGATTGCGGTCAGCAAGACCAAGCCCGTGTCGATGATTGAGGAACTGCTTCCGGGCGGCACACGGGATTTCGGGGAAAATAAGGTACAGGAGCTTGTGGACAAATACGAGGTGCTGCCGAAAGATATTCACTGGCACCTGATCGGCCATCTGCAGCGCAATAAGGTCAAATATGTGGTGGATAAAGCCTGCCTGATTCATTCCGTGGATTCTATGCGGCTGGCAGAGACCATCAGCGAAGAGGGCGTGAAGAAAGGTGTCACGGTTCCGGTGCTTATCGAAGTCAATGTAGCCGGCGAGGAGAGCAAGTTCGGTGTCACTTTGGAGGAAACGGAAGGTCTGGTGCGTGAAATCGCCAAGCTTCCGTCCATTCAGATAAAAGGGCTGATGACCATAGCGCCCTATGTGGAAGATCCGGAGGAGAACCGGGTACATTTTTCCAGATTAAAGCAATTATCTGTTGACATCAAGAACAAAAATATTGATAATGTATCTATGGATGTCTTGTCCATGGGCATGACCGGCGATTATCAGGTAGCTATCGAAGAAGGCGCTACCATGGTGCGCGTGGGGACAGGCATTTTCGGAGAAAGAAATTACAATATCTAAAAAGAATAGATTGGAGACAGCGGTATGAGTGTAATCGATAAATTTCTGGATGTCATGAAGCTCGGCGGTGACGACGAGTACGACGATTATGAGGATGATTACGACTACGAGGACGACTACGACGATAAGCCTAAGAAAAGCATTTTTAAGAAAAAGAAGGACGAGGACGCAGAGGATGATTTTCCGGAGGATGCTGCTTCCGCAAAATCTGCCAAGGTAACTCCGATTCGACAGGCCCAGAGAAGAAGTGGTAACGGCATGGAGGTCTGTGTGATTAAGCCGACCAGCTACGAGGATTCTCTGGAGGTTATGGATACCCTGCTCAGCAACCGCACCGTAGTCCTGAATTTTGAGGGACTGGATGTGGATGTGGCTCAGAGGATTATTGATTTTACCTCCGGCGGCTGCTATGCCATTGGCGGTCATCTGCAGAAGGTGTCCGGTTACATTTTCCTGGTTACGCCGAAGAATGTGGATATCTCCGGTGATCTGCAGGATATTTTAAGCGGTTCCCTGGATCTTCCGTCTGTGTATAATAAGTAATGATGACAAGAGAAGAACAACAGCTGGAAAAGCATTTCCGGGATTTGGCCCGTACGGCCTATCAGCGCGGGATTGTTGTATTTTCCGACTTTCTGAATCTAAATGAACTGAATATTTTTCAGAGCCTGCGTCCGGAGTTCTCCTATCTGAAGATGGAGAGTTTCGGCGGCTATGAATTGGCGGAGCGTCAGATAGCGGTATTTCGTCCTGAGGCTCCTGTCTTTTATGCTGATTATCCGATTTGCTGCCTGAAAATCACACCGTTGAACGTGAAGTTTGCGGAAAGCTTAAATCATCGGGATTATCTGGGAGCAATTTTGAATCTGGGGCTGGAACGAACATGCCTGGGGGATATTCTCGTAGAGGACGACGCGGCTTATCTGTTCTGCCTGGAACGGATGGCGGATTTTATCCGGGAAAATCTGACCCGGATCCGGCACACAAGCGTCTATGTGGAGCAGGTGGAAGCGGAAGACTTTCACTATGAGCCTAAATACAAAGAGGTGGGCGGTACGGTGGCGTCGGTAAGGCTTGACAAGCTGCTGGCGCTGGCGTTTAATGCTTCCCGCAGCAGCCTGACCGGACTCATCGAGGGCGGCAAGGTCTTTGTAAACGGTAAATTAGTCACATCTAACGGCTATGAACCCAAAGAAGGTGATCTGGTGTCCGTGCGGGGCATGGGACGGTTCCGGTTTCAGGGAACGGGAGGCCAGTCAAAGAAAGGCCGGGAGTATGTGACCCTGTGGAGATATATCTGAGAGACAGAAGATGGAGGACATCGATATGGACGAAAATATGCGTGTGCTTCCGGTTCGAAAGGATGGGAAGTTCTGTTATAATATTATTCTGAAAGCGGATTTTACGAAGCTTGGCGAGCAGGTAAAGACCCTGGGAGTGGAAGGTCGGAAGCTCTGTATCGTGGCGGACGCGAAGGCCGGAGAGCTTTATGGGGAAGCGGTGCGGGCTGAGCTTTTGAAGGTGACAGATACTGTGGAGCTCTACACGATTCCATCGGGCGAGGAGTATAAAACACTGGATACGGTGCGCCAGGTCTACGCCTATCTGATCGAGAAGCATTATGACCGCAAGGATATGCTGGTAGCGCTGGGCGGTGGCGTAACAGGCGATCTGACTGGCTTCACTGCGGCGACATATTTGCGCGGCATCGGCTTTATCCAGATTCCCACAACCCTGTTATCCCAGGTGGACAGCAGCATCGGCGGCAAGACCGGTGTGGACTTCGACAGCTATAAAAATATGGTCGGCGCGTTCCATATGCCGAGGCTGGTATACATCAACCCGGCGGTGCTTAAGACCCTTCCGGAGCGGCAGTTTGCTTCCGGTATGGGAGAGATTCTGAAGCATGGCCTGATTAAGAATGGGGAGTATTTTCAGTGGCTGCTGGAAAACCAGCGGGCTATCCGGGAGCACGATATGGATTTTCTGCTTCCGATGATTGAGGAGAGCTGCAAGGTAAAGCGTGCGGTGGTGGAACAGGATCCTACTGAGCAGGGCGAACGCGCGCTCCTGAATTTTGGCCATACCATCGGACATGCGGTGGAAAAGCTGAAGAATTTCAGCATGTCCCATGGGGAATGTGTGGCCATTGGAACAGCGGCGGCCTCATATCTGTCCTGGAAGCAGGGATTGATTTCCGAGAAAGATTTGGTCTATATCTGTGAAGGTCTGAAAGAATTCGGTCTTCCGGTGCGGACGGATGGACTTTCTGCCGGGGAGATTTTAAAGGCGACCAAATCGGATAAAAAGATGGACGCAGGCAGTATC
This sequence comes from Candidatus Dorea massiliensis AP6, assembly GCF_964245105.1. Lineage (NCBI taxonomy): Bacteria > Bacillati > Bacillota > Clostridia > Lachnospirales > Lachnospiraceae > Dorea > Candidatus Dorea massiliensis. Next base: position 42,386 of record NZ_CAXTKW010000008.1, on the reverse strand, counting down.
AAATTTGTGCTGCTGCGGCATATCGGAGACGCCTTTGTGGATCGGACGCTGACAGATGAGGAGCTTCTGGAGGCGATTCGGTGGATTTTGGGCGAGGCAATCGTATAGGGGAAGAAAGACATGAATAAAAAGACGAAATATAATCTGATTGGCATTGTGACGGCAGTGCTTCTCGTTGCCCTGGATCAGTGGACGAAGCTGCTGGCAGTGAAATATCTGATGAATCAGAAGCCTTTCGTGATCTGGGATGGCGTATTTGAACTGCACTACCTGGAAAACCGGGGTGCCGCTTTTGGGATTCTCCAGGGACAGAAGCTTATTTTCCTGCTCTGTACCGTCCTGGTGCTGGTGGTGCTGGCCTTTTATTACAATCGTATGCCGGAGGATAAGAAATATCTGCCGCTGCGCGTGGTAGGTGTCCTGCTTGGCGCAGGTGCGGTGGGCAATCTGATTGATCGGATGGCTCAGAGCTATGTGGTGGATTTCCTGTATTTCAAACTGATTGATTTTCCGATTTTCAACGTGGCCGACTGTTATGTGACTGCGGGCGCGATTTTACTGGCCGTGTTGATTCTCTTTGTATACAAGGATGAGGAGCTGGGCTTTTTAAGCCTGAAAAAGAAGCATGAATGAAAATGAATTACAGCGGCTTACGGTGAGTCCGGAGGACGCAGGTGTTCGGATTGATAAGTATCTGGCAGAACAATTGCCGGATATTACCCGCTCTTATCTGCAGAAGCTTCTGAAGGATGGCAGCGTGCAAATGAATGGAAAACCGGTCAAGGCCAGCACGAAGACAGCGGCCGGCGCTTTGATTGCGCTTACCATTCCGGAGCCGGAGGAGCCGGAAATTCTGCCGGAGGATATTCCGCTGGATATTCTCTATGAGGATTCCGACGTGATTCTCATTAATAAGCCGAAAGATATGGTGGTGCATCCGGCGGCGGGACACTATACAGGGACGCTGGTCAATGCGCTCATGTACCATTGCAGGGGCGATCTGTCCGGCATCAACGGCGTGCTGCGGCCAGGTATCGTCCATCGCATTGACAAGGATACCACGGGCGTTCTGATCGTCTGCAAAAACGACCGAGCGCATAATGCCCTGGCAGAGCAGCTGAAGGAACACAGCATCACAAGAAAATATCGCGCTATTGTCTGCGGCAATCTGAAGGAGGACGAGGGCACCGTGGACGCGCCCCTTGGCCGTCATCCCCAGGACCGCAAGAAGATGGCCATCGTCCGTAGTGGCGGCAAGCGTGCCGTGACCCATTATCGGGTTCTGGAGCGTTTTGGCAACTACACCTATATCGAGTGCCGGCTGGAGACAGGCCGGACCCATCAGATCCGCGTCCATATGGCGAGCCTGGGACATCCGCTGCTGGGAGATGAAATTTATGGCCGCGCCAAATCCCCCTTTAAGCTGGAGGGTCAGACCCTGCATGCCATGGTGCTGGGCTTCATTCATCCGACCACCGGCGAATACATGGAATTTGAAGCTCCCCTGCCGGAATATTTCGAGAAGCTGTTGGAAAAATTGCGGAAGAGTGGAAGTTAGGGCTTGCGCTTGACGTAAACCTGTGCTATAATAAGTTAGTTGCTGATACAGCACATGCCGGCATGTCGGAATGGCAGACGAGGCAGACTCAAAATCTGTTGTGGGTGACCATGTGCGGGTTCAAGTCCCGCTGCCGGCAGGCTCAGAAAAAGCTCTGTAAGACCTACGAATGGTTTTACAGAGCTTTTTTCGCATGAAAATCAGGGAAAAATCCGGCAGCGGGATTTGAACCCGCAGGGATTTCTTCCCGATACCTTGTATAATCCCAGCCATCTGTGCTATAATAAAATCTGATCTGCGAGCCGTGGAACTTTATGCAGTCCGCGGCTTTGTTTTATGAAAGAACGTATATTGCGAAAGGAGGCCCCGCTTATGACCTGCAAAGAAGTGGAACAGATGATTATGCCCTATATCAACGACGAGCTGACGGACAAGCAGCTGGGGCCGTTTCTGGAGCATATCAACGCATGCAAGAGCTGCTATGAGGAGCTGGAGATCTATTACACCATTTACGCGGGCCTGTCCCAGCTGGATGGGGAAAATGAAGGCCGGGATATGCACAATCTTCTACAGGAGGCACTGCACGCGTCAGAGCAGCGGGTGCGGGGACGGGTGCTCCTGAACGTGTATTATGTGGTATCACAGGTGCTGGCTATGGCGGCTCTTGTGGCAATTATCGTGATGGAGATAGTAAAACTATGAGTGAAAAAATACTGCTGGTGGACGGACACAGCATCATCAACCGCACCTTTTACGGCGTAACTGATCTGACCAATTCGGAAGGACTTCACACCAATGCCATTTACGGATTTCTGAATACATTATTTAAGGTGCTGGAGGAGGAAAAGCCCGATTATCTGACGGTGGCCTTCGATGTGAAGGCGCCTACCTTCCGGCATCAGATGTACGACGCCTATAAGGGCACCAGAAAACCCATGCCGGCGGAGCTTCATGAGCAGGTGCCGGTGCTGAAAGACGTGCTGCACGCCATGGGCATCGCGACCATGGAAAAGGCCGGTCTGGAGGCGGACGATCTCCTGGGAACCGTGGCGAAACGAAGCGAGGCCCTGGGCATGGAGGTGACGGTACTGTCCGGCGACCGGGATCTTCTGCAGCTGGCCACCGAGCATATTCGCATCCGCCTGCCAAAGACGAAAGGAGGTGTGACTGAGACCGAGAATTATAACACGCAGGACGTCATTGACCGGTATCAGGTGACCCCGCTTCAGATCATCGAGCTGAAGGCCCTGATGGGCGATTCTGCCGACAATATCCCCGGCGTTCCGGGCATCGGCGAGAAGACCGCCACGAATCTGATCGTTCAGTACGGCAATATCGAAAACGCCTACGCCCATGTGGAGGAGATCAAGCCCAATCGGGCGAAAAATGCGCTGCAGGAGCATTATGACATGGCGGTCATGAGCAAGGCGCTGGCCACCATCAACATCGACTGCGATTATGATTACGACTGGGACATGGCGAAGCTGGGCAACATCTACACCCAGGAAGCCTACGCCCTGATCAAGCGGCTGGAGTTCAAAAATATGCTGTCCCGTTTTCAGGTGGACGCCCCGGCCAATGATAAGATCGAGAAAACCTTCCGGATGATCGAGGACTTCGGCGAGGCGGATCAGGTGCTGAATAAGGCGGCAGCCGCGCTCCGTCTGGCCTTTGCCATTCACCGGGAGGGGGATGAAATACTGTCTCTTTCCCTGACCCTGTCGGAGAAAGAGACATACGTGATTCCGGTGGCGGGTTTTGTGACCGCAGACTGGCTGCTGGGCCGTCTGGGTGAGATCTTCGCGAAGGTACCGGAGATCGCAACCCTGAAATTAAAAGAAGAGTTAAAGCGCCTGGCAGCCCATGGTGTAAATGTGGACAAAGAGCAGCAGGGTGCTTTTCTGGACGCGGAGATCGCGGCCTATCTGCTGAATCCTTTGAAGGACAGCTATGCCTATGAGGAGCTGGCCAGGGAGTATGCGGGCCTTACGATTCCCTCCTATGCAGAACTATTTGGTAAGGATAAACTAACGAAAGTGCTGGAAGAAAAGACCGGGGCCTTCCGTATCTACGGCGGCTACTCTTCCTACGTTTTATATCAGTCCATGCCGGTGTTACTGGCGCATTTACAGGAGACAGGCATGGAAGATCTGTACCGGACCATGGAAATGCCGCTGGTCTGGACTCTTTTTGGCATGGAGCAGGAGGGCGTCCGGGTGGACGCGCAGGCTCTGAAGAGCTACGGCGACGAGCTGGCTGTCCGTATCGGCGAGCTGGAGACCCGGATCTATAAGGAGGCCGGGGAGACCTTCAATATCAATTCTCCCAAGCAGCTGGGCGTTATTTTATTTGACAAGATGGGACTGAAGGGCGGCAAAAAGACCAAGACCGGCTATTCCACTTCCGCTGAAGTGCTGGAGAAGTTAGCCCCGGAGTGTCCGTTTGTGGCGGACATTCTGGAATACCGGCAGCTTACAAAGCTCAAATCCACCTATGCGGACGGTCTGACGGCTTACATCGGCCCGGATGAGCGGATTCACACCACCTTCCAGCAGACCATCACGGCCACAGGCCGCTTAAGCAGCGTGGAGCCGAATCTGCAGAACATCCCGATTCGCATGGAGCTGGGACGGCAGATTCGCAAGGTCTTTATCCCGAAAGATGGCTGTGTGCTGGTGGATGCGGATTATTCCCAGATTGAGCTGCGAGTGCTGGCCCATATGTCCGGCGATGAAAATCTGATTCACGCCTACCGGGAGGCCCAGGACATCCACCGGCTGACTGCGTCCCAGGTGTTCCACATTCCCTTCGACGAGGTGACGGATCTCCAGCGAAGAAATGCCAAGGCTGTCAACTTTGGTATCGTATATGGCATCAGCTCCTTCGGCCTGTCTCAGGATTTGAGTATCGCCCGGAAAGAGGCCCAGGAGTATATTCAGAAATATTTTGAGACCTATCCGAAGATTAAGGAATTCCTGGATTCCTGTGTGACGGAGGCCAAAGAAAAAGGCTATGCCCGGACTATGTTCGGCCGCAGACGCCCCATGCCGGAGCTGAAGTCCTCGAACTTCATGCAGCGCTCCTTTGGCGAGCGGGTGGCCATGAACGCGCCGATTCAGGGAACGGCGGCGGATATCATTAAGATCGCCATGATTCGCGTGGACCAGCGGCTGAAAGCCGAGGGCTTAAAGTCCCGCCTGCTTTTGCAGGTACACGACGAGCTTCTGCTCGAGGCTTCTACGGAAGAGCTGGACGCGGTGGAACAGATCCTGTCCGAGGAGATGGAAGGTGCGGCAGAGCTTTCTGTTCCGCTGGAAATCGATATGAAGCAGGGAAAAAACTGGTACGAGGCGCATTAAGATGAGAGTAATCGGAATTACAGGCGGAGTGGGAGCCGGAAAAAGCGCGATTTTGAAGTACCTGACGGCCATTTCAGGCGTACGGGTGGTGGAAGCCGACGAGGTGGGCCACCTTCTGATGGAGCCTGGCATGGAGTGCTTTGAGAAGATTCGGGCGCATTTCGGGGAGCGTGTACTCACCCCGGACGGACAGCTTGACCGGGCCGCCGTGGCAAAGATTGTGTTTGCGGATAAAAAGGAACTGGATTGGCAGAATGAGCTGATGCATCCGGCCATCAAAAACTGGATCCGCCGGGAGATCGAGAAGGAACGGCAGCAGGGTGCGTGCGCGCTCTTTGTAGTAGAGGCAGCATTGCTTATCGAGGATCATTATGAGGAGCTCTGCGAAGAATTCTGGTATATCTATACAGAACCGGAGATTCGAAGGGCGAGACTTAAGGAGTCCAGAGGCTATTCGGACGAGAAAATAGATGCCATTTTCCGGAAACAGTGTACGGACGCGGAATTCCGGACCCACTGCGCACAGGTGATCGACAACAACAGCACGAAAGAGGCTGTTTATGAGCGGGTGGATATACTGCTGGGAAAACTTGGAATTCACACAACGCATCAGGAATCCGGGACATTCCGATAATCGTACAAGGTTATCCGGACAGAATCGTGATACATGACAGAAGGATAAAAAGGAGCAAGAAAGTAACATGAGACTATGCAGCATCGCCAGCGGCAGCAGCGGCAACTGTATTTACATAGGTTCGGAAGAACACCATATTCTGATTGACGCAGGCATTAGCGGAAAACGGGTGGAGGCGGGACTCAATAACCTGGAGCTGACCGGAAAGGATCTGGACGGCATTCTGCTGACCCATGAGCATTCCGACCACATTAAGGGTCTGGGCGTTCTGTCCCGCAAATACGGCGTACCGATTTACACCACGCCGGGCACCGCGGAGGCCGTAAAGGCCATGACAAACCTGGGTAAGATTGACGGAGAGTTGTTCCGCGAAATTCATGCGGATGAGGATTTCATCCTCGGGGATCTGACCATTTCCCCCTTCCGCATCTCCCATGATGCGGCGGAGCCGGTGGCTTACCGGGTGGCCTGTGGGGAAAAAAAGATGGCGGTAGCCACAGATCTTGGCGTTTATACCGATTATACTATTGACCATTTGAAGGATCTTGATGTATTATTGCTTGAGGCGAACCATGACATTCATATGCTTCAGGTGGGCGCGTATCCCTATTATTTGAAGCAGCGCATCGCAGGCGACCGGGGACACTTATCCAACGAGTCCGCCGGAAAGCTTCTGGGCCAGGTGCTTCACGACAACATGAAGGCCGTATTCCTGGGACATCTCAGCAAGGAAAATAATTACGCGGAGCTGGCCTATGAGACCGTGAAGCTGGAGCTGATGCTGAATGAAAGTCCATACAAACCGGGCGATTTCCCCATGTGGGTGGCGAGCCGGGACGAACAGTCAGAATGCGTAGCAGTCTAACGACACAAAGGAGGATATTATGAAAAGAAGCATTATCACCGTAGTAGGCAAAGATACCGTCGGCATTATCGCAAAAGTGTGTACCTATCTTGCAGAAAATCAGGTCAATATCCTGGATATTTCCCAGACTATTGTACAGGGCTATTTCAACATGATGATGATCGTGGATACCGGAAAAGTGGAATCCTTCGAGAAGCTGACCGGTGAACTGGCTGCCCTCGGCGAAGAGATCGGCGTAGTGATCAAGTGCCAGCAGGAAGAAATCTTCGACAAAATGCACCGCATTTAACCGGGAAAGGAGCCGCTTTTCATGATTAATTTATACGAAGTAAAAGAGACTAACCAGATGATTGAGCAGGACAATCTGGATGTGCGTACCATCACCTTAGGCATCAGCCTGATGGACTGTATCGACGCCGATCTCGACCGTCTGAATCAGAAGGTTTATGATAAGATCACAACCGTAGCCAAAAATCTGGTAAAAGTTGGAAAAGAAATCGAATGCGATTACGGCATTCCCATTGTAAATAAGCGAATTTCTGTCACCCCCATCGCCACCATCGGCGAGGCGGCCTGCAAGAAGCCGGAGGATTACGTGACTTTGGCTGTGACTCTGGATAAAGCGGCCAAAGAGGTGGGTGTGAACTTCATCGGCGGTTATTCTGCTCTGGTATCCAAGGGCATGACCAAGGGTGAGGAGAACCTGATTCGATCCATACCGGAGGCTCTGGCGAAGACGGAACGTGTCTGCAGCTCCATCAATGTGGGCTCCACAAAAACGGGCCTTAATATGGACGCGGTACGTCTGATGGGTGAAATGGTGGTACAGACCGCCGAGTATACCAAAGAGCAGGATTCCCTTGGCTGCGCCAAGCTGGTAGTATTCTGCAATGCGCCGGACGACAACCCGTTCATGGCGGGCGCGTTCCATGGCGTGACCGAGGCAGACGCCATCATCAATGTGGGCGTCAGCGGACCGGGCGTTGTAAAGCACGCGTTAAGTAAAGTGCGCGGTGAGAGCTTTGAGGTGCTCTGCGAGACCATCAAGAAAACTGCGTTCAAGGTAACCCGTGTGGGTCAGCTGGTAGCTCAGGAGGCTTCCAGACGTCTGGGCATTCCCTTCGGTATCATCGACCTTTCTCTGGCTCCGACCCCGGCCATCGGTGACAGCGTGGCGGAGATTCTGGAGGAGATCGGACTGGAGCGCTGCGGCGCGCCGGGAACCACGGCAGCCCTGGCCCTGTTAAATGATCAGGTGAAGAAGGGTGGCGTCATGGCGTCCTCCTACGTGGGCGGTTTAAGCGGAGCTTTCATTCCGGTCAGCGAGGATCAGGGTATGATCGACGCCGTGAAAGCAGGCGCCCTGACCATCGAGAAGCTGGAGGCCATGACCTGCGTCTGCTCTGTAGGTCTGGATATGATTGCCATTCCGGGCGACACCAAGGCCAGTACCATTTCCGGTATCATCGCTGACGAAATGGCCATTGGCATGATCAACCAGAAAACTACAGCGGTCCGTCTGATTCCGGTTATCGGTAAAGGCGTGGGCGAGACAGTAGAGTTTGGAGGTCTTCTTGGCTATGCGCCGATTATTCCGGTCAATCAGTTTTCCTGCGACGCGTTTGTGAGCCGCAAGGGGCGGATTCCGGCGCCGATTCATTCCTTTAAGAACTAACATATTTACAGAAGAGATACGGCGCGGCACGCAAATGTCTGCGCCGTGTTTTATCCTGTTTCGATAAGAGAAAAGGAGAGCGTTTATGAAGAAATACAGCCATCTGGTGTTTGATATCGATGGAACCATGATCGACTCCCTTCCGGTGTATATGGTATCTCTGAAAAAGACGCTGCGGGTCTGGATTTTGTATAAGACGTGGGAGGGTAAGAACCTTTGAAGACGGTCGGAATCATAGCAGAATACAATCCGTTTCATAAGGGACACGCTTATCAGCTTCGGAAAGCGAAGGAGCTTTCCGGGGCTGATTTTGCTGTCATTGTCATGAGCGGCGATTTCGTACAGCGGGGATGTCCGGCTCTGACAGACAAATATCTGAGAGCGGAGATGGCACTCTGTTCCGGCGCGGATCTGGTGCTGGAGCTGCCGGTATCCTATGCCACCGGCAGCGCGGAAACCTTTGCCCGGGGAGCGGTGGCGGTGTTGGAGGAATTGGGCTGTGTAGACGCACTTTGCTTTGGAAGCGAGACGGGCGATTTGGACAGCCTTTGGCGTTATGCGAGACTTTTTGAGGAGGAGCCGCCCCTCTATCGGGAGACCTTGCGGTCTTATCTGAAGCAGGGAGTCAGCTTTCCGGCGGCCAGAAGCCGGGCGGCGGAGGAGTACTGGAACAGCACGGAGCGGATTCTGCCGTGTTCCGCCGACGACGCGGATTGCCGCCGGAAAGCTGACATATTGGATTCTCCCAATAATATCCTCGGCGTGGAATATCTGCGGGCGCTGCTTCATAAAAGCAGCAGGATGAAGCCTCTGACCATCCGGCGGGAGGCAGCAGGATATCATGAGCTGACCCTGGACACGGCGATGGCGTCAGCCTCGGCCATCCGGCATGCGGTGGCGGGATTCGGGAGAGAAACCCTGCCTTTGGAGGCTGCGGCGCAGCTTCCGAAAGAATCTGCAGTCCTGCTCGCACAGGCGCTCCAAAGGAATGAAACGCTCTCCTGGAATGATTTTTCACCGCAGCTTTTTTACCGGCTGCTGACGGATTCTCAGGAAGAACTGGCAGCTATGCAGGATGTGGGAGAAGAGCTGGCCGTGCGGATCTGCAAGAACCGTCTGACCTTTACCTCGGCAGAAAGCTTTGCAGACCGGATAAAGACCCGGCAGGTGACCCATACGCGTGTGACCCGGGCACTGTGTCATATTTTGCTGGGGCTTTCGCAGAAGAAGCTTGAGGAGCGCCGGGAGGCGGATTATCCGGTTTACCTGCGGGCGTTGGGCTTTCGAAAAAGCGCCGGGAAGCTGCTTTCGGCAGTGAAGTGGGAGAGCGCTTCGCCGCTTCTGGTAAAGACGGCGGACGCGGCGAAAATATTGTCAGAGGAACAACGGGCGTTGTTTGAGCAGGATGTGGCGGCAGCTCATCTCTACGAGGCGGCCAAAGCTCTGAAGACAGGGAAAGCGCTTGCGAATGAATATACGAGGACGCCGGTGATTCTGCCCTGACAGAGAAAGACCGGCCAGGGAAAATATGCGGAATGAACAGGGGGAACAGCTTCGATTATGCGTCATTGCATTCAAAAAACAGTATCAACAGAATACGACGGCTCTACCCTCTATCATTTTCTCCGGGAAGGCATGGGTCTTGCAAAGAAGGAAATCAGCCGGGCCAAGTTTCTGGAGGACGGTATCTGCGTGGACGGAGAACGGCAAAAAGTGACGGCGCAGGTGCGAAAGGGGCAGCAGGTGACAGTGCAGACGGAAAAACCGGACGCAGTGAGCGGGCATCTGAAGGCTTCCAACGCGCCGCTGGAGATTCTGTATGAGGACATGGATGTGGTGGTGGTAAACAAGCCTTCCGGCATCCCGGTACACCCTTCCGGCAGACGGACCTTTGAGGCGGATACGCTCGCAAACCGCCTGGTACATTATTTACGGGAAAAGGGGGAAGAGGGTGTCATCCGCATCGTCGGCCGCCTGGACAAGGACACTTCCGGTGTGGTGCTGGCGGCGAAAAATCGCACAACGGCGGCCCGGCTGGAACAGCAGCGGGAGCGGGGAAGGCTTCATAAGACTTATCTGGCGCTGACGGACGGGATTCCGGAGCCGGAACAGGGAACGGTTGAAAAATGGCTGGCGCCGGATCCGGCGGATAAGACCCGGATGCAGATATGTCCGACAGGGGACATACATGGAAAATACGCGAAGACCTGCTATAAAACTGTAAAAAAATGGGAATTTATGAATACAGCCCTTTTGGAGCTGCGCCTGAAGACGGGCCGCACTCATCAGATCCGGGTGCATATGCAAAGCATCGGCTGTTCATTGGCAGGTGATTCTCTGTATGGCAAAGTAGTCGGCAGCGCCAGGCCGGAAAGCAGGGCAAAGGCACAGGAAGGGTGCGGAACACGGATGAACAGGACTGCACTTCACGCCGTCAGCCTGGATTTCTGTCTGCCCTTCACCGGAGAACCCATCCACGTCGAGGCACCCATTCCGAAAGACATTGCCAGATTCATGGCAGATGTGTTAGAATAGCCATAGTCTTCCGGGGAGCCGGGGACATTACATAGAAAGCGAGAACTTATGTCAAAATCACTATATATCGCAGAGAAGCCCAGTGTGGCCCAGGAATTTGCCAGGGCGCTGGGGCTTCAGACTGCCAGAAGGGACGGCTATCTGGAGGGTGAGGACGCTATCGTGACCTGGTGTGTCGGTCATCTGGTGACCATGAGCTACCCGGAGGTCTACGACGAGCGTCTGAAAAAATGGAGTCTCAGCACGTTGCCGTTTCTGCCGAAGGAATTCAAGTATGAGGTCATTCCTTCGGTGAAAAAGCAGTATACCATTGTAAGCGGCCTTCTGAACCGGCCGGACGTGGAGACCATCTACGTCTGCACCGACTCGGGGCGGGAGGGAGAATATATCTACCGTCTGGTGGAGCAGATGGCCGGCGTCAAAGGGAAAAAGCGCCGCAGGGTCTGGATTGATTCTCAGACAGAGGAAGAGATCTTACGCGGTATCCGCGAGGCAAAGGAACTGTCGGAATACGACAATCTGGCCAGCGCCGCTTACCTGCGCGCCAAAGAGGATTACCTGATGGGTATCAATTTTTCCCGCCTTTTAAGCCTCAAATACGGCGACACCATTTCCAACTATCTGAATACCCGCTATACGGTTATTTCCGTGGGTCGCGTGATGACCTGTGTGCTGGGCATGGTGGTGCGCAGAGAGCGGGAGATCCGGGAGTTTGTAAAGACGCCTTTTTATCGGGTATTGGGAGATTTCGGACTCCATGGCCGCAGCTTTGAGGGGGAATGGCGGGCTGTATCGGGCTCCACTTACTGCGAGCCGCATAAGTTATATAAGGAAAACGGATATAAGAAGAAGGAGGACGCGGAGAGCCTGATTCATTTTCTGGAAGAAGAAAAGCCGGTGCGGGCAGTGCTTACGTCCATGGAGCGGAAAAAGGAAAAGAAAAATCCGCCGCTTTTATTTAATCTGGCAGAGCTCCAGAATGAATGCTCCCGGCGTTTTAAGCTGAGTCCCGACGAAACTCTGCGGGTGGTGCAGGAGCTCTATGAGAAAAAGCTGGTGACGTATCCCCGAACGGACGCCCGCGTGCTGTCCGGCGCCGTGGCGAAGGAAATTTATAAAAATATCGGGGGCTTACGTTCTTACGGAAAGCTGTCGGAGTACGCGCAGGAGGTTCTGAATGGTACGGCCTGGAAAGGCATCGCCAAGACCCGCTATGTCAACGATAAGCAGATTACAGACCACTACGCTATCGTGCCGACGGGGCAGGGGCTCTCAGCGCTTCGAAGTCTGAATCCGGTATCCGAGCAGATCTATGAGGTAATTGCCCGGCGTTTCCTGGCCATCTTTTATCCGGCGGCGGAATACCAGAAGGTGCAGTTAGTAACCGAGGTGCGGGGCGAGCGGTTCTTCTCCGGCTTCAAGGTGCTGTTGAACGAAGGGTATCTGAAGATGCTGCCCCAGGGCACAGCGGATGCTGCAAAGAAGAAGGCGGACGCGGAAAATGAGGAGACCGAGGATGTGCGTGTGGACGCGGAATTCCTGGAGCTCCTGAAGCATCTGAAGAAGGGTGATTCGGTGGAAGTCAGCGGTTTCCACATCAAAGAGGGCGAGACGTCGCCGCCCAAGCGGTATAACTCCGGCTCCATGATTCTGGCCATGGAAAACGCCGGTCAGCTTATTGAGGACGAGGAGCTGCGGGCACAAATCAAGGGCAGCGGCATCGGCACCAGCGCCACCCGGGCCGAGATCCTGAAAAAGTTAGTCAATAATAAGTACATTGCCCTGAATAAAAAGACCCAGATTATCACGCCGACCCTTCTGGGGGAAATGATTTTCGACGTGGTGCGGGCTTCCATCTACGGACTTTTGAATCCGGAACTGACGGCCAGCTGGGAGAAGGGACTGACCCAGATGGCCGAAGGAACCATTACCGAAGACTATTACATGCAGAAGCTGGAAAAGTACATTACGGATAAGACGCAGGCGGTGCTTGCCGCCGATTACCGCAGGGCCCTACGCCCCTGCTTTGATGCGTCCGCCCGTTTTTATAAAACCCAGAAAAGTGAGAAAAAGGAGACGAAGAAGAAATGAAAGCATTGGAAGTAAAAGAGCTGTATACCTTAAGTGAAACCCTGGCTGCGCCCCTTCTTGAGAGTGTCACCTACCCCTGGGAGGCCCTGCCGAAGATTCACGATTTTATTCTGGAGCTGGGCGCGACACTCAGCGAGGAAGAGTATGAGAAACGCGGAGAGAACATCTGGATTGCCCGCTCTGCAAAGGTGGCGCCCACCGCGTCCATCACCGGTCCCTGCATCATTGGCAAGGATACGGAAGTGCGCCACTGCGCGTTTATTCGCGGAAACGCCCTGGTGGGAGAGGGAGCAGTTGTCGGCAATTCTACAGAGCTTAAGAATGTGATTCTGTTTAATAAGGTGCAGGTACCTCATTACAATTATGTGGGTGATTCGATCCTGGGCTATAAGTCCCATATGGGCGCAGGCTCCATCACTTCGAACGTAAAATCCGATAAGAAGCTGGTAAAGGTTCACACTCCGGAGGGAGATATCGAAACCGGTATCAAGAAATTCGGCGCCATGCTTGGCGATGAGGTAGAGGTGGGCTGTGGCTCTGTCCTGAATCCGGGAACTGTCATCGGTCCGCATACCAACATTTATCCGCTGTCTTCCGTGCGCGGCGTCGTACCGGCAAACTCCATCTATAAGAAGCAGGGTGAGGTTGCCGAAAAGCATGAATAAGAGAGAGACTGGCAGGCCGTTTTCAGGGAGTACTCTGAAATGGCTTGCCATTTTGCTGATGCTCGCAGACCATGTGGGCGCGAGCCTCCTGGAGATTTTTGTCCTGAATGGCTATGGAAATTCACCGCTGGCCGGGATGATCGAACATATGGAATTCTGGTGGAGCATCGATCGTATCCTGCGCTATATTGGCCGTTCAGCCTTCCCGATTTTCTGCTTCCTGCTGGTGGAGGGTGCGGTTCATACCCGTGATATTGGAAAATATGCCCGTCGGTTGCTGGTTTTTGCGCTGGTGTCGGAGCTCCCCTTTGATCTGGCGCTTCGAAATCATTTCCCATGGTGGGCACATCAGAATGTTTTCTGTACCCTGGCGCTGGGCCTTTTGGCCATCCAGATCTTCCGGAAAAGCGCAGGCCGGGAATGGCGCGGCGTGGCGGCCTTGGGCGCGGCGGCAATTCTGGCAGAAGTTTGCAATACTGACTATGGCGCCACCGGCGTGTTGGTCATTACGGTAATGTACCTTTTGAAGGAAAACAGAATAGCGGCGCTGGCCGTCTCCTATGTTCTGCTGGCAGTGGGCGGTCGGATAGAACTCTACGCCCTGCCCGGCTTCCTGGTTCTGCTTCTCTACAATGGAAAACGCGGCCATCAGCCCAAATATTTCTTCTACTGGTTTTATCCGGTGCATCTGCTGGCGCTGTGGGGGCTTGGAAATTTTGTCCTGCCATACGTGATTGGAAAAATATGACATTCTAAAAGAGCATATTTGAGAGAAAAGCCTGTCGTAAAATGTGAGTGATACATTTTACGACAGGCTTTCCTTATAAAAATAGGAAATGCATTTGAAAATTATGCCTCAAAGACATAAGCAGCTTCAAAGCCCTCCCGTACCGCTGTAGCGATGCGGCCACCCTTGCGGGCGTCGCCGACGATATGCACCTGCGGGCAGCAGGACTCGAAGCTTTCAGCCAGAGCGGAGCGCGGGCGCACACCCAGGGCCAGGACCACGGAGTCGGCGGGCAGAACCACAGTGCTATGGTCGTCAGTCTTTTCCAGGGTTACGGTCTTTTCCTCGATGGAGAGGAGCTTGTGGCCGGTGTAGACGCCCGGGTTGTGAGGCAGAATGCGGCTGAGCTCATCGTTTCGGATGGCGCCAAAGATACCCGGACCCATCTCCGGAGCCATCTCGATGATGGAGACGGAGAGACCACGGCTCAAAAGCATCTCAGAGGTCTCAAGTCCGGTCAGACCGGAACCGATGACAGCCACCTGTCCGGTCGGATTCGCTTTGCCGGTCAGGACATCTTCCGCGGTGCAGACATGATTCTGCTGCATGCCCGGCAGGGGCGGAATCACAGGCTCCGCGCCGCAGGCAACTATGATGCCCACCGGGTTCAGAGCGCTTACCAGCTCCGGAGTAGCGGCGGTGTCGAGACGGACTTCTACGCCCAGGTGGCGGATCTGGGTCTCCATGGTTTCGGAAAGACGGGTCAGCTTATCTTTAAAAGCAGGCTTGTCAGCCACATTCAGAGTACCGCCCAGTTTCGTTTCCTTTTCAAAGAGGACCACATGGAACTGACGCAGTGTCAGCACCCGTGCAGCCTCCATACCGGCGGGACCGCCGCCTACGACGACAGCGGTCTTGCCTGCGCCGTCCCTGCGGATATGGGAGAAGACATCCTCTCTGGCGGTACGCGCGTTGATGGCGCAGCGAATGGGAAGTCCCTGACCCAGTACACGTTCACGGCAGTAGAGGCAGCCGATGCATTTACGAATTTCATCTGCATGATCAGTCTTGGCCTTGTTCATGAAATCCGGATCTGCCAGCTGGGAACGGCCCAGGCCCACGAAATCACAGACGCCTTCCTCCAGAAGAGATTCTGCGAAATCCGGATCCTTGATAGTGTTCGTAGCGATAACCGGGATGTGAAGGGCTTCCTTATAAGCCTTCGCCACGTGCTTTTTCCAGCCGGACTGATAGGAGAAGGGTTCGCAGTTGGCGTCGCCGTTACGGGCGCTTCCGTTACTGATATTGATGGCGTCGATACCGCAGCTTTCCAGATATCTGGCAATCTCAAGACCATCTTCCAGAGTCAGGAAGCCATCTACAGGGGTCATCTCGTCGCCGCACATGCGGACAATGATCGGGAAACGGGAGCCAAGCTTGGTGCGGATGCCCGCGATGATTTCCGCGATGAAGCGGCAGCGGTTTTCGACGCTTCCGCCGTATGCGTCGGTTCTGCGGTTATAATATTTACTGAAAAACTGGGCGATCAGATAGCCGTGGGCGCCGTGAAGCTCTACGGCGTCGTAGCCTGCTTTCTGGCAGCGGACTGCAGCGTCGATAAACTTCTGTTCGACACGCTTGATATCCTCCAGTGTCATTTCCTTCGGAACCGGGCGTCCGTCCGCAATGGGAACGGCGCTGGGAGCCAGATTCTGGCGTCCGGTGAAGTTCGGGTTGGAGGTAGCGCCGCCGTGGTGAATCTGCGCCGCAATCTTACAGCCATAGAGATGAACCGCGTCGGTCAGCTTTTCCATTTCAGAGATATGGTAATCCCGGGCGATACGCAGGTTGTGGATGGACGGAATGCTGTCCACGTCGTCCACACCGGTATATTCATTGATAATCATGCCGATACCGCCTTTGGCCCGCTCCTGATAGTAGCGGATCTGTCTGGGGGTAACGATGCCGTTCTTGTCGGCCAGATCCGTGGCCATGGGCATCATGATGCCGCGGTTTTTCAGAACCAGGGTTCCGATACGTCCTTTTTCAAATAACTTGTCATAGCTCATAGTGTATGTTCCTTTCTTTTCTTTGATCTGCGCACGCTTTTTGCGCATATAGGTATCCCCGTAGGGGGTTTCTTTGATCTGCGCACGCTTTTTGTGCATATAGGTATCTAATAAATCAGCAATTGCCCCGAAGAACGCTGGAAGAAATTCCCTTTAGCATGTCCCGGTCAATACTCTCTAAGCCCTTCACCAGCGTGTCCAACTCATCCTTCGTGGTGAATGCGCTTATGCTTACCCGGACGGTGCCGTCGAATTCCTGATCCTTCAGGTGCTTATGAATTCGCGCAGCGCAGTGGTGGCCGGCCCGGACTGCGATATCCCATTCTTTGTCGAGAATTGCGCCTACTTCATTAGCCCGGAAGCCGTCCAGGTTCAGGGAAATGACACCTGCCTGAAGACTGGGATCCGGCGCACAGTAGAGGTGCAGGCCGGGAATCTCCCGAAGCTTAGGAATAAGATATTCCATAAGTTCGTCCTCGGTTTTCTTCGGGCGGACTGTTTTCAGCCATTTTAAAGAGGCGTGAAGGCCTGCGATGGCGGGAGTGTCCATGCTGCCGCACTCCATTTTCTCGGGCATATAGCGGGGCATGTCCTCGCTTAAGGATTTCATGCCGTTGCCGCCGGCCAGAAGCTCTTCCAGATCGATCCCGTTCTTTAACAGAAAGCCACCGATGCCAAAGGGCGCGTAAAGCGTCTTATGTCCGGCAAAGGTGATGGCGTCCGCCCGGAGGAAAGAGAAGCGCAGCTTTAGAAGTCCCATGGCCTGAGCTGCGTCCAGCAGAGTGAAAGCGCCATATTCTTTAGCCATCAGAAAGATTTCCCGGGCCGGCAGGATGTAACCGGTCACATTGCTGACGGCGGAGACGCTGACAAAATCCGGTGGGGTCTGCCGGAACATTTCTTTCGTGGCCTCCAGGTCGATGGAAAGATCTGCGGCGAGGGGCAGCTCCAGAACCCGGATACCGACGCGCTTTTCCAGAAGCTTTAAGGGGCGAAGTACCGCGTTGTGTTCGTAAGGGGATACGTAAGCCACCGATTCTGGCGTCCATTTCTGTCCCTGGATAATCTGGTTCAGGGCAATGGTGACAGAAGGGGTCAGGATAACCTGGGCCTGCTCCCTGGCGTCGCAGAGACTGATCAGCTGCTCACGGACCTCCCGAATCATGGCGGTGGCGTCCCGGGCAGCCTGATACGCGCCCCGGCCCGCGTTGACAGCTGCTGTCCGGTTAAAATGGTCTACGGCGTCCCAGACACATTCCGGCTTTGGAAAGGTGGTGGCGCCATTGTCAAGGTAAATCATAACGGTTCATCTCCAGATTTGAAAATAATTACACTTTTGTGTATTAACGTAACAGTGCTTTTGCGATAAAAGGGAAGCTGCGGATCTGCCGCCGGCAAAACTGCAGCTTTTTTTATTATAACACGAAATCTTTCTGAAAGAAAGCAGGAACCGATGAATTTACAAGATATCGGATCGGAATTCAGGGCAGGGGATGCATCTACCGGAAATAGAGCTCCCGGATATATTCCACAGGCATCTCCCGGCCGGTCCAACGTTCAAAAGCCTTAGCTCCCTGATGGAGCAGCATGTACATACCGTTGAAGGTGTGGCAGCCTGCTTCCTTTGCGGTGCGCAGGAGCAGGGTTTCCCGGGGGTTGTAGATGACGTCGCCCACCACCAGACCCGGATGGAAGAAGGCGGGATCCGGGATCAGGGAAGCGTCTGTGTGGGGAGCCATGCCTACGGAGGAGGCGTTGATGAGTACGTCGGCCTCGTCCAGACAGCGCCTGAGCGAAGTGCTGTCCGCCAGATCAAAGAGACGGATCCGACAGTCGCAGCGGGCATGGATCCGCTGGATTTCCTCGGCGATTAGCCTAGTGGACGCGGAGGCGCTACGGGCGAAGACGTCGATGGCAGCAGCGCCGTCCAGGGCCGCCTGAGCCAGAATGGCTGCCGCCGCTCCGCCGCTGCCAAGCAGGACCGCGTGTTTTCCCTCACAGGAGAAGCCTGCGTCCCGCATGGACTGCAGAAAGCCGTAGCCGTCCGTATTATCGCCAAAGAGCTGCCCGTCCCGGTTTACTACGGTGTTGACTGCGCCGCTTAAGAGGGCAGAGTCGGAGAGGGTATCCACCCGCTCGTACATAAGCCGCTTCAGGGGCATGGTGCAGTTCCAGCCGGCGGCCCCCAAGGTGATAAGTCCGTCCACGGCCCGTTCGAAATGCGTTTCATCTACGGAAAAAGCCAGATAAGTATAGTCCAGACCCAATTTTTGGAAAGAAGCGTTGTGCATAGCGGGGGATATGCTGTGGGAAACGGGATTTCCCAGCAGACAGGTAAGTTTCGTAGTGCCAGTTATCTCAAATTTTTTGTCCATTTTTACACCTTTTGCTTGAAGTTATCGGGGTTATCGTGTACACTTTTACTAAGGGTACAAAAAAAACAGGGAAAAGTCAATTGCAATTTGACAGGGCTGGAATGTATGCAAAGAAATACAATTTAAAGCCTTTATTCGGCCAAATTCGACTTGATAAAATCCCCCTGTCAGGGTATAATTGTACTAAGATTGTCAGGAAATTAACACAATTTAAAAGATAGAGTAAAAGGAGGAGACAACCATGCATATGGTAGACGGAGAACACGGACATTGCCACGGACATGAGCATGATCACGAGCACTGTCATGAGCATACACACGATCACAGCCATGAGGGCTGCGGATGTGGCTGCGGCGATCACAAGCCGGGAAGCGAGCAGGAAGCGCTGCTTTCCTATATGCTGGATCACAACAAGCACCATGCTGCGGAGCTGGCTGAGGTGGCGAAGAAGTTCCGCGAGACAGGAAAGGAAGATGTGGCGGTACAGATTGAGAAAGCCATCGAGAATTTCGATAAGGGCAATCTGTATCTGAGCCTGGCGCTTTCCTTAGTACAGTAACGACAGTTTACAAGGAGGCATCATTATGTGTTTGGCAACTGTATATAAGACGATGAAAGACACGGAAGAGGTCGTGCTGAAGAATGTCAGCAAGATTTACGTAGAAGGCGATTCGGTGCGTCTGATTGATGTCATGGGCGCCGAGGTGGTTGTAGAGGGAACAATTTCCTTTGTAGATCTGACTGGCTCCGTAGTGAAGTTAAACTGCCCGTCTGTATAAAGACGGGCTATTGTCCGCTTATGAAAAGCGGGGGCACGCTGTACGGAGGCAGCCGTGCGTGCGGGCCTGGATGGGATATCAATATTGTTGATATATAGAAAAAATGGAGGTTGGTTGAAATGACAAAGTTAACAGACATCATGAACGAGCGCATGGCGCTGTCTTTCGAGGTTTTCCCGCCGAAGACTGAGAAGGGTATGGAGAATCTTCCGGGCACGATCGAGCATCTGTGCAAGTATCAGCCGGATTACATTTCCTGTACATACGGCGCAGGCGGCGGAAACGTAGGAGCAAACCGCGAGGTATGTCAGATGATTAAGAACGCTGGCACTACACCGGTTACCCACTTTACCGTAATCAAGAACACCAAGGAAGGCATGAAGGATCAGCTGCAGCAGTACCTGAACGAGGGCGTAGATCATGTTCTGGCTCTCCGTGGAGATATTCCGCTGGGCGAGACCACTACCTGTGGTGATTTCCAGTACGCTACAGACCTTGTAAAGTTCATTCGCGACGAGTTCGGCGATAAGTTTGAGATCGCTGTTGCAGGTTCCCCGGAGGGACACATCGCATGCAGAAGCCTGGAGTCCGATATCGCGGTTCTGAAGCAGAAGCAGGACAACGGCGCTGACTACATCATGACTCAGCTTTGCTGGGATATGGAGCAGTTCAAGTACTGGCTGGACGCTATCTACTCCGCTGGTGTTACCATGCCGGTAGACGTAGGAGTTATGCCGATTCTGGATCAGGCAGCTACCATCAATATGGCACTGTCCCGCAACGGCTGTGTAATGGATCACGAGCTGTGCAAGATCATTTCCCAGAACTGGCTGTTCCCGAACCCGTTCGCAGCTAAGGACGCTGAGGGCAAGCCGTTCGATATGTTCTATGATGACAAGATTAAGAGATTCCGCGAGGCAGGAATCGAGTACACCATCAAGCAGATCGATACCTATCGTTCTCTGGGTGTAAACGGTATCCATCTGTACGCTCTGAACAAGTGGAAAGATGTATCCGAGATCATCGACCGCGCAGGTCTGAAGACCTTAATCTAGTTACTTAAAATTGATTATTAAAATTGCGGGCGGGGCACAAACCTGCCCGCGGTAAAAGGCAGGAGAGAACAAAGATATGCCACATACAATTGCCGTAGCCGGAAAAGGCGGTGTGGGAAAAACTACACTTACAGGACTTTTAATTGAATACCTGTGCCAGAAGAAGCAGGGACCTGTTCTGGCTGTAGATGCAGATGCCAATTCCAATCTGAACGAGGTACTGGGCGTGGAGGCTGCTCCGACCCTGGGCGAGATTCGTGAGGAGATTGCAAAGGCAGAGACAGCGGGTTCCAACCCGATTCCGAAGGGAATGTCCAAGCAGGATTACGCGGAGCTCAAATTCGGAGAAGCGCTTTCCGAGCAGGATGATTATGATTTGCTGGTGATGGGTCACACACAGGGAAAGGGATGCTATTGCTTCGTCAACGGGCTCCTGACGACCCAGATTGCAAGATATGCCAAGAATTACAAATATATAGTAGTAGACAATGAGGCGGGAATGGAGCACATCAGCCGCGGAATTCTTCCGTCGGTAGATACCATTATTCTGGTCAGCGACTGCTCACGCAGAGGCGTGCAGGCAGTAGGACGTATCGCAAGGCTGATTCCGGAATGTGGACTGAAGCCCAAGTCCGTAGGACTGA
Organism: Candidatus Dorea massiliensis AP6; assembly: GCF_964245105.1. NCBI lineage: Bacteria > Bacillati > Bacillota > Clostridia > Lachnospirales > Lachnospiraceae > Dorea > Candidatus Dorea massiliensis. The sequence continues at coordinate 21,355 of NZ_CAXTKW010000008.1, read as the reverse complement.
TTATCAATCGCGCTCCGGGTGGAGTGCTGAATGCGGGAACGAAAGAAGAGATCGAAAAACAGGGCCTTCATCTGCTGGGCGTCGTTCCTCAGGACGAGCAGGTGTTTGAGTATGACTGTGACGGCGTGCCCACAGTAAAGCTTCCGGAGGATTCTCCGGTCCGCAAGGCGCTGTACAGTATTATTGACCAGTTGGATCTTTCATAATAAATTTATGAAAATAAAAAAAGGTAGGAGGTTTATAATGGGAGATTTAAAGTTGACAACGGTGGAGGAAATGGAAGCCGCAACAGCCAGACTTCTGGAGACAGGAGCAAAGGTAGGTGCTGATGCCTGGCAGCTTCGTGTGAAGAACCAGACGCCGCACTGTAAGTTTGGTGAGCAGGGTGTCTGCTGCCGAATCTGTGCTATGGGACCGTGCCGTATTACACCGAAGGCACCGAGAGGTATCTGCGGATGTGACGTACATGGTATCGTAGGCCGTAACTATCTGAAATTTACAGCAGGCGGAGCAGCTACACACTCTGACCATGGCCGTGAGATTTGTCACACACTGTATGCTGCACAGCCGGATGGAGCTTACAAGGTAAAGGATCCGGAGAAGCTGATCCGTATCGCAAAGGAGTGGGGCGTAGAGACCGAGGGTAAGGATATCTACGATCTGGCTCACGAGATGGCAGAGACAGCTCTGATGGAGTATGGTAAGCCCTTCGGCGTACAGAGATGGCTTAAGAGAGCTCCGGAGCATACCCAGAAGCTGTGGCATGACGCTGAGATCGAGCCGAGAGCCATTGACCGTGAGGTAGCTACTTCCTTACATATGACTCATATGGGATGTTCTTCCAAGCCGGAGGCACTGGTTCGTCAGTCCTTAAGAGCAGGTCTGGCTGACGGCTGGGGCGGATCCATGTGCGGAACCGAGTTCTCCGACGTACTGTTCGGAACTCCGAAGCCCATCGATACCGAGGCAAACCTGGGCGTTATGAACGCTGATAATGTAAACATCGTAGTACACGGACATGATCCGTCACTTTCTGAGATGGTCTGTGAGTACGCAGACGATCCGGAGATGATCGCGTATGCAAAGAGCATGGGCGCTAAGGGAATCACCGTATCCGGTGTATGCTGTACCTCCAACGAGGTAGCTATGCGTCGCGGTGTTCCGATGGCAGGTAACTTCCTGCAGCAGGAGAACGTAGTTCTGACAGGCGCATGTGAGGCTATCGTTGTAGACGTGCAGTGTATCTTCCCGGCACTCGGACCCCTGAGCAAGTGCTTCCATACCAAGTTTATCACCACTTCTCCCATCGCGCAGATGCCGGATTCCGATTACATCCGCTTTGATGTAGGAACCGCTGCAGAGAAGGCAAAGCAGATCGTTATGACTGCATGTGAGAACTTCAAGAACCGTAAGCCGGATCTGGTATACATTCCGGATATGAAGCAGAAGGCAACCGTTGGATACTCTCTGGAGGCTCTGGTAAAGACTCTGGATGGCGTAACCAACTCTCAGGTAGATGTAACAGGTACCACCAAGCCGCTTATCGAGTGTATCACCTCCGGTGTTATCCGTGGTGCAGTCGCTATGGTAGGCTGTAACAACCCGAAGATCCGCCCGGACTACGCGCATATCGAGCTGATGAAGAAACTGATTGCCAACGATATCGTAGTGGTAGCATCCGGATGTTCCGCACAGGCAGCAGCAAAGGCTGGTCTGATGGACAAGGCAGCAAAGGATCTCTGCGGTGCCGGTCTGAAGAGAGTATGTGAGCTGGCAGACATCCCGCCGGTACTTCACATGGGCTCCTGTGTAGATATCAGCCGTATGATGGTTCTGGTAGCAGAGCTGGCCAAGGATTCCGGACTGAATATTTCTCAGCTTCCGGTTGTAGGCTGCGCTCCGGAGTGGATGTCTGAGAAGGCTGTTTCCATCGGTAACTACGTAGTAGCAACCGGTATCGATACCTTCCTGGGCGTTGACCCGTATGTAGCCGGTTCTTCCGAGATGGGCCAGTGGCTGACTGAGGGCGTTCGTGACTGGGTTGAGGCAGCTTATACTGTCGAGACAGACATCGAGAAGCTGGTTGACAAGATGATCGACCGTATCGAGGAGAAGAGAACCGCACTGGGAATCTAATCCGGATAAATAGAGTAAAGAAAGAACCGGAGGGAATAGAACGTGAAAATTGCAATTACCGGAAAGGGCGGAGTCGGAAAGACGACCTTTGCAGCCACCCTTGCAAGATTATATGCGGAGGAGGGATGTACGGTTCTGGCAGCCGATGTGGATCCGGACGCGAATTTAGGTCTGGCGCTCGGTTTTCCGGAGGAGGTTCTGGACTCGATTGTTCCGATTTCTAAGATGAGAAAGCTCATCGAGGAACGGACAGGGGCAGGCCCCGGAAATGCCATGTACACGCTGAATCCCAAGGTGGATGATATCCCGGATACCTACAGCAAGACCTATAACGGTGTCAAGCTCCTGACGCTGGGCACTGTAGAGACCGGAGGGGGCGGCTGTGTCTGCCCCGAGCATGTGATGCTGAAGCGGATCTTGAGCTACTTAAGTCTTCGGAGCAAGGACGTGGTTATCATGGACATGGAAGCAGGCCTGGAGCATCTGGGCCGCGGTACCTGCGAAGGTATGGAGCAGTTTGTGGTAGTTATCGAGCCCGGAGCGAGAAGCATTCAGACCTATAAGAATGTAAAACGGCTGGCCCACGACCTGGGAATTCAGACCGTTCGCGTAGTAGCCAACAAAGTCCGCGGGGCAGAGGATGAGGAGTTCATCCGCTCGAAGATCCCGGCAGAGGATTTACTTGGATTTATCCATTATAACCCGGAAGTGATAGATGCGGACCGGCAGGGCAAATCCCCCTACGATGTAAGCGAGTCCGCAAAGGAGGAGATCCGGAAGATTAAGGAAATCCTCGATCAATCGAATTAAAATTTGGAGGTAAAATACCGTGACATTATTTGATAGAGTATTCGGCGGCAACGACGCAGTTTACGGACTGACCGAGGCTGCTATCGACGGCGCAATCGCACAGTACGGAGAAGATGCGGCAGTATCCTTCCCGGACACTGCATACAGCCTTCCCTGCTACTATGCCGTAACAGGAAGCAAGGTTACCAACCTGAAAGAACTGAAGGCAGCTCTGGGAGTTGTAAAAACTCTGATGACCAGAGAGAAGAGACTGAACGACGCATTCATGAGCGGTGTTGCAACAGCTCTGTGCGCAGAGTTCATCGAGGTACTGAAGTACATGAACGGCGCAAAGCCGTACGAGGAGCCCTGCTACGGACATCTGGCAGACGCTATCATCCGTGAACTGGGTGTACCCCTTGTAACCGGCGATATCCCGGGCGTAGCTGTTATCCTGGGAAGCGCTCCTTCTACAGAAGAAGCAGTAGAGCTGGTTAAGAGCTATCAGGCACAGGGCTGTCTGGTTACTCTGGTAGGCGGCGTTATCGATCAGTGCGTAGAGGCAGGCCTGAACATGGGCAACGCCGTACGTATCGTACCGCTTGGCAAGGACGTAACCGCAGTAATCCACGTTGTATCTGTAGCGCTTCGTGCGGCTCTGATCTTCGGTAACGTAACACCGGGCGACGCAGGCGCGCTGATGAAGTACACCATGGACCGTGTACCGGCGTTCGTAAATGCGTTCAAGCCGCTGGATGATGTTATCGTAGCTTGCGGTGCAGGCGCAATCGCTCTTGGTTTCCCGGTAGTTACCAACGAGACCGAGAACATCTTCCGTGTACCGAAGAGCCTGATCGTTCAGGAGGACGTATCCAAGTTCAACGCTACTTCTATTGAAGCAAGAGATATTAAGATTAAGGTTACCAAGATCGATATCCCGGTTTCCTTCGCATCCGCATTCGAGGGCGAGATTATCCGTCGCGGCGATATGCAGGTAGAGTTCGACGGTTCCCGTGTGGACTGCTTCGAGCTAGTTGAGGCAAAGGACGCGTCTGAGGTTGAGGACCACAAGATCGAAGTAATCGGACCGGACTTCGACGAGTTCGAGGTAGGCAGCAAGCACAGCATCGGCTACGTGGTAGAGGTTGCCGGCAAGAGCATGCAGGCTGACTTTGAGCCGGTATTCGAGCGTAAGTTCCATAACTACCTGAACTGCATCGAGGGTGTTATGCATACCGGTCAGCGTGATATGATCCGTATCCGTGTAAGCAAGAACGCTTTCGACGCAGGCTTCCGTGCAAAGCACATCGGTGAGGTTCTGTACGCAAGAATTAAGAATGAGTTTGACGCAGTTGTAGATAAGTGTCAGGTTAAGGTTATCACCGATCCGGAGCTGTGTACCAAGATGCGTCATGAGACTGCTATCCCGCTGTTTGACAAGCGTGACGACCGTCTGGCTACTCTGACTGACGAGTCTGTAGACGTATACTACAGCTGTATCATGTGCCAGGCATTCTCCCCGTCCCATGTATGCGTGGTTACTCCGGAGCGTCTGGGTCTGTGCGGCGCCGTTTCATGGCTGGACGCAAAGGCTACCAACGAGCTGGATCCTCAGGGACCCTGCCAGGTTATCACCAAAGAGAAGCCCATCGATGAGAGAATCGGTGAGTACGAGGATGTCAATGAGGCAGTTAAGCTGTACTCCCAGGGTGCTCTGGAAGAGGTTTCCCTGTACTCCATCATGGAGAAGCCGATGACCTCCTGCGGATGCTTCGAGTGTATCTGTGGTATCGAGCCGTTCTCCAACGGTGTTGTTATCACCAACCGTGAGTATGCAGGCATGACTCCGCTGGGAATGACCTTCTCCGAGCTGGCAAGTATGACCGGTGGTGGAGTTCAGACACCTGGATTCATGGGACATGGAAAGCACTTCATCTCTTCCAAGAAGTTTATGAAGGCTGAGGGCGGAATCGAGCGTATTGTATGGATGCCCAAGGAGCTGAAGGAGTCCGTAGCAGAGCGTCTCAATGAGACAGCAAAAGAGCTCTACGGAATCGACAACTTTACCGATATGATCGGTGATGAGACTATCGCAGAGGATCCGGAAACATTGCTGGCATTCCTTACAGAAAAAGGACATCCGGCACTTGGCATGGACCCGATGATGTAGTATAATATGTAAGATAATTGGTTTACGCATAGGGGCTGTGCCCCTATGCGTTAAAACCACGTAAAGGACAAGGAGGTAACTAAGAAATGCCGTTTACTGGAAAATCAGGAAAATTCAACGCTGCTATCCGTACCGTAGAAATCGGAACCGGAGATAAGGCAGTGAAGCTTGGCGGAGAGAATGTACTGCCGTTTTATACATTCGACGCGCCGATCGAGAATGCACCGAAGATTGGAGTTCTGATTACAGACATGGGTCTGGAGAATGAAGTTGCAGGAATCAAGGACTACTATGCAGGTGCTACAACTTTTGCAGAGATTGCAAAGAAAGCCGAAGAAATGCCTGGAGCAGATTTCGTTGTTCTCCGCTTTGAGGGAGCGGATCCGAATGGCGAGAACCGTTCCGTTGAGGATTGCGTAGCTATCGCGAAAGAGGTTGGCGACGCGATCACAGCTCCTCTTGTAATTGAGGGATGTAAGAATGTAGAGAAGGATGCAGAGCTTTTCTCCAAGGTTGCAGAAGCGCTTCAGGGAAAGAACGTACTGATCCTGTCCGCAAGAGAAGAGAACTACAAGGCAGTTGCAGCAGCAGCTGGTCTTGCTTACGGCCAGAAGGTCGGAGCAGAGTCTGCCGTAGATATCAACCTTGCAAAACAGCTGAACGTGTTGATCGGACAGCTGGGCGTAGATCAGGCTAACGTTGTCATGAACGTAGGTTCCGCAGCAGCCGGATACGGTTTTGAGTACGTAGTTTCTACTATGGACCGTGTAAAGGCAGCAGCTCTGGCTCAGGGTGATGTACAGCTTCAGATGCCGATTATGACACCGGTAGCTGACGAGGCATGGAATGTAAAAGAGGCTATGGCTTCCGAAGCAGATATGCCGGAGTGGGGATCCCAGGAAGAGCGTGGAATTGATATGGAAGTTGAGACAGCCGCAGCAGTACTGGCATCCGGCTCCAATGCAGTAATTTTGAAACATCCGACCTCGGTTGCAACGATTTCAAAATTAATTAAAGCACTGGTTTAATCGAGGAAGGAGGAGAAATTTACCATGGCATTAAAAGGCTTGGATATTTTTAAATTAACACCGAAGACAAACTGTAAGGAGTGCGGAAGCCCGACCTGTATGGCATTTGCTATGAAGGTTGCTCAGGGCGCTGTAGAACTCAGCAAGTGTCCGCATATGTCCGAAGAAGCGCTGGCTACTCTGTCAGAGGCAACTGCTCCGCCCATGAAGACCATCAAGGTTGGTACCGGCGAGGCTGAGTACACACTGGGCGGCGAGACCGTTCTCTGCCGTCATGAGAAGACCTTTGTAAGCAAGCCGAGATACGCAGTATCCATCTGCAGCGCGGACGAGGATATCGACGCGAAGCTTGAGGCAGCTAAGAAGGTTGATTATGACCGTATCGGCGAGCGTATGCACGTTGAGATGCTGTATCTGTCCTACTGTGCAGATAAGGGCGTTGATGCTTATGTGGAGCTGGTTAAGAAGGCAGCTGACTGCGGCAAGACGCTGGTACTTGACTGTACCGATGTTGAGGCAGCTAAGGCAGCTCTGGCAGTATGCAAGGACGCAAAGCCGGTTCTGGATGGCGCAGACGCTTCCAACTACGAGGCTATGAGCGCTGTCGCTACGGAGGCAGGCGTTGTTCTGGGCGTTCGCGGCGCAGACATCAACGAGCTCTATGATACCACAGCAGCTCTTGAGAAACTGGGCAATAAGAACCTGGTACTGAATGTAGGTACTGCTTCTGTTAAGGACGCGTTTGCTACCACCGTACAGATTCGTCGCGCGGCTCTGAAGGATCAGAACAGAACCTTCGGTTATCCCTCCATCGTTAACGTAGGAGCACTGGCTGCCGGAGATCCGACCATGCAGGCAGCTCTTGTTTCACTGTTTACTGTAAAATACGGTTCCATCATCGTTATGGAAGGCATGGACTATGCACAGGCTCTGCCGCTGTATGGTCTGCGCCAGAATGTATTTACCGACCCGCAGAAGCCCATGAAGGTTGAGCCGGGCATCTACCCGCTGAACGGCGGCGATGAGAATTCCGTATGTCTGACCACTGTAGACTTCGCTCTGACCTACTTCGTAGTATCCGGCGAGCTGGAGCGTTCCGGCGTTCCCTGCAACCTGATCATCAACGACGCAGGCGGACTTTCCGTACTGACTGCTTGGGCAGCTGGTAAGCTTTCTTCTACCTCTGTATCCAAGTTCATCCAGGAGAACGTAGAGCCGAAGGTTAAGTGCAGAAAGCTGATCATCCCCGGAAAGGTAGCAGTTCTGAAGGGCGATATCGAGGCGAAGCTGCCGGGCTGGGAAGTTATCGTAGCCCCCAACGAGGCAGTACAGCTTGTGAAGTTCCTGAAGGATCTGCAGGCTAACGGCGAGATCTAATTATTTTATAATAAAAGGAGAACAAAACTATGGCAAAATTTGTTACCATCGGTGAGAGACTTTCCACCACAGCACCGGCTGTAAATAAGGCATTTTCCGAGAGAGATCCGGAGCCGATCCTGAAGAGAGCAAAGCAGCAGCTGGACGCAGGCGCTACATACCTGGACGTTAATATCGGACCGGCTGAGAATGACGGACCGGAGCTGATGAAGTGGGCCGTTGAGCTGCTTCAGGGCAACTTCGACAACGTTCCGCTGGCACTGGATACTTCCAACGTAGCAGCTATCGAGGCTGGTATCTCTGTATACAACCGTGCAAAGGGTAAGCCCATCGTTAACTCCGCTGACGCTTCTGGAAGACTGGAGTACGTTGACCTGGCAGCAGCTAACGACGCTATCGTTATCGCTCTGTGCAACGGCGAGGGAATCGCTAAGGACAACGACGAGCGTATGATGTACATGCAGACTCTGATGGAGAGAGGCATGGAGCATGGTATGGACGTTGCTGAGGATATGTGGTTTGACCCGTTATTCCTGGTTATCAAGGGAATGCAGGACAAGCAGATGCAGGTTCTGGAGTTTATCAAGATGATCTCCGACATGGGCATGAAGTCCACAGGTGGTCTGTCCAACAACTCCAACGGTATGCCGAAGCACATCCGTCCGATCATGGACTCCGCTATGGTAGCTATGGCTATGATGAACGGTCTGACCTCCGCTATCGTTAACCCGAACGACCTGAGACTGATGGAGACCATCAAGTCCTGCGATATCATCAAGAACAACAATCTGTACGCAGATTCTTATCTTGAGGTTTAATTCGGATTCGAAGTCGAATAAGAGCTTAAAAAGGAGCATCTCCGGGAAACCGGGGATGCTCCTTTTGGTTACAGGGCTCCATCTGGGTTTCGGAAGGCTTGGGGCTGAGTGTGCATATGTGAGAAAAGGGTTGCCCTGACCGTCAATGTCCGTTATAATCTAAATAGAATCTGTCGGCGAAACCGGCGGCTGGAAATGGAGGAATTTTTCATGAAAAAGGTTATTACCATAGCCCGTGAATTCGGTGCAGGCGGCGGTGAAATCGGCCGGAGAGTGGCGAAGGAGCTGGGGATTGAGTTTTACGATAAGGATATCATTCTGAGAACAGCCCTGGCCAACTCGAAGCTGGATCCGGAACTGGTGCGGAAATGGGATGAGAGAGTGCCGAAAAGCTTTGGCTTTGCCCAGAGTCTCTTTGACTTCTATAATAAGCCTCTGGATGAGGAGCTGTGGCAGGCTCAGCGGGACGCCATCCGCGAAATGGCAAATCATGAGAACTGTGTGATTGTAGGCCGGAACAGCGAGTATATCTTAAGGGAATTCGATCATTGTCTCCATGTATTCGCCCATGCCAGCTTCCAGTGGCGGGTAAAACGTATGGCGGGCAAGATGCCGGGGGTACCGCTTTCCCAGGTGGAGAAGGATATCCGCGACGCGGATCGCTCCCGTAAGAAGAACTGCGAGTATTATACGAAGCAGATCTATGGGGATGCCCGGAACTACGATTTAACCATCAATACAGAGAAACTGGGGATTGACAAGGCGGTAGAGATGGTTCTGGATGCAGCAAAGCTTATTTAAAAAAACAGAATTTCGGGAAGACAAAAACTTTTTTGCTTGACAACAATAAAAGAAAAAATTATACTTATGAAGTGGCATCAAGGGCGGTGTATAGCAAAATACATCGCCCTTATGTTAAATATAGCCGACAGATAAGTCGGGGAAAAGGAGTGTATACATTATGAAAAAGTTACTTGTATTGGCTTTGGCTGCAAGCATGACTCTGGGTCTCGCTGCATGCGGTTCCTCCAGTTCTGACAAGGCTGCTGACACAGCGCCTGCAGAGACAACCGAAAGCGCAGACGCTGCTGAGAGCACCGGATCTGACAAAACATGGGTTATCGCAATGGATACCGTATTCCGTCCCTTTGAGTACACCGATGAGAATGGTGAGTTCGTAGGAATTGACGTGGATATCATTAAGGCAGTGGCAGCAAATCAGGGATTCAATATTGAGATTCAGAGCCTTGGCTGGGACGCAGCAGTTACCGCAGTTCAGGCAGGCCAGGCAGACGCGCTGCTGGCAGGCGCAAGCATCACAGATGAGCGTAAGGCAAACGGATGGATTTTCTCTGATTCCTATTATGATTCTTATCAGGTATTCGCTGCAAAGACAGACAGCGGTATCGAGAGTCTGGACGATCTGAAGGGCAAGACCATCGCGGTAAAGAACGCTACAGCAGGCGCGAATTACGCAGAGAGCCTGAAGGACGAGTACGGCTTTAAGATTGATACCTACGAGGATTCACCGACCATGTATCAGGCAGTGGTACTGGGCCAGGCAGACGCTTGTGTAGAGGATAAGCCGATTATGGCGGACAACATCAAGACCGGCGGACTGGATCTGACCATCGTTGAGAGTACCGCAAGTGAAGTGGCTCCCTATGGCTTTGCTATCATGAACGAGGATAATCAGGAGCTTCTGGATATGTTCAACAAGGGACTGCAGGAGATTAAGGACAACGGAACCTACGAGGAGATTCTGAACAAGTATCTTGGCGAATAGGGATAAAAGGTGCGGAGCAGCTGCGTAGCGATGCAGCTGCTTCCTGTACTGTGGAAGCTCCCGGATACGGAGGTTTCCACAATACAGGAAGTATTCCGCGGCAGAGAAGCCCCGCGGACAGCGGGAGTAAACAAGTGAGGAGAAAAGATATATGGCAGCAATTCTTCGAGTGTATGGAATCATGCTTTTAAAGGGCATGGGACAGACTTTGCTGATGACCCTGTTGACCCTGGTCATCGCGACGATCATTGGTATGATTTTCGGTCTGATGAACGTGGGACACAACCGGGTACTGAATCTGATCGGTACCGTTTATGTGGACGCGATTCGAGGCGTTCCGCTTATCGTACTGGCTTATTTTGTATTCTTCGGTATTCCGGCCGGTATGCAGGGCATGGGAATGAAGGGCTTCCGTCTGAGCGCGCTTCAGGCAGGTACCATCGCCCTTTCCCTAAACTGCGGCGCTTACATGGCGGAGATTATCCGCGCCGGTATCGAGAGCGTGGATCGGGGACAGATGGAGGCTTCCCGGAGTCTGGGACTTTCCTATGGTTCCTCCATGGCGCTGGTCGTAGTACCCCAGGCGGTACGCACCATGATTCCGTCTATCATTAACCAGTTTATCATTACCCTGAAGGATACGTCGATTCTTTCCGTTATCGCGTTCCCGGAGCTGACGCTGATTGGTAAAACCATTTCCGGTAATACCTTAAAACCGCTGCAGTCCTGGGCCATCGTCGGCGTGATGTATATGATTGTCATCATTACCTTAAGTAAGCTGGCAAAGAGAATCGAGAGGAGGGTAAACCGTGGCAGATAATAAGATTCATGTAACGAACCTGAAAAAGAACTTTGGAAAGCTGGAGGTTCTGAAGGATATCAGTATGGATATCACTGAAGGCGAGGTTGTGGTCCTACTGGGACCCTCCGGAAGTGGTAAATCCACCTTCCTGCGCTGCCTGAACCAGCTGGAGACGGCGACGGCAGGCCAGATTCTGATAGACGGCTATGACGTGACGGACAAGCACACGGATATCAATAAGGTACGTCAGAACATCGGTATGGTGTTCCAGCATTTTAATCTGTTCAACCATCTGAATGTGATGGACAATATGACGCTGGCTCCGGTCCATCTGAAGGTTATGACCAAGGACGAGGCCCGGAAAAAAGCCATGGAGCTTCTGACCCGTGTCGGCCTGGCAGATAAGGCGGAGGCATTCCCAAGCCAGCTCTCCGGCGGACAGAAGCAGCGTGTGGCTATTGCCCGCGCTTTGGCTATGAAGCCGGATATCATGCTCTTCGACGAGCCTACCTCTGCCCTTGACCCGGAGATGGTAGGAGAGGTTCTGGCGGTTATGAAGGAGCTGGCCCGGGAGGGTATGACCATGGTAGTCGTAACCCATGAGATCGGTTTTGCCCGCGAGGTGGCAGACCGGGTAGTCTTCATGGAAGGCGGCTATATCGTAGAGCAGGGAACCCCGGAGGAGGTATTGGCGAATCCGAAGGAGCCCAGAACCATTGATTTCCTGAGTAAAGTATTATAAAAAATGACAGAGATGGCTTCTGGAAAAAAATCCAGAAGCCATCTTCGGTTTCTTTACTTGTTACTGTTCACAGGCACTATCCCGCGAAGTGTTTTGGTATGAATATGCCAAAATACCGAGTTGGTATAATTTCATAAACCCTCCCCCGGGGTTATTGACTTCCTTATACAGGAGTGCTAAAATTTAATCATTAAAGGCTGATTTCCAAAGGAAACAGTTACATAACCCAAGGAGGGACATAAGAAATGAGCGTATTAACAGATTTAATCTACGGAGGCTCAAACGCAGTTGCGGGACTGACAGAAGGCGCGGTCAATGACGCGATTGCAAAGTACGGTGAGGACAAGAAGGTTGCAATGCCGGATACGGCGTACTTCCTGCCGACCATCTACGCCGCTACCGGCGTAAAGGTGACAAAGCTTGGCGATCTGCCGGCTTGTGTAGGCGTACTGAAAAGCCTGATCAGCAACAAGGAAGACCTGGGAGAGGCACTGAACGCAGGTCTGGCTACCGCAGTGGGAGCAGAGATCATCGAGGCCCTGAAGTATGTGGATAATGCCGACCCGTATGCAGAGGACAGCGGTATCGGCTTCGTACCGGACCCGGTTATCCGTTCTCTGGGCGTACCCCTTGTAACCGGAGATATTCCCGGCGTAGCAGTTGTACTGGGCAAGGCTGACAATGCAGAAGATGTAGTGACAGTTGTAAAAGATTACCAGAGCAAGGGTATCATGACCTTCCTGATTGGCGACGTCATCGAGCAGTGTGCCGAGGGCGGCGTAAAGATTGGCCTGGATTTCCGTGTAGTTCCGCTGGGACATGATGTGACCGCAGTCATCCATGTCGTAACCGTAGCGATCCGAGCGGCTCTGATCTTCGGTAATGTAACACCGGGCGATCTGCCGGGACTGTTAAAATACACCAAGGAAAGAGTACCTGCATTCGTGAATACATTCGGCGCTCTGAATGAGGTGGTTGTATCCGCAGGCGCAGGTGCTATCGCGCTGGGCTTCCCGGTAGTCGTAGACGTGGATCTGGGCGAGAATCAGGTTCCGGGCGCGCTGGAGTCTGTTCTGGATCACAGCCTGACCGTGAAGAAGTCCCTGGAGCTGCGTAACATTAAGATTAAAGTAACCGAGCTTCCGATTCCGGTTGCTTTCGCGTCTGCCTTTGAGGGTGAGATTATCCGTAGAGGCGATATGCAGGTAGAGTTCAGTTCCCATAAGGCACCCACCTGTGAGATCGTAGAGACCTGCAATGCAGATGAGATTGAGGATCACAAGATTACCATTGTCGGCAAGGATCTGGACGAGCTGGAGCAGGGTCAGACCTTCGCACTGGCTACTTATGTACAGGTAGCGGGAGCAAAGATGCAGCCTGACTTCGAGCCGGTTATCGAGCGTAAGATTCATGCATGGTACAACTATATGGAAGGTGTGATGCACACCGGCCAGAGAAATCAGATCCGTGTCCGTGTAAGCAAGGCTGCTTATGAGGCAGGACTTCGCCTGACCCATTTCGCAGAGGTGCTTTACAATATGATCATGGACGAGTTTGATATCGTCGTAGATAAATGTCAGGTTACCATCGTAACCGATACCGATAAGGTTCAGGAGCTTCTGGATACCGTCGCTATGCCGACCTATGAGAAGCGTGACGAGCGTCTGGAGACCCTGACCGATGAGAGCGTAGACCAGTTCTACACCTGTACCCTGTGCCAGTCCTTCGCGCCGTCACACTGTTGCGTGGTAACTCCGGAGCGTCTGGGACTTTGCGGAGCCGTTTCCTGGCTGGACGCTAAGGCAACCAAGGAGTTGAATCCTACCGGACCCTGCCAGCCGATTTCCAAGGAAGGCTGTGAGGACGAAGTAAAGGGAATTTACCCGGACGTAAACCGTATGGTAGCTGAGGCAACCCAGGGAGCTCTTGAGAAAGTAACCCTGTACTCCATTATGGAAGACCCGATGACCTCCTGCGGCTGCTTCGAGTGTATCTGCGGTATCGAGCCCTTCTCCAATGGCGTTATCATTGCCAACCGTGAGTACGCAGGCATGACGCCTCTTGGCATGACCTTCGGCGAGCTGGCAAGTATGACAGGCGGCGGAGTTCAGACGCCGGGCTTCATGGGTCATGGACGTCACTTTATCGCCTCCAAGAAGTTCATGAGCGCTGAGGGCGGCTTTGAGCGTATCGTATGGATGCCGAAGGAGCTGAAGGACGACGTAGCCGAGAGACTGAATAAGTCTGCGAAGGAGAAATACGGTATTGATAACTTTACCGATATGATCGCAGACGAGACCGTAGCAACCGATGAGGAAACTCTGATGGCGTTCCTGCAGGAGAAGAACCATCCGGTACTGGGTCTGGATCCGATTATGTAACACAGGATTTTTGATAAAACGATAGAATCAGAAAATGGGGTTTGGCTGCAGAAAGCCAGACCCTATTTTTGGATTCTTAATTGTTCTTAAGAAAGCTTCCTTTTTCGGTATCCATCTGATACAATGGGGCTAACCTGTAGGGAGAGACAGGTTAGGGAAAAAGATTCAGGAGGACGAATATGAAATTAAAAAGAGTGATACCGGTACTGGGACTGGCCCTGGCGCTGACGGCAGCGACCGCCTGCGGCAGTAAGGCAGAGGATACAGCAGCCCGTATTTATGGAGAAGTTGAAGAAATTTCGGAAGAAGATATCATAGTAGATAATCAGTCTGACATGTCTTCTCAGGGAGAGATGATTCTAACGATTGATCCGGAGAATACGGTTCTGGTAGATGGGGAAAGCGGTCTGCCACTGGAACTTTCTGACGTGGAAAAGGGAGGTTTTGTGGCCTATCTGGGACCGGCCATGACCCTGTCTTTACCGCCTCAGTGTACGCCGGAGGTAGTGTTCGCGAATGTTTCGGAGAAGGAAGCTGCACCCTATTACGCAGTCATTGCCCGGAAGCCGGTTGCGAAAGACGGCTGCCTGAAAGTGGTTGCTGAAGATGGAGAGAGTTATGTGATTCCGGACACGGCAGAGATAAAGCCCTTCCGTACCCGGAATGTAGTTCGGGCTGAGGACATCCAGAAAGGAAGTCGGTGTCTTATCTGGCAGAATGAACAGAAGGAGGTAGTCCGCGTGGTGCTTCTGGACGCAGAATAAGAGAGGCTTACAGAGATGATAAAAGCAGCATTTTTTGATATTGACGGAACACTGATGGATCACAGCATCGGTCAGATTCCATCAGACACGAAGGAGGCTCTGGCAGAGTTACGGAGAAGCGGCGTGAAAATTTTCACCAGCACCGGACGGCATCTGCTGGAGCTTCAGGAGCTGGGCGTGACAGAGCTTTCCTTTGATGGGCATGTGCTTCTGAACGGTCAGATCTGTCTGGACAAAGAAGAACAGCTGATAGACGCATGTGCCATTCCTGAGGAGGATATGCAGGGCGCTCTGCGCTGGTTTGATGAAATGGAGCTGCCGGTGGCCTTCGTGGAGCAGAAGCAGATCTATATCAATTTCATCAACGACCGGGTGCGGAAGACCCAGGCGGACATCTCCTCGGAACTGCCAAAGACAGGCCGCTTCGATGGCAATCCGGTCTATCTGGTCAATGTATTTGCCGATGAGGCGGATGTAAATCGGGTGCTTGCAGATATGCCCCACTGCCGCATGACCCGCTGGAATCCCTACGGTGTGGATATCATCGCCGCGGGCAACAGTAAGGCCAAGGGTATGGAGCGGGTGCTTCGTTATTATGGCATCGATCGGGAAGAAATCATTGCCTTCGGCGACGGGGAAAACGATATGGAGATGCTTCAGTTTGCCGGAATCGGCGTGGCCATGGGAAATGCGGATCCGGAGGTAAAGGAGATCGCGGATTATGTGACGGACGGCGTAGGAGAGGGCGGGATCACTCATGCGCTCCAGCACTTCAAGTTGATTTAGAAAAAGAGAATGCTCCGGCTGCCAGGTGTGGCAGTCGGAGCAATTTTTATAACTCTAAGAAGGATACTTATGGAACATTCATTTTTAAGAGAGCGAATTCGTATCGCCGTTGTTTCCAAAATTTTTTGCAATCTCAAAATCAACCGTCGCGGTATCCAATGGGGAAGCGGAAGTAAGCTCAAAGTATACGTAGCTTCCATCTTGGGTCAGAGCATATCCGGCTGCCGTATAAACGGTTCCGTCTGTCTGCTCATCCTGGTAGAAAAGATAGGAGGAAGTGCCCCGGTCAATCAGTTCGCCGATGGTACAGGGAACGGAAGCTTCTTCCATATCTACCACATGCTCAGATACATAATCTGAAAGAACCTCATCGAGAATCCATTTTTCCGATTCTTCCAGAGAAGTATAGGTCAAGGAGACAGCCGGAGCGTTTTCCTCTGCCGGATTTTCAGCTTTTACGGAAATGGGGTTCAGGAAAAGAACCAGGGCCAGCAGTCCGGCCAGAATACAAAGGGAAAATTTTTTCATAGGCTCACCTCATTTACGATGTGTGTTCTCTTTCATATGTAGTATTTTAACAAAAAAATATTACAAAATTATGATAAAGTATTTAGAATATCGTTATAAATTCTGAAGATTTCTTGAAGAATTCTGATAAATACACATATTTCCACATAATTCGATGGAAGCAGACAAAAAGAAAGAACAAACAAAATAGTTTTAGATACTTGCTGTCTTGTCACCTGTATGGTATGATATAAAGGCTTTATTAAGCAGAATGGTTACTAACAGGAAAAGAGGAGTAAGAAAATGGAAAATGTAAAAGCTTTTCTGAAAAAGAAAAATGTGGAAATCAGCGTGAAACGCTATCTGGTAGACGCACTGGGAGCCATGGCGCAGGGACTGTTTGCCAGCCTCCTGATTGGCACCATCGTGAGCACTCTGGGCAAGCAGCTGGGAATCGAATATCTGACCGAACTGGGCGGTTACGCCAGCGCGGTAGCCGGACCCGCCATGGCAGTCAGCATCGGTTGGGCTCTCCAGTGTCCGCCCCTGGCACTCTTTAGCTTAGTGGCAGTCGGCAACGCAGCCAATGTGCTGGGCGGCGCAGGCGGCCCCTTGGCCGTCCTTGTCATCACTGTCATCGCGGCGGAATGCGGAAAGCTGGTCAGCAAAGAAACAAAAATCGATATTCTGGTAACGCCGGGCGTCACCATTTTCGTGGGTGTCGGTCTGGCAGAGCTGATTGCGCCGGGCATCGGCGCGGCGGCTTCAAGTGTAGGTCAGCTGATCATGTGGGCGACAGAGCTTCAGCCGCTGCTGATGGGTATCATCGTATCCGTATTAGTCGGTATGGCTCTGACCCTGCCGATTTCCAGTGCGGCTATCTGCGCAGCTCTGGGTCTTACAGGACTTGCAGGCGGCGCTGCGGTAGCGGGCTGCTGCGCCCAGATGGTGGGCTTCGCGGTCATGAGCTATAAGGAAAATGGCGTGGGCGGCCTGGTGAGCCAGGGCATCGGCACCAGCATGCTGCAGATGGGCAATATCGTGAAGAATCCCCGCATCTGGATTGCGCCGACCCTGGCCAGCGCCATCACCGGCCCCATTGCCACCTGCGTCTTCCATATGACCATGAACGGCACACCCGTATCCAGTGGTATGGGAACCTGCGGCCTGGTAGGTCAGATTGGCGTGTATACCGGCTGGATGAGCGAGATTGAGGCAGGTACCCGGGCAGCTATCACCGGCTTTGACTGGGTGGGTCTGATTCTCATCTGTTTCGTGCTTCCGGCTGTTTTAAGCACCATTTTCTGTGAAATCGAGCGAAAGATGGGCTGGATTAAGGATGGCGATCTGAAACTCAACTAGGAGCCGTATAGGAAAAATCAGTCTTCTGACAGAACCCGGGAAAATCCGTCAAGTTACATTGGACTAAGCGGGAGGAGTATGTTATACTCTTATCAAAGGGATTTTTTTGTTCAAGAGAGGGAAGAAGTCAGGAGGAAGATATAAATGGCAAATGTAGTATTCCAGTTTGAAAACGGCGAGAAAGTGACGGTTTCAACTATGGCAGGAGAGAATCTGCTGGAGACGGCGCGGAAGTCCAACGTGGTCATCGACGCGCCCTGCTCCGGCAATGGCTCCTGCGGAAAGTGTCGCGTGAAGCTGCTGGGAGGCGAGCTGGATTCCAAGAAGACCCGCCATATCAATGAGGAAGAGTGGGCGGAGGGTTGGCGTCTGGCCTGTTGCAGTACGGTAGCCGGCGATGTGCAGGTCATGGTGCCGGATATCGCGTCTGCGTATCGCAGCCGCATGAAGGTGGCAGACTTAAGCTCTCCCCAGGAGATCAAGATTTTTGACGACTGCATGGAGCATCTGGCAGAGGCCGATCTGACTCTGGGTAATAACATCCGTATCATTGATCTGAAGATGGACGTACCGACCCTGGATGATACCATGCCGGACAATGAGCGGCTCACAAGAGCATTGCAGGCAGCGACCGGCATCGAGAAGATTGAGCTTCCGTTCTCGACTCTGATGGAGCTTCCGGATGTGCTGCGGGCCAGTGATTTCGAGGTGCAGTGTGTCATTGCCCAGAATAAGGAGCACGTGTTCGTATATGATGTGTTCGAAAAATCAGCCAATGTCGTAGCGGCTGGACTGGCTATCGATATCGGTACGACTACCGTATCCGCAGTTATGGTTGATATGCTGACCGGCAGGATTCTGGCCAAGGCGTCCTCCGGTAACGGGCAGATCCGGTACGGTGCAGACGTTATTAACCGTATCATCGAGTCCCAGAAGCCGGGCGGACACAAGAAGCTGCAGGACGCGATCATCGACGAGACCCTGAATCCGATGATTCAGCAGATGAGCCGGGCGGCAGGCTTAAGCTCCCGCCAGATTTACCGGCTGTCCGTGGGCGGCAACTCCACCATGAATCATCTGCTGGTGGGTATCAACGCAGATCCGCTGCGTATGGAGCCCTATATTCCGGCCTTTTATAAGACCAATTCCATCTATGCGTCGGACATCCGCCTGAACGTGCATCCGGACGCCCATGTGATCATCGCGCCGAATATCGGCAGCTATGTTGGCGGCGATATCACCGCCGGCGCTCTGGTCAGTATGCTGTGGAACCAGCCCCATTTCTCCCTGTTCATCGACCTGGGAACCAACGGCGAGCTGGTATTCGGTAACTCCGACTTCATGATGAGCTGCGCATGTTCCGCAGGACCGGCCTTCGAGGGCGGCGATATCAGCTGCGGTATGCGTGCGACGGACGGCGCGATTGAGGCGTGTAAGATCGATAAGGAGACCATGGAGCCTACTTTTGATATTATCGGCGATCCGGGACAGAAGCCCATCGGCCTCTGCGGTTCCGGTATCATCGACGTGATTGCGGAGCTGTTCCGCTGCGGCATCATCAGCCCCAAGGGCAAATTTGTCCGGGAAGGCAAGCGCGTGAAGCATGATCATTACGGTATGGGCAGCTATGTCCTGGCCTTCGAGGAGGAGGCTGCGGGCAGCAAGGACGTGGAGATCACGGAAGTGGATATCGATAACTTCATCCGTGCCAAGGGTGCGATTTTTTCAGCGATCCGTACCATGCTGAAGAGTCTGGACTTTGACATCAGCATGATCGAGGAGGTCTATGTAGCAGGCGGCATCGGAAGCGGTATCAACATGCAGAACGCAGTGAATATCGGTATGTTTCCGGATATTCCGATTGAGTACTATCACTACATAGGCAACTCTTCTCTGTGCGGCGCGTACGCTATGCTGCTTTCCACCAAGGCAGAGAAGAAGGTCTATGAGCTGGCCCAGAATATGACCTACCTGGAGCTTTCCACAGAACCGGGCTATATGGATGAATTCGTGGCCTGCTGTTTCCTGCCCCATACGGACAGCAGCCTGTTCCCGACGGTGATGAGTCAGGTATAAAAACGGAAATATTGCGAGAAAGAGAGACTGAAAAACCATGGAATTTCCTTACGAAAAGGACAATAAAGAGAGAATTCCCTTTGAGTATTATCTGAACGAATATCAGAAAATCAACCCAAAGGAGGCAGCCGAGCGCTGCGGCATCGAATACGACGAGGAGAAGCAGCAGTTTCATGTGCGCCTGATGGGCTATCATTATCTGGTGGACTATCCGGAATTCGCGGTGCATAAGGAACATGAGGAGGAAGAAGGCGCGTTCCTTTTGCTGGATACTGTGGCGGCGAAGATTAGCGTGCTCCGGTTCCTGATTTCCGGTCAGATGGTCAAAAGCAGCGGCAAATATCTGACCTATCGGGAAGTGCCCTGGGGCGAAGTGTATTTCCGGCAGTTCGAGGGAAGATGCCTGACCCGTCTTAAGTTCGCCTTTGGCTTCAAGCTGGACAAGTTTTGCGAAGCTATGGAGAAGCTTGGTGCGAAGAGATTGACCCTGGGCGACGCTTCTTACGAGTTCGAGTATATCAACGGCCTGCATGTGCGCTTTATTCTCTGGACAGGCGACGACGAGTTCCCGCCCGCGTCCCAGATCCTTTTCGAGGATAATTTCCCCTACGCTTACCAGGCGGAGGATCTGGCGGTGGTGGGAGATATCTCCATCAACACGCTGAAGATTCTGGCCGGGAAATAGGCGGATAACTGGAATAAAGGATATTGGAAATAAATGGAAAATAAGAAAAAAGCAATCCTGGCCGTGAGCTTCGGTACCAGCTTTCATGAGACCCGGGAAAAGACCATCGATCGCATTGAGACAGATCTGGCGGCAGCCTACCCGGAGTACACCCTGTATCGGGCATGGACCAGCAAGATGATCATCACGAAGCTGAAAAAGCGGGATGGTATTGTGATTCCTACGGTGGCGGAGGCTGTGGAACAGATGATTTCCGACGGCGTACAGGAACTGATTGTGCAGCCCACCCATATCATTAATGGCATTGAAAATGATCTGATGAAGGAGGATGTGCTGGCACGAAAGGAAGCCTTTGAAAAAATCGCGTTCGGCGATCCGCTGCTGACCACTACGGAAGACAATGTGGCGGTACTGCAGGCGGTGATGTCAGAATTTCCGGCGCTTGCAGAGGACGAGGCGCTGGTATTTATGGGACATGGAACTACCCATTACGCCAATACCGTTTACGCGGCCTTGGATTATACCTTTAAGGATTTGGGATATACCCGAACCTTTCTCGGAACTGTGGAGGCTTATCCGTCCATGGAATCCCTGAAAAAGCAGCTTCGTGCGCTAGCGCTGAAAAAGGTCATTCTGGCACCTTTTATGGTGGTTGCCGGAGATCATGCAAACAACGACATGTCCGGCGAAGACGAGGATTCCTGGAAGAGTCAGTTTGAGGCGGAAGGGTATCAGGTATCCTGCGTGCTGAAGGGACTTGGCGAGTATCCCAGTGTGCGAAAAATCTATGTGGCGCATACAGAGGCGGCGAAAAAGAGTCTGGAAGAGCAGGCGTAATCATTTGCGTTTCGCGGGTAGACGGGCAGCAACACCGCCCGATATAAAATAAATAGGGTAAAACGGAGATGCCGTATCGACAGCAAGTTCTGTTGATACGGTATTTTTTTGTGGAATAGAAAATTTCGGTAGAATTCCTTATTCCAAAAAATATTATCACACTGTGGCTGAGTGGTAATATGTCGCTTATGCGAGTAAAATTCGCGAAGCGTATTTTATCGCATTGTCACAAAACGTAGGGTAAAGTTTTTGTAGGAAAAGTTAATAGAAAAAAGAAAGAAAGCACCGGGATCCTGTGTTAGGATTGAA
>NZ_CAXTKW010000007.1:0-177729 GCF_964245105.1 Candidatus Dorea massiliensis AP6 | reverse complement strand
AATATTCCTCGATAGCTCAGTGGTAGAGCGTTCGGCTGTTAACCGAAATGTCGTAGGTTCGAGCCCTACTCGGGGAGCTAAGAAAACCTGTAAGCGTTGCTTACAGGTTTTTCTATATAAAAATGTTTTACCAAGAGGTCGCATTTTTATGATAATTATTTTATTGTACCTGTTCCCAAGGCTGTAATGGCGCCAGAAAACCCGCCTCCTGCAGCTTCTCCTGAATCATATCCAGGCGCTTCTGGCTGTCGGCGGCGACCAGATGGTAGTGGTAACCGGAGGTGGCGTTGCTCAAGACACTGGAACGACTGTTTTTCAGGGCTTCGATGAATTCGCTTACATCCTGACGGGAGCGAATATCCATATCAGCAGAAATCCGGCCGTAGAGGCGGTGGCTGATACTGATATTTTTGATGTGGCCGCCGCAGTCTACGATGAGGTTCATTTCATCTGCGGCCTGCTCCGGTGTGTGGCAGACCTTAAATTCCCGTGCGCTGCCACTGTCCTGCTGAAGAACGTAGCCCCGGGTGGTGGAAAGAATTCCAGGCACGGAAACGCGTATCACAGCCATGTCCTGCACAATCACCTGACGGCTTACCCCAAAATGTGCTGCCAGTTCTTTGGCTGCTATGGGGGCGTCAGCTTTCTTTAAAATCTGTAAAATATCTGTTCTCCGTTGTGCAGTAGTCATGATGCAAGGGAACTCCTTTCTTCGTTTACGCATAAAGGTGTATATTCAATCTTTTTAATTGTAACACCTGTCCTGCCAGGTGGCAAGACAGTGAACGGGAGATTTTGCGCAAATTTTCAGGAAATCGGGTGACAGGAAGAAAAAGAGAAACTTGAATCAGTGAAAAATCGAGTTTTATGAGGGGATATATTATGTTATAATGGGCGCAAGTGAGGTTATATGCTTGCATGGTTGGCGAATGATGATCATGAATGATAGGTGCATGATATAAGTTTGGCATATATAAGATTGTAAAATTTATTCGAGTTATATATAGAAAATGATAAGGAGAACGCACGAATGAAAATTGTAGTATTAGATGGATATACAGAAAATCCGGGCGATCTGAGCTGGAGCGGATTTGAGGGACTGGGGGAGTTCACGGTATATGACAGAGGGTCTGAGACGGACAAAGAGGGGGAAGCTATCGCGCGTATTGGTGATGCGGAAATCGTTATTACAAATAAGACACCGATCACAAAGCGGGTACTGGACAGTTGCCCGTCTATTCGTTATATTGGCGTATTGGCTACCGGCTACAATGTGGTGGACTATACCTACGCGGCTAAGCAGGGTATCCCGGTAACTAATGTGCCAGGCTATGGTACCGACACAGTAGCCCAATTCACCTTCGCGCTTCTGCTGGAAATCTGCCACCATGTGGCTCATCATTCCGAGGCAGTACACGTGGGTCGATGGGAACAGTGTGCGGATTTCTGTTTTTGTGATTATCCCCAGATTGAGCTGGCCGGCAAGACCATGGGTATCATCGGCTTTGGACGGATCGGTCAGAAGGTGGGAATCATTGCAAAGGCCTTTGGCATGAGAGTACTGGCATATTCGCCCCATGAATATGAGAGAGGCAAAGCCATTGGAACTTATGTAAATCTGGAGACTCTGCTGGCAGAATCCGATATCATTTCCCTGCACTGCCCGCTATTTCCGGAGACGGAAGGCATCATCAATCAGGGAACCATCGCAAAAATGAAGGACGGCGTCATTATTCTGAACAATGGCCGCGGTCCGCTCATTGTGGAGCAGGATCTGGCGGACGCGCTGAACAGCGGCAAGGTACAGGCCGCAGGCGTGGATGTGGTCAGCGTCGAGCCCATCAAGGGCGATAATCCGTTGCTCACTGCGAAGAACTGTTTCATCACGCCTCACATCGCCTGGGCCACGAAGGAGGCCCGCCAGCGCATCATGGACTGTGCGGTGCAGAATCTGAAAGCATATCTGGCAGGCAAGCCGGAGAATGTTGTGAATCAGTAAAATAATGAGAACATAAAACAAATAGAATGAGAAATCCGACTCATAAAGAGAAATAAAGTTTCTAGCAGTTTAACAATAAAATTTTTCGAAAAAACCCGAAAAACCCTTGCAAACAGATAGAAAGTATGATAATATAATCGGGCACGGCAAAAGAAACCGAGCTAACGCCCATCCAAAGGGGCAGATAAATAAGGCTCCTTGGTCAAGCGGTTAAGACATCGCCCTTTCACGGCGGTAACACGGGTTCGATTCCCGTAGGAGTCATTTATATCTTGACGGATTATTTCCGATATGATATAATACAACAGTTGATGGCGACATAGCCAAGTGGTAAGGCGTGGGTCTGCAACACCCTGATCACCAGTTCAAATCTGGTTGTCGCCTCTCATAGAAGAGTTTAAAGTCTGTATTTACAGGTTTTAAGCTCTTTTTTGAACTATAGAGAAGCTTCTTCGGAGCCGGGAGCAGGAGAAGCATCTGTTCGAGCCTTTTGCGACAGATTAATATGATACAATAAAAAGGAATCCTTTTTACGGGATTCCTTTTCTGCGTTTCATTTTATAAAAAATCTTTTACAGTCCGGCCAGCTTCTGCAGCGCCTCACCTGCAATCATCAGATCCTCATGCTCGGTCATATAGGCCTCGGCCGCGGAAGAGTATTTCTCGTTGCTGCCGTACTCGGAGAGAATGTTGGAAATCTTGTTGAATTCCTCCGGCGTGTGGCTGCTCTTGTGGATAATCAGGCAGTAGTCGCCATCCTTTTTCAGACGGTACAGGGAGTTCTGACCCTGGTAGAAGCCCTGAAGCACATGGGCCGCATCGATGACTGTGTCCAGATCCTGGAAGGAATACAGGCGGGTCAGGTCAATCTCGGAAGCGAGAGAGACGGCCTGTTCTGCTTTTTCTTCCTTGCTGGAAGCGGTAGAGTCCTGGAGCTTCTTTTCAATGAGCTTCTTGAACATATCCAGGACATTGTCGGCGCCTTCCGGAAGGATACCGCTCAGATCGTTCGCGTCTTCGGGCATGGGGCTGTCGCCGCCTGGTGCGAATTTGGCGAAGCGGGTGTCCAACTCTTCCGGATCCTCGACCTTGGTGATAATCAGGACGATGCATTCGTTGGGCATGGGAATCGCTTCGATCATCAGCGGAATATTGTCAGCCTCAAAACCAAATTCGATGGCTGCCTGCTGCATCATTTCCCGGAACAGCTCCTTGGCCTTTTCTGTACCGTAGGCCAGTTCACTGAGCTTTAGCTGACGGTTATTCAGATCGTCTCTGGTCAGGGTGCAGCGTATCTGGTTATCGTTTATCTTTTCTATCTTCATATATCCTCACATCCAATTTATATATAGCTTAAAAAGGTTTCAATTCTATTATATACAAAATGACTGGGAGATACAATATTGAATCTGCGCTGAAAATATGAAAAAATCTGGTTTTCTATAAAAATTTCATAAATTTTCCAATTTGCTTGCATTTCCGGAAAAAGACAGGGTATAATGAATTCGGAAAAGCCGCCCGGGGAAGGGAGGCAGCGAAGAACATAATTTTTACAGAAGTCTTAAGTAAGCCAGGCTTTTATTTCTCAGGTGCCAGTTCGGCGCGATTTCCACGATTGACAGATAAAAAGGTTTCAGAGAGAGTATCAGGCGGCATTTTCCGGAATAATATATCACGATCTCCTTTTGGGGAGCGGACGGCTGCGGGCTGCGGGTGAAAAACAGGCGAGGTCCCCTCCGAGCCTACAGAGCGGGCCGCGAGCCTTATCCGCTGTAAAAAATGACGGAAAGCTGTCGAAAATGGGTGACGCGGCGGTGAATTTCTGTTATGATAGACCCGATAGGAGGTTTCTGCCATGGCAACGACAAAACGAAGAAGACGAAGAAGATCCCGGGGAAGAAGAAAAGCAGCGCCGATGCTGGCGGTATTTGTACTGATTGTACTGATTCTGGCAGGCGTAATGTTTGCTTTCCTGTATGAAAAATATAGCCCCTCCAAGGAACGCATGAGCTGGAATACCTATTTCGAGGTGACAGCCAGCGATGAGGCGGCAGTGATTTTAAATGATCAGATGATGGATTTTAAGGCCAGAGTCATCGACGGTGAGCCCTATGTGACCACCGATACCCTGTACGATTACCTGAATTCCCGTTTCTACTGGGATTCCCAGGAAAATCTGCTGCTGTATACGACGCCGACGGAGCTGATTACCGCGTCTGTGGGAAGTAATACCTACACGGTAGCGAAGCAGTCCTGCATGGAGGATTACACACCGGTGAAGGTGGACGGCGATACGGCTTATGTGGCTTTGAAATATATTCAGAAATATACAGGCCTTACATATGAGCTGATGACCGACGAGGTGAACCGCGTCAATATCAAAACGGAATTCGGTACGGCAGAGACCGTGACCGTGAAGAAGAACGGAAATGTCCGCTACCGCGCAGGCATTAAGAGCCCGATTCTGATGGATGTGTCCAAGGGCGATACCCTGTACGTGCTGGAGGAGACCGAGGACGTGGGCGACTGGACGAAGGTTCGTACGTCCAACGGCTTTATCGGTTACATCCGCAATAAATATCTGGGCCAGAAGGGCGAGGAGACTACAGAGTCCAATTACACAGAGCCTGAGTACACGAATATCAGCAAAGACTACACCATTAATATGGCATGGCATCAGGTGACCAATGGGGACGCCAACAGCAAGGTGCTGGAGACTATCGCGAATACAAAGGGGCTGACCACCATTTCCCCCACTTGGTTCTTCCTGAAGGACGACGACGGCAACATTGATTCTCTGGCAAGCCAGACTTATGTAAACTACTGTCACCAGAACAACATCGAGGTGTGGGCGCTGGTGGAGGATATCACCCACAAGGACACCATTACCGATTACGAAATCCTGTCCCGGACCTCATCCAGACAGCGGCTGGTCAGCAACCTGATTGCCAAGGCCATCGAGTTTGATCTGGACGGTATCAATATAGACTTTGAGTATATCAATGAAGATTCCGCTAAGGGTTACGTGGAGTTCCTGCGGGAGCTGTCCATCATGTGCCGCCTGAACGGCATCATTCTTTCCGTGGACAATTACCGTCCGGCGGATCATAATCGCTTCTATAACCGCGCGGAGCAGGGTGTGGTGGCCGATTACCTGATTATCATGGGTTATGACGAGCATTACGCAGGCTCTGAGGAGGCCGGCAGCGTGGCAAGCATTAACTGGGTGCGCGAAGGCATCGAGGAGACCCTGAAGGAGGTTCCGGCGGAGAAGGTTATCAACGCAGTACCGTTTTACACCAGACTCTGGGAGGAGAGACCTAAGACTGCTGAGGAGCTGGCGCAGGAGTCCGATACGGATGATTACGTACCAAATGTAGTCAGTAGCAAGGCCTATGGCATGGACGCCATCGACAAGATCCTGGCCACTAACGGCGCGGAAAAGACCTGGGACGAGACCACGGGCCAGTATTACGCCGAGTATGTGGCGGACGGCAAGACCTATAAGGTTTGGCTGGAAGAAGAGGAATCCATCGCGCTGAAGGCGGCGTTGATTAAAGAATATAATCTGGCAGGTATTTCTGCATGGAAGCTCGGATTCGAGCGGCAGGATATCTGGGATACGATTTTGAAATACGTGAACTAAAAAACCAGAACGGCGTAAAAAAGACAGAGAAGCGTGATCATCAAGCTTGCTTGTAAGAACACGTTTCTCTGTCTTTTTTCATCAGATTATCATTCCTTAAGCTTTTCAGGTTTCCGAATTCCGTGTGAAGTAGCTTCCCCGGAGATACGCGCCAGTTCACTGAGTGGTAGCGTCAACTCTCCGCGCAGCCAGGCCACATAGACGGCGATGACGCCGGATACAAAATATTCTGCGTAAAGCCGTAGCTCCTGCGCCGGGAAATCTACCTTATCCTGATAGACTTCCACCGTGGTTTCGATAATGATACGCTTCACTTCCGACCAGAAAAACGCGTAGGGATTTTCCCTGGAAATAAAACGGTAAAATTCGATATCCGGTTCCATGAGCTGATTCAGACATTGGAATAATACGTCTACCTCGAAGGGGTTGGAAAAGAATCTTTTTTTTTCGAGAAGATGAAGAAGCTCGTCTATCTTTCGGTGGGCGGCGTCCCGCATGATATCCTCCAGGGTTTCATAGTGGAGGTAAAAGGTCTTGCGGGCGATATTAGCCCGGTGGGCCAGTTCTGAAATCGTAATCTTCTGATCTTTTTTCTCATAAATCAGTTCCAGATAGGCGTCGATGATAGCGTCTCGTGTTTTACTTACTCTTTTATCCATTTCTATGTACTCACTTTATTCTCAGATGTGTAGTATGTTACGAAACGAAACATACTGGTCATTGCTCTTTGTTATTTTTACATTATAATATATTTTTTAGGGAAAGATCAACGAGTATTCGTATTGAAAAACATATATTCGGAGGAGGAAGAGGATTTCGATGAAGAAAGTGATGGAGATTTTCAAAAGAGATATTTCTCGGCTGGTGAAATCACCGGCGGCGATCATTGTGGCCGTGGGAATGTGCATCATTCCGGCGCTGTATGCGTGGTTTAATATTGCAGCGAACCGCGACCCGTACGGCAACACAGCCAACATCAAGGTGGCCGTAGCCAACAATGACGTGGGGGCCGAGAACAAAAAGCGAACCCTGGACGCGGGGCAGCAGATACTTGACCAGATGGAAGAGAATGACGATCTGGGTTGGGTATTTACGGACGAGGAGGATGCGGTAGATGGCGTAAAATCGGGAAAATATTACGCTGCTATTGTGATACCGGAAACCTTCAGCGCGGATCTGCTGCAGATTGAGGACGGAACCCTCGGAGGTCCGGAGATCACATATTATGTAAATGAGAAGCGGAACGCGGTAGCGCCGAAGATTACGAATACAGGTTCTACCACCATTCAGAGCAAGATTGAGGAAGAATTTTATAAGGTAGCTTCCGAGGCTGTTGCGGAGGAGCTGCAGGATCTGGGCGGATCTCTGGCGGATGATCTGGAGACCACCAACGACAATATTCTCAGTATGATTTCCGATGCGAGAGACAATTTCCGGGAGTACCGGCAGGTGCTGGAGGATTTCCAGTCAACCATCAGCCAGGGGACGACGCAGATTCAGCACGGCAAGACGACCCTGACGAAAGCAGTAAAAGCGGCGAATGCAGGAAGCAGCGCATTGCAGGACGCGAAGGATCTGCTGAAAAGCAGCCGGAAGAATGTAAGGGCCTTTGGAAGCACGTTTGATCAGAGCCTCAGTGATGGGGAAACTTATCTGAATAATGTCTATACCACAGCTTCCGTAAAACTGGCCGGACTGGAGTCTACAGCCAATCAGGCGGTAACGGCAGTGAGTACCGGTAAGAGCCTTGCGGAAAATATGAGCAAGGATGGACAGAGCGCGGTGACACAGCTGCAGGGCGTTCTGACGCAGATGCAGGGTTTGAGGAAAAAAGGCGAGGATAAACTTGCACTCGGCAAAGCGGGACTGCAACAGATTGAAGCTGGACTGGAAGAAGCGGAAGCCGGACTGAAGCAATATGAAGCAGGTATTGCAGCGTGCGAGCAGCAGTTGGCTACCCTTGAAGAAGGAACTCCGGAGTACGAAGCAACGAAGGCATATAAGGAGCAGTTGGAAGGCGAAAAAGCAGTTGTAGAAGCGAAAAAAGCAGCTGGCGAAAAGAAAAAAGAAGAAGTATCTAAACAGGTGGAGGAGGGTCAAAAACAGCTCGATACCCTAAATAATGCGATCACCACGATTTCTGAAGTCCTGATTCCGACTCTCCAGAACGAACTGATTCCCAAGAGCGACGCCATGGCGGCCCAGCTTACCGAGCTGGACTCCAAGACCGGAAAACTCCAGACTATTATGTCAACTATCAGTACATCTAAGACTCAGATGGATACAATTCTGACTCAGGGAAAAACTACCCTGCGCAATTTCCGTTCCAGCCTGAATGGAAATCTGATGCCGGGTCTTCATTCCGCATTGGATACCGTATCCGGTGTCAGCAGCGATCTGAAGTCGGCCCTGGAGGATGCTTCCGCTACGGCGGATCAGATGCAGGGCGTTATGGATCAGCTGAGCAAAAGCCTGACAGAGGGATCTGAGGCACTGGGCAAGACCGGCGATACTCTGGCAAACCTGGATGAGCGGCTGGCAGGTATCCAGAACGATCTGGAGACACTGCGGGCGTCTGACGCATACAAGGACATTCTGGATCTGCAGGATGTGGATCCGGACGCAGTATCCAAATTTATGACTTCACCGATCGAGCTGAATACAACGACCTTCTATGAGGTAGAGGATTACGGCTCCGGTATGACCCCGTTCTATACCAATCTGGCCCTGTGGGTTGGCGGCATGGTTCTGATTGCGTTGTTGAAACAGGAGGTGGACGAGGACGAGAAGGTGAAGAAATTCACCCTGAACCAGGCTTATTTCGGACGCCAGATTCTTTTCATTATTCTGTCGGTGGTACAGTCCCTGATTATCTGTCTGGGCGATCTGTATCTTTTAAAGGTACAGTGTGTCCATCCGGGACTCTTTATCCTGACGGGAGTCATAGCGGGTCTTATTTATCTGAGCCTGATTTACGCCATTACGGCGGCATTTAAGCACATTGGCCGCGCCATCTTCGTATTTCTGGTTATCATCCAGATTCCGGGCTCCACAGGAACCTTCCCGGTGGAAATGATGGGTGGCTTCTACAAAGCCATTTACCGGCTGATGCCCTTCACTTACAGCAATACAGCGATGCGTGAGTGCATCGGTGGCATGTATTATAATACCTGGCTGAAAAATATCGGAATCCTGGCGGCATACTTACTGCTCTCCCTGTTTATCGGACTGGTGCTGCGGCCATTGCTCCTGAATCTGAACGCTCTGTTTGACCGGAAGCTGGCAGAGGCAGATCTGATTATCTATGAGGAAAATGATAAGACGACAGATCTGACGCCGGAGCTGGTGGCGAGGGCGCTTCAGAGCGACAGCGAGGCAAGAGAGGAATATACTGAACGCGCGCGGCGCTTTGAGAAGAACTATAAGAGACGGAAACGCTTCGGCTTTCTGGCTATGGCGATTGTGCCGTTGATTTTCCTGGTACTGATGTTCAGTGTAGAATCCAAGCTGGTATTCCTGGTGCTGTGGATCTGCGCACTGATTGGCCTGTCCATGTATCTGATCTGGCTGGAATATCACCATGAACGGATGCAGAAGCAGCTGAAACTGATGGGTCTCTCTGACGGAGAGCTTCTGGCAGCGATAAAGGAGGAGCAGGCATGAGAAACATCATACAGATTTTTTTGAGAGATATACGTAAAATAAAAGGAAATACCATTGCCATGATTATCATGGTGGGTATTCTGGTGGTGCCCACGCTGTATGCCTGGTTCAATATCGGCGGAAGCTGGGATCCGTATGAAAATACCTCAGATATTAAAATCGCGGTGGCCAGCGATGATGCAGGCTACCAGGGAGAACTTCTGCCGCTGGATATCAATCTGGGCGATCGGGTGTTGACCTATTTCCATGAAAATGACGAAATGGACTGGGTATTCACGGACAGCGAGGAAGCGGTCGAGGGAACCAAGTCCGGGAAATATTACGCGGCCATCGTAGTGCCGGAAAGCTTCAGCGAGGATATGATGACGCTGTTCTCGGTGAATAAGAATCTGAAAAATCCGGAGCTTCTGTACTATGCGAATGGTAAGAAGAACGCCATTGCTTCCATCGTGACGGAGAAAAAGGCAGACGCGGTACAGGGAGAGGTCAGCGAGAAATTTGTGAAGGCAATTTCCAAGGCGGCGTTAGAAGCCATGAAAACCGTGGTAAATGTGGCTGATGAGGCGGACCAGTCGGATCTGGTGGATAACCTGATCGACAATCTGGACGATATTTCTGCGGATCTGGTGGCGGCAGCAGGAACCGTGGATGCATTTGAGAGTATGGCATCCGCGACACAGACCATGCTGAGTACCACATCCACATTTCTGAAAGACACCCAGAACCGCACGGATGGCGATCTGGATTCCCTGGGCAATATCGAGGGAAGCATTAACGATGTGAAAAGTGCCATGGACGGAACGACAGACCAACTGAATGAGGCGCTGAAATCCAGCGCTGCTCTGTATAAGCAGATGGCGACAGCTGTGCAGCAGGGAATTCAGGCGGCAGCCGCCTCCAATGACATGACACAGCTTAAGAACACGTTGACAGGTCTGGACGCACAACTGGAGGCGTCGATTACATCCTACAGTGATTCCGCCACAAAGCTGACGGATGCAGCCAACAGCCTGGTATCAGCGGTAGGAACCGACGCGGGTCTCAATGCAGTGGCGGGTGACCTGAATAATACCATTATTTTGATGAAGAGTCTGCGCTCAGCGATTGCGCAGGTATCTACATCCGTAGGCAGCATGACCACCGATGCGGCAGCTGCCCAGAAAGAGCTGGACGCTTTGGTGACAAAAATGGTGAATAGCGCAGCCACCGTCCAGAAAGACTACGAGGACAACGTCAAAGGCGCTCTGGACGACCTGGCGGATTCCGTAGGAAATGCGGATTCCAAGGTTTCCTCTCTTCTGGATTCCATGGATGAGGGATTGGATGGCGTCTACAAGCTTTCTGATTCTACCGAGTCGGATCTGGCAAAGCTGGAGCGGACATTGAAGACTTCCGGAGTTATCCTGAATAAGGGCGCAGAGGATCTCACCGATCTGGCTGACCGCTTGCGTAACGAGAAGGATCGTGACAGCCTGGACACCATAGATTCTCTGCTGGACGAGGATCTGGATGTGGTGGGCAGCTTTATCTCCACGCCGGTGGAACTGACTACAGAGCATGTCTATGAGGTGGAGAACTACGGCTCTGCCATGGCTCCCTTCTACACCACCCTGGCCATCTGGGTGGGCGGCGTGGTCATGGCGGCTATGCTGAAGGCAGGCGTGAAGGAGAAAGAGCTTATCGGTCTTACAAAGGTAAGGAATTATCAGAAATATCTGGGTAGATACCTGCTGTTCCTGATTCTGGGACTTCTGCAGGCGACTCTGATTTGCCTGGGCGACCTGTATTTCCTGGGAATCCAGTGTAAGAGTCCGGTGCTCTTCATGCTGGCAGGCTGGGTGACGAGTCTGGTTTATGTAAACCTGATTTACACCCTGTGCATTTCCTTTGGCGACATCGGAAAGGCAGTCAGCGTTATCCTGATGGTTCTGCAGGTGGCAGGAACAGGCGGAAACTTCCCCATCGACTTGGCGCCGGCTTTCTTCCGGAAGCTGTACAACGCCCTGCCTTTTGTATACAGCATGAATGCCATGCGTGAGTGTGTGGCAGGCTTCTACGGCAACTACTACTGGGAACAGTTGGGTACCCTGCTCCTGTACCTGATTCCGTCACTGCTTCTCGGACTGGTTTTGAGACTGCCGATTATCAAGTGGAACGAGCATTTTGAAGAGAAGCTGGAGAGTACGAAGCTGTTTTAATGAGAGATAGAGCAGTTATGTGGCAAGAATGAACTGAATCCGTCATATATTCTAAAAACAGAATATATGGCGGATTTTTTATGGGTTTTTTTGAAAAAATACAGGATAGGAAAGGAAGGGCGGCAAGGCTGGGAGGGGTATTTCAGGGCCGGGAGCACAGGCTGGGAATCCTGATGGCGGCGCTGGTTCTTACGGCAGCCGCAGTGTGCGGGCGAAGCGGCGGCCTGCGGGAGGCAGTGTCAAAACAGGTTGCAGGAACGGATTCCCGGCTGGTGATTATCGACGCAGGTCATGGCGGCGACGATCCGGGAAAAATCGGCGTGGACGGCGTGCAGGAGAAGGACCTGAATCTGAAAATGGCGCTGGCCCTGCGGGATTTGCTGGAGCAGCAGGATGTGGCGGTGCTGATGACCAGAGAAGACGCAGGCGGCCTCTACGACGAGCGAACATCCAATAAAAAGGTACAGGATATGCGGCGGCGATGTGAGTTGATCAACAAAAAAAAACCGGCCTGCGTGGTCAGTATTCATCAGAACAGCTACCATGAAGAAAGCATTCACGGTGCGCAGGTATTCTATTACAAGACTTCAAAGGAGAGTGAGGATTTGGCGAAGATTCTTCAAAAAGAACTGGTGCGCGTGGCGGAACCTGCGAACCACCGGCAGGCCAAGGCCAATGACACTTATTATCTTCTGAAAAAGACGGAGGCACCGACAGTCATCGTGGAATGCGGGTTCTTAAGCAACTGGGAGGAGTGCGCGAAGCTCCGGAATGAGGACTATCAGGCGAAGCTTGTATGGGCCATTCAGATGGGAATTTTGAAATATCTGAATAAAAAATGATGGGGAAATAAGTTTACATAATATGGAATAAATCATATGAACAATTCGTTGCTATTCCGGTAAAAAAATGCTATAATTTACCCAGAACTATGGACTGATAGTGAAATCAGTCTGAAAAAACGAGAAGATGTCATAGGAGGACAAACAAATGATAGCATTAGGCTGCGATCACGGCGGATACGATCTGATGCAGGAAGTGATTGCCTATCTGGACAAAAATGGTCTGGAATACAAGAACTTCGGCTGTGACAACGCAAAGGACGCTGTGGATTATCCGGATTACGCAAAGGTGGTGGCAGAATCCATCCTGAGCGGAGAGTGCGACAAGGGAATTCTGATCTGTGGAACCGGCATCGGCATCTCCATTACCGCCAACCGTTATAAAGGAATCCGTGCGGCGCTGTGTACCGACTGTTTCTGCGCAGAGGCAACCAGACAGCACAATGACGCCAATATTCTGGCCATGGGTGGCCGCGTGGTTGGGCCGGGACTGGCGATTAAGATCGTGGATACGTTCCTGAACACTCCGTTCTCCGGAGCAGAGCGCCACGCCAGAAGAATCAGTAAAATCGAGCACGAATAAAATTATCATGTAGAAAAGGGAGACAAAAGAAATGTCAAAAGTAGTAGTAATGGATCACCCGCTGATTGCCCATAAAATCGGTATTATCCGCAGAAAAGAGACCGGTACCAGAGAGTTCCGTGATATGGTAAGTGAAATCGGAGCACTGATTACCTACGAGGCTACGAAGGATCTGAAGCTGCAGGACGTGGAGATTGAGACTCCGATTTGCAAGACCACCGTAAAAGAGCTGGCAGGAAAGAAGCTGGCGGTTATCCCGATTCTGCGCGCGGGCCTCGGTATGGTAGAAGGCGTTCTGACCATGATCCCGTCCGCAAAGGTAGGTCATATCGGTCTGTACAGAAATGAGGAAACTCTGGAGCCGGTAGAATACTACTGCAAGATTCCGAAGGATTGCAGCGAGAGAGATGTATTTGTGGTAGACCCCATGCTGGCTACCGGCGGCTCTGCCATCGCGGCGATCCAGATGCTGAAAAACCGTGGCGTAAAGAATATGCGTTTCCTGTGTGTTATCGCGGCTCCGGAAGGCGTAAAGAAGCTGCAGGAGGCACATCCGGACGTGGATATCTACATCGGTGCCCTTGACGAGCATCTGAACGAGAACGGATACATCGTTCCGGGTCTGGGCGACGCAGGCGACAGAATTTTTGGAACCAAGTAAATTACCGGAGGTAAGAGGCATGGGAGACAAGCGGAAGGATTACATCAGCTGGGATGAATATTTCATGGGCGTGGCGCTGCTTTCCGGGATGCGGTCCAAGGATCCCGGTACCCAGGTTGGCGCCTGCATCGTAAGCCAGGATAACAAGATTCTGTCCATGGGCTATAACGGATTCCCCAAGGGCTGCGACGATGACGATTTCCCCTGGGCGCGGACGGCGGAGACGGCCAATGAGACCAAGTACCCCTTTGTGACCCATGCGGAACTGAATGCTATTCTCAATTACCGTGGCGGCAGCCTGGAGGGCGCAAAGATTTATGTGGCCCTGTTTCCCTGCAATGAATGTGCCAAGGCCATCATTCAGGCAGGCCTGAAGACCGTCGTCTATGCCTGCGACAAATACGCGGACACCGCCGCTGTGCTGGCGTCCAAGCGTATGTTCCGGGCAGCGGGCGTGGAGCTGGTGCCCTATCGCCATACAGGACGGCAGATTACGCTGGAAGTGTAAAGAGAGTATTATAGAAAATAAGAAAACGTCGATATGTAAGAGGCTATTTTAGCTATCAAAGGCAGATTCAGAATCTGGTATTTGATAACGGGACAAAACTCTTATATATCGGCGTTTTAATTTTGCTCTATAGGAAATACCGTGTCACATTAAAGCACGAAAGACATGCTTCCTATAGAGCAAAAAAACCTCCGGGGGATGCGCACTCTTTTTTATGTCTAAAAATAATGTTGACAATAGAATGTCAGAGAAGGCTCTGGGGTTTTAGTCCTCCGGCCAATACCCCTCCAGCGCAGGCAGCAGCGCCCCATCATAAATCAGCCGCAGCAGCGCGTCCAGTTTTCGGAGAGAATCCAGAAGCTGATCCGATGTAATCAGCTTCTTCTCCACCGCCTCGGCCAGCTCATCCAGATCCACCACCTTGATGAGCCCGGAAGGATAAATCAGCACATCCGCCAGCAGATCCGTGAAGGTGAAGGTATCCGTGTCCGCGTCATACTCTGTGGCAATGATATCGCAGTACCAGCAGATTAGCTTCCCCTGATGGTCAATGAAACGACTGACTTTCCAGCCTTCCTTCAGCAGAAAACAGGACGAGCCGTGATGCAGCTCCTTTTTGGGCTTAATGGTGGTCCAGCGGGTCACCAGCAGCCGGTCGCTGCGGTGGATGACCACGTCCTTTTCCAGACGCAGGGTTTCCAGAGGGATCAGACGTTTGCGAATCAGGGTGGGATGTTGTACCATGGCGGGGCCTCCTTTTACTGATGGTTTTTTACAAGCGTAAGGGAATCGTTTTCTACATACTCCTTTTCCGCGGAGCGGCGGTTGTAATAGGTTCTCTTATATACATCCGGATCCGCCACCAGCAGGAACTCCGAGGGCGTGTATCCGGTGATTTCCTTGAACACCCGATTGAAGGTGCGGATATTGTTGAAGCCGCAGGACAGGGCTACGTCCGTGATCTTTTTACCGGTGTTCCGAAGCTGTGAAGCAGCCCGTTCTACTCGGACCAGGTTCAGATAAGTGACGAAATTGATGCCCATGAGCTTCTTAAAAGTCTTGGAGAAATGGCTGTTGCTGAAATTCATCCGGGAGGCAGCGAATTCCAGAGTAATATTGTCGGCATAATGTTCGTCCATATAGGACAGCAGATCCTGCAGATCCCCCAGCATCCGGGAGCGCCGGTCATCGGGAAGCTGCTCGGCGTCGGTCCGGGGATGACAGCGTTTTAAGAGCGCCCAGAAGGCCTGAATGGAAGAACTGACCACTTCCTGGTAAAATGGCTTTTTCTGTTCCAGCTCCCGGGAAACCGTGTCGATGAGATCTGTAAGCTGCCCGGAGAGTCCGAAGGTGTCCAGCTCTGCTTTGGTGATGAGCGGATGCATAAAACCCGGATTCTGAAAAAGTGGACCGAGAATGGATGTATCAAAGATAAGAAAATCCAGCACATTGTCCATCCCATGGGAATCGCTGTAATGGATCATCCCGCTCTCACAGACGGTCAGATCCCCGGCGTGCGCCAGAAAGGTCTGATCGGTAATGCTTAAAAGACAGGAGCCCGAGCGCACGTAGATCAGCTCAATTTCCTTATGCCAGTGGGCCAGAAATCCCACATTTTCATAACGGGAATGCCAGACCATATAGTCAGAGTCATAGTTTCGCACTTCATGGAAAGCTTTCATAATAAAAAATCTCCTGCCACGTAAAAATTCGGTCGAAAGTGATAAAAGACGTTCCTTTTATATAGAAGAAGTATAACAACTAGCACAAAAAATGTCCATATCATAACAGAAATTTACGTGCATTTTTTTATAAAATGTTATATAATGTGATCATCAGAAACGTGAAAATCTATTTTTATAAAATGGAGGGTTTAAAAAGTGGCAAAATCTAGATTAATTGGCGATTATCCTGTAATCGGTATCCGTCCGACTATCGACGGAAGAAGAGGAGCTCTTGATGTAAGAGGATCCCTGGAAGAGCAGACCATGGGTATGGCAAAAGCAGCGGCAAAGCTGTTTGAGGAGAATATCCGTTATTCCAACGGTGAGCCGGTAAAGGTGGTTATCGCAGACACCACCATCGGTCGTGTAGGCGAGGCAGCTGCCTGCGCAGACAAGTTCCGTAAAGCAGGCGTAGACATCACCCTGACCGTTACTCCCTGCTGGTGCTACGGCTCCGAGACCATGGACACCGACCCGTTGACCATCAAGGGCGTATGGGGACTGAACGCTACCGAGAGACCGGGCGCTGTATACCTGGCTTCCGTACTGGCTACCCATGCACAGAAGGGACTTCCGGCATTCGGTATCTACGGACATGACGTTCAGGATGCTGACGATGAGACCATCCCGGAGGACGTAAAGGCAAAGCTTCTCCGCTTCGGCCGCGCCGCAGTAGCAGCAGCAAGCATGAGAGGAAAATCCTACCTGCAGATTGGTTCCGTTACCATGGGTATCGGCGGATCCATCATCAGCCCGGAATTCATCGAGGAATATCTGGGAATGCGTGTGGAGTCTGTAGACGAGGTTGAAATTATCCGTCGTATGACAGAGGGTATCTACGATCATGAAGAGTTTGAGAAGGCTCTGAAGTGGGCGAAGGAGACCTGTACTATCGGCTTTGACAAGAACCCGCCTGAGCTTCAGATGACTGAGGAGCAGAAGGAAGAGCAGTTCGAGTTTGTTGTAAAAATGGCAGTTATCATCAAAGAACTGATGAACGGCTGTGATAACCTGGATCCGAAGTTCTCCGAGGAAGCTATCGGACACAACGCTCTGGCAGCAGGCTTCCAGGGACAGAGACAGTGGACAGACTTCTACCCGAACGGAGACTTCGCAGAGGCGATGCTGAACACCTCCTTCGACTGGGAAGGCGCAAGAGAGCCGTACATCCTGGCTACCGAGAACGACGTATTGAACGGACTGGGCATGCTGTTCATGAAGCTTCTGACTGGCCGCGCTCAGATGTTCGCGGACGTTCGTACCTACTGGAGCGGCGACGCAGTAAAGAGAGTTACCGGTTATGATCTGGAAGGCAAGGCAAAAGAGTCTGACGGCTTTATCCATCTGATTAACTCTGGCGCATGCTGTCTGGATGCCTGCGGCGAAGTAAAGGATGAGAATGGCAACGGCACCATGAAGCAGTGGTGGGATGTAACCGAAGAGGATCAGAAGAAGATTATGGAAGCAACCACCTGGAACGCAGCTGACAACGGCTACTTCCGTGGCGGCGGATTCTCCTCCCGTTTCCTGACCAGAGCTGAGATGCCGGCTACCATGATTCGTCTGAACCTGGTAAAGGGACTTGGACCGGTTCTGCAGATTGCAGAGGGCTGGACCATCAACCTGCCGGATGACGTATCCGATACTTTGTGGAAGAGAACAGACTACACATGGCCCTGCACATGGTTCGCACCGCGCTGCACAGGCGAGGGCGCATTCAAGACCGCTTACGATATGATGAACAACTGGGGCGCAAACCATGGCGCTATCAGCTACGGTCACATCGGCGCAGACCTGATTACCCTCTGCTCCATCTTAAGAATCCCGGTATGTATGCACAATGTTCCGGAAGAGGAGATCTTCCGTCCGGCAGCATGGAACGCATTCGGTATGAACAAAGAGGGACAGGACTTCCGTGCATGCAAGGCATACGGCCCGCTGTACAAGACTATCCGTTAATTCGAAAAGAGAAGTTACATACGGGAGCATGGAACTGCGAGGTTCCGTGCTCCTTTTGCTCTACAGGAAACACTGTGTTACGTTAAAGTGCGAAAACTATGATTCCTATAGAGCAAAAAGCCCGGAAAGGAAGCTCTATCGGTGAACGAACCTTGCTTCGAACAATAAAAAACGTATATCTGGGAAGATGACCAATTAACAGATGACGGGGAGAAAAAATTTGACAAAAATCTGACTTGCAATATGGAAGGGACTCTGCTAAAATGAACAATATTGCAAAAAGAGAATACTGGGCAAACCTGCTGAAAAGCAGGGACGCAAAGCCAAAAGGGTCTAAGGGTAAAACTATGACAGCCGGTTGCTATTGGAAGTCCGAAAAGAATTCTGATATTGTTTGGATGCTGTGATTTGTGCGCCTGTTTTGACGCCTGTTGCAGTATTTTTTATGTAATAGGAAATTCCGATGGAATCCCTATTACATAAAAACTATTATATGATAAGAGCTTTTCGAAGCTGTGTGAGCGGCATAGAAGGGTTACTTATATGAGGGGAATGTGAGAGATCACGGAAAATACGCCGGGGGCGAAAGCCTTCGGCGTATTTTCGTGTGAGCAAGGTGATAGGACAATGATTTATTCAAAACAGTCGATGGTATCTTCTGTCGCAATCGTAATCGGAACTTTGATGTAATAGAATGCGGGCTTCTGCTTTTTTTGAGATTTTTTTCCGGACAGGAAAACCCCGTTGGAGGTTGCGCTTTTTCGAGATACGGGGTATGATAGATAAGGTGAGAAAGATAACACTGAATCAGACGAGGAGGAACGATCATGTCATTTGTTACATCAGAAAAGATGCTTTTGGACGCACAGAAGGGCGGCTACGCCGTAGGCGCTTTCAATGTGGAGAATATGGAAATGGTAATGGCCGTTATCGCGGCGGCAGAGGAGCTTCGGGCGCCGCTGATGCTGCAGACTACACCGTCCACCATTAAGTACGCGGGACTGGATATGTATCTGGCAAATGTAAAGGCGGCTGCTGAGCGCGCCAGCGTTCCGGTGTGTCTGCACCTGGATCACGGCGATAGCTTTGACCTGGCTATGCGGGCGCTGCGGACCGGCTACACTTCCATCATGATTGACGGCTCCCACAATGTGTTTGAGGAAAATATAGCGGTAACCAAGGCCGTAGCAGACGCCTGCAGACCTTCCGGAATCCCGGTAGAGGCGGAGCTTGGCAAGGTCGGCGGCAAAGAGGACGATCTGGACGGCGGCGAGGGCAATGGTTATACAGATCCGCTGGAGGCAAAAGAATTCGTGGAGCGCACCGGCGTAACATCCCTGGCCGTAGCCATCGGAACCGCTCACGGTGTATACAAGGGAGTACCGAAGCTGGATTTGGACCGCCTGGCTGAGATCCGGAAAGTCGTAGATATCCCGCTGGTACTGCACGGAGCAAGCGGCCTGTCCGAGGAAGCAGTGGTAGAGAGCATCAAGCGCGGTATCTGCAAGGTCAACTTCGCCACAGAGCTTCGTATCGCCTATACCGACGGCGTGAAGGAATTCCTGGCGGCAAACCCGGACGCCTTCGATCCGAAGAAGTATGGCAAGGTAGCCATGGAGCACGTGAAAGCCATCGTGGAGACGCGTATGAAGATGTGCGGCTGCACGGACAGAGTTTAAGAGGCTGAAAAAAACGCAGGGGCTGTGTAACAGCAGCCTCTGCGTTGCGAGCATAATTGGAAATAAATGGGAGAATAGAAAGTGAACGTAGAGACCATGCAGACAGACCGCAGGCGGCAGCACCTGATTTTTATCGGCCTGTTTCTTTTATTACAGGTGATTTTCATATGGAGGAGCTTCTACGGCTTCAATACGGCGGATGAGATGTATTTTATCGGCTGTTCGGAGCGTATTTTCCGGGGAGAGAAAATTCTGATCGATGAGTGGAATCCGACCCAGCAGCTCTGTTCCTTTCTGTTACATCCCATTTACAGCCTGATCCGGACGGTCATGGGGTCTACGGAAGGAATTGTGATGGCGAGCCGGTTTGTCTATCTGGTGTACTCCGGCGTGCTGACGCTGTTCTTCTATCTGCGGTTTCAGCGGCGTGGATATGCTTCCTTCGGACCAACGTTTTTGTTCGCGATTTTCGCGCCCTTCAGCATCTGCGCCATGTCCTATAATTCCATCGAATTCGGCATCCTGCCGGTACTGCTGGCGGTGCTCTCGGCGGATATGGAGCATTCGGTGCCGGAATATATCCTGTGCGGCATTCTGATGGCGGTGATCGTGCTGGCGAATCCCTTCGCGGTGCTGATGTACGCCGGATACGGACTGATTTGCCTGATTGCCACGGTGCGCGGGCGTCGGAGAGGGACGAAGCCGGAGGGCGTGCTGCAGTTTCGGAATTTCCTGTGGATGACCCTGGGCGCAGGTATTATCCTGCTACTGTTCCTAGCCTTTATCTTCCAGCGGGGAACTTTATCAGAGATGCTGGCCAATGTGCCTCACATCGTGGGAGATTCCGAGCATCAGGAGGGGTATCTCTACAAGACCGGGCGGTATTTCCATCTGTGCTTTAAAAATTATAAATGGATGTTTGTGGGGCTTTTATTCGTGTATGGTGCGACCCTGTTTGATAAAAAGCGGTACAGCCATAGCCCTGTATATATGATTCTGGCGGCGGCGTGCGTCGTGCCTTATCTGATTTATTACGGGTTTGTTTTTGAACATATTACAGTAAATTATCAGATGCTGCCGCTGGCGTTCTGGTGCCTGGAGGCTTATTTTGTCACAGAGCATAAGGAAAAGCGGTTGTTTTATGGCTGGTATCTTCCGGCCATGTTGTTCACGATGATTGTGCAGTACGCGACCAATACGGGAATTGTGACCCTGAGCGTGGCTTACGGCATGTGCTCCTGTGTGGGACTGATTTTTGCGGCGGACTGGATGAAGGAAGAGCGACAGCGGTGGCAGTGTGCGCGGCGGGCGGACAGTGGTGGAAAGGCGGGACTGTGCCGGGCGGCGAAGCGCCGGCGGGTGGCATCGCTCTGTGTAGCCGGTGTGCTGCTGATACAGTTTGCGGGCACCTTCTGGCTGCGGATGACCTATGACTGGGGCGATGAGCGTGGCTGGCTTCTGGATACCCGGATGGAGCGCGGACCGCTGAAGGGTGTGTATACAACCCGGAGGACAGCAGAATGGTACGCGAACGTGTTGGATGAACTGGATATGCTGAAGCTCACTGCGGATGACGAATTAATGGTGGTGGGCGTGGCGCCCTGGATTTATCTCTACTCGGATGCCGCCTGCGGTAATTATTCCACCTGGCAGGTTCACGAGGGAAGTACCCAGCTCCATGATTATTACGAGCTGCACCCGGATAAATTCCCGGATGTGGTTTATATGGCCCACTGGGCGGAGGAGTTTATGGCCTGCGATTTGTCGCACCTGTTCACGGACAGAGGCTACACTATCGTGTACCGGGGAACCGGCACCGTACTCATGTCCCCGGAGCGGGCGGCAGCTTTTATGGCAGAATAAGAAAAATATGGAAAATAAACGGCAAGGGCGTCGGAGGGATCCGATGCTCTTTACTTATGGAGTGAATGTTTACAAAAAATTTAGATTTTTTTGAGAGAGTTTCGAAGCGCCCGCCGGGGGAGTATGGTATAATAAAATAGATTTATCCTGTCGGATGGCATTCGAAGGAGATTATATAAAAGCCTGGGACATTCCGTGGATATCCCAGAGAATTGTAATTATTTGTAAAATAAAGAGGGCTCATCATGAAACTGAAGACAAAACTTCTGATTACCTTTTTAATATTAATACTGGCTCCGATCATGTTCACCTCGCTGGCCTTCTTCGGCATCAGCCGCTACCAGATGAACGCGGTCAAGAAGCTCTACGGCGTGGAAAATGCCAGCTATGAGACCCTGTCCAATACGCCGGCCATGCTGAGCCGGATTACCAAGGACGCTTATACCGGAATGCAGGCGAAGTCTGAGAGCGATCCGGACGCCTTCGAGGACACCGCCTATCTGGATTCCGTGAACCTGGATCTGGAGGCCAGGTATTCCTTCCTGGTAGTGCGGAAAGACCAGGATTATATCTATGTAGGAAAGGATACGGATCAGGATCAGGAAGAACTGCTGGGCAGCCTCCCGGATTATAAGATGCAGGAATCGGATCAGGATGTGGGAATCTATATCGGCGGCGATCTGCAGGCGCTGGTGAAGCAGTTGGATTTCTCTTTTACGGATGGAGAGGAAGGAACAGCTTTTATTGTCACGTCCGTCGGCAGTATGATTCCCGAGGTGGAATCTATGGTAACGGACAGCGTGCTGGTGCTGGTCATGATTTTGATATTCACCAGCCTGATTCTGACGGCCTGGATTTATAAGAGTATCGTTACCCCTATTCACCATTTGCAGGTGGCCACTAAGAAGATTACCGACGGCAATCTGGATTTTGAGATGCCGGCAGGCGGAGACGACGAGATCGGCGAGCTCTGTACGGATTTTGAGGAAATGCGGCGGCGCCTGAAGGAATCCGCTGAGGAGAAGCTGGAGTCCGAGCGGCAGAATAAAGAACTGATCAGCAATATTTCCCATGATCTGAAGACGCCTATCACGGCGGTCAAGGGCTACGTGGAGGGCATCATGGACGGCGTGGCGGATACGCCGGAAAAGCAGGAAAAGTACATCCGTACTATTTACAATAAGGCCAATGACATGGAGCGGCTGATCAATGAGCTGACCTTCTATTCCAAGATTGATACGAACCGGATTCCGTACACCTTTGACCGGATTAATGTGAATGCTTACTTTGCGGATTGTGTAGAGGAGCTTTCCCTGGAGCTGGAGGAACAGAATATCGAGCTGGCTTATTTCAACTATGTGGATGAGGACGTGCAGGTCATCGCCGACGCGGAGCAGATCAAGCGTGTCATCAATAATATCGTCAGCAATTCCATTAAATACATTGACAAGCCCAAGGGCTACATTAATATCCGCGTGAAGGACGTGGGCGATTTCGTCCAGGTGGAAATCGAGGACAACGGCAAGGGTATTGCTACCAAGGATCTGCCGCTGATCTTCAACCGGTTCTACCGAACCGACGCGTCCCGCAATTCGTCCAAGGGCGG
Source organism: Candidatus Dorea massiliensis AP6 (assembly GCF_964245105.1). Lineage (NCBI taxonomy): Bacteria > Bacillati > Bacillota > Clostridia > Lachnospirales > Lachnospiraceae > Dorea > Candidatus Dorea massiliensis. Next base: position 154,798 of record NZ_CAXTKW010000007.1, on the reverse strand, counting down.
CAGCGGCATCGGACTGTCCATCGTGAAGAAGATCATCGAGGATCATGGCGGAAAGGTCTGGGCCACGAGTAAGGAAAATACAGGAACAGTGATGTACTTTGTTCTTAGAAAATATCAGGAGGTACCGGCAACATGAGTAAGATTTTGATTGTAGAGGATGAAGAGGCCATTGCGGATCTGGAGAAGGATTATCTGGAGCTGAGCGGCTTTGAGGTGGAGATTGCTTCGGATGGCACCAGTGGCCTGAAAAAGGCTTTGGAAGAGGAATTCCATCTGGTGATTCTGGATCTGATGCTGCCGGGCGTGGACGGTTTTGAAATCTGCCGTCAGATTCGGGAAGTGAAGAATATTCCGATTATTATGGTTTCGGCCAAAAAGGATGATATTGACAAAATCCGTGGTCTGGGTCTGGGCGCGGACGACTATATGACGAAGCCCTTCAGCCCAAGTGAATTGGTAGCCCGCGTGAAGGCTCATCTGAACCGCTACGAGCGCCTGGTGAGCAGCAATGTGAAGGAGAACAGTATCATCGAGATCCGCGGCATCAAGATCGACAAGACCGCCCGCCGGGTCTGGGTCAACGGCGAGGAGAAGAACTTCACCTCCCGTGAGTTTGATCTGTTGGCCTTCCTGGCGGAGAATCCGAACCATGTATTTACCAAGGAGGAACTGTTCCGGAAGATCTGGGATATGGATTCTGTGGGAGATATCGCGACGGTGACCGTGCATATTAAGAAGATTCGGGAGAAGATCGAGGTGAATTCGGCGAAGCCGCAGTATATTGAGACTATATGGGGCGTTGGTTACCGCTTTAAAGTCTGATAAAACGTGCCCCATATAGTCCTGCTCCGCAGGAATAAAGTGCTGCGCACGGCGATGGGGCGTTGGTTACCGATTTAAAGTCTAAATAAGATATTAAAATTGGGAGCTGCGATGCAGCTCCCTTTTGCGTACTTAGAATTATTAATGCAGCTCCCCATTCCGATACCGTGTCAGCAGCGCCTGGATTCTGTCGTAGGGATCCAGGAGGTCGCTGATGGATACGTCGTGGTTCAGGGTATCGATGAGCAGGGCGATGTACTTGCTCATGTCACAGTTTACATAATATGGGCGGCTTAAGAGCTCCGGCGTCTGGTATACCAGATTTGTGGAGAATAGTTTGGTCAGCAGGCCCTCCTCAAAGGCTTTGTCAAATTCCGCCAGTCCGTTGGTAAACAGGGCGAAGGTGCAGAAGACGAAGATACGGTTGGCTCCGCGACTCTTCAGCTCCTTCATAACCTCAATCATGCTCTCACCGGAGGAAATCATATCGTCCACGATGATCATGTCCTTGCCCTCGATATCGGAGCCCAGGAATTCATGAGCTACGATGGGATTGCGGCCATTTACCACGCGGGTGTAGTCCCGGCGCTTGTAGAACATACCCATATCGAGACCCAGCACGTTGGCCAGATAGACAGCGCGGGACATACCGCCCTCGTCCGGGCTGATGACCAGCATATGATTGCTGTCGATCTGCAGACCCGGTGTGCTGTTCAGAAGGCCCTTGACCAGCTGATAAGCCGGAGTCACGGTCTCAAAGCCGTGAAGGGGTATAGCGTTCTGGACACGGGGATCGTGCGCCTCGAAGGTGATAATGTTCTCAACGCCCATGGCAACCAGCTCCTGCAGGGCCAGCGCGCAGTCCAGAGACTCTCGGGAGCTCCGCTTATGCTGGCGGCTCTCATAGAGGTAGGGCATAATTACGGTGATACGGCGGGCTTTTCCACCGATAGCAGCGATGACGCGCTTCAGATCCTGGAAATGGTCGTCCGGGGACATGTGGTTGGTGTAATTGTACAGGTTGTAAGTCAGACTGTAATTGCACACATCCACCATCAGATAAAGGTCATTTCCGCGGACAGAAGCTTTGATGGAGCCCTTTCCTTCTCCGGAACCAAACCGGGGTGTGTAAGCCTTAATCAGATAGGAGTCACGTTCATAGCCGGTGAAGGCGATGTTGGACTTGTGCTCCAGATCGTTGCTGTGACGCCACTCGACCAGATAGTCGTTGACCTTTTTACCAAGCTCCTCACAGCTATTTAAGGGGATCAGGCCCAGAGACCCGACGGGAATAGTTTCGAGAACACGCTGGCTGCGCTGCAATAACATAATTGTTACCTCCGTAAATTTATGAGTTAGTGTTATATAATTTTTTCTTGATTCGAATATCGCTTCCGGGCAGCTGCCGGATGGTGTAGCTGCTGATGATCCGGGAAAGGGTACGCTCAGAGTAGATGCTGCGGAGCGCCTCCATATCCAGATTCGAGGAAATCAGCGTGGACTTTTTACGCAAAATCCGTTCATTGATACACAGGAAAAACTGGGATACCGTAAAGGAATTCGGCAGCTCCGTGCCCAGATCGTCGATGATCAGCAGGTCGCAGTCAAAGAGATAGGGGTAGGTCTGCTGGTAATTCTGCGCGCTACGCTCGCCTCCAAAAGCTGCTTTCGACAGCATATCGAAGAGCTGAAAGGCAGTCAGGTAGACGACGGAATGGCAGCTGTCCATGAGCTCCTTGGCAATGCAGTTGGAGAGAAAGGTCTTGCCGGTGCCCACGGCGCCCAGAAGCAGAAGATTCTGAAACTGCTTATCAAAATTCTCAATGAAGAGCCGGGCTTCCGCCACGGTGCGGCGCATGGAATCCCTGTCATCGCCATCATACCAGTTATACGAGAATGTGTCAAAGTTTTCCTGCTTTAAAACCTCATTTAAATTGGATTGATGATATAATAAATCAATTTCAGCCTGGAGAAAGCAATGGCATTTCTCCGCGCCGATGAAGCCTGTGTCCTGACAGTCCGGGCAGACGTAGACAGGCTTCAGCGCCTCCGGCGTCAGCCCGTGGGCAGAAAGAAGGGCGCTGCGCTGCTCCTGAAGGGCCTTCAGACGGCTTTTGAGCCCGTCCCTGCGGGACGGCGCGTCTTCTACCGCAGAGCGTACCAGAGCGGCCTGACAGGTTGTAATATCGGCCTCCAGAGCAGACAGTTCCGGGATATCCTTCTGAATCTGCTCCATGCGCGCTTCATACTCCTGGCGGCTCCGGGCCTGCCGGGCTGCATACATGCGCATGATGGAATCATACTGAGTGTTCATAAGAGACATAAGGCGTCCTCCGGTTATTGGTTAATGAGCTGCTTTTCCAGCTCTTTGAAATCATAGTCCCGTTCCTGAAAATTATGGAAGCGGTTGGGCGCGGCGGGCCGTTTGGGAGCCGTGGACGCGGGTTCCGTCTGAGACTTCCGGTCGCTCCGGTTTCGGTCGGCACTCTGGATATCGTTTAAGGACTTTACACCCTGCTTCTTCCAGGATGCCAGAATCTTGTCCGTGTAGGGAAAGCTTGGCTGGTGAATGGCTGCCATGGTGCGGCTGCAGGCCTCGGAAATCACTTCCAGTGAGAAACCGTAGTCCTTGAGCCATTTATCCATACAGGCGATCTCCGCGTCCACCGGATTGCGTCCGGCGATGCCGAAGGCCTTCAGAATCTTGAAATAAGCCCGGTTATAGATGGTCACCTGTTCCCTGGCCTGGGTTACGGTGGTGCAGCCGGCCTGATGCCAGGCACGGGCCGTTGCTTCTATGTAATGGATGCTTTTGTGTCCGCCTGATACGGAGTATTCCACGAGATATTCTATCAGGGACGGACTGAAGCCGAAGATATCGTGTAAATCCAGAATTTTGCTGACCTCGGTGGAGCTTAAGGGCTTGCCCAGATACTGCTCGCAGATGAAGAGGAGCTGCTGGGCTTCGTCGGGGGTCAGGGGATCCTTGGGAAGAGTGCCGGAGAGCGTCGTCGGTGATGCAGAGTCGGCGGAAATTGCAGACGGAGCGGAAGGCGTCGGCTGCGGCTTTGACCTGGTCGTGACTGCGCAATCGGCAGCAGGAAGCTCAGCCATCTTTGCCTCCGGCTCATTTACAATCTGTATCCCGGTCAGATTCTCCGCATTATCATACTGGAGCTTCAAAAGCTTCATCCGCTCCCAGTACTTCAATGCCCGGCGCACGTCGCTCTCGGTATTTTCGAATTTATTGGCAATGAGCTCAATGGAAAGCTCCTGGGTGTCTGACTTCAGGCAGCGCAGAAGATAGAGATAGATTTTCACATATTCGCCGTTGGCTTCCGGCATGTAATTGTCCAGAAAAAGATTCGACACCAGGGTATGTCCGTGGTCGCCGTCCCCCTGTAAAATAAATCCGCTCATGCTGCACTCCTGAATCAAAAAATGTTAGTGTTCACGTTCTTTTCAAGCTCCTATATTGTAGCATAGAATCAAAAAAAAGAGAACAGGCTTTTTTTAACAGGAGCCCCGCAGGGGATGTGTATAAGCAAAAATGTGGATAATGTGGATAACTTTGTGGAAAAATATTATTTGCAACCTGGAAAATGGATCCAAAAGTCCCGGAAAGCCTGTAAAACAGGCAGAAACAGCTGATTTACATAAGAAATCGCGTAATTCTTATGTAAACAGGTTGTCCACAAAAAAATCCACATACATTTCGGTGGAAAAGTACCAAAAAGCATGTGGATAATGTGGATAACTTATTTGCGAAGCAGGTCTTCGCCGATATCTATCACGTTTCCGGCACCCATAGTTATGCACAGGTCGCCGTGCATACATTTTTCCAATAAAAATTTTTCAATTTCCTCGAAGGTCGGGAAATAATAGGCGTCAGTGCCAAGTTCACGGATGCGGTCAGCCAGCTGCTTCGAGCTAATGCCCAGGGTGTCGGTCTCACGGGCCGCGTAGATGTCCGCCAGCACCACATGATCGGCCAGGGTCAACGCTTCCGCAAAGTCGTTGAAGAAGGCCTTGGTCCGGGTGTAGGTGTGGGGCTGAAACACGCACCAGATCTCCCTGTGGGGATAATGCTGTGCCGCGTGGAGGGTCGCCTTGATCTCCGTCGGATGATGGGCGTAATCGTCGATGATGGTAAAGCCGTTCATCTCGCCCTTATACTGGAACCGGCGGTCTGTGCCGGAAAAGTTCATAAGACCCTTGCGGATGATCTCAGGTGCAATGTGGAGAGAATCCGCCAGAGCGATGGAAGCCAGGGCGTTCAGCACATTGTGTGCGCCCGGTACGTTCAGATGGTACTCCTGCCCCGGTTTACCGTGCTTTATTACACGGAAGGTGGCATGAGCTGACTCGTCGTAAGTCACATGCTCCGCATGATAATCTGCTTCGGCGGTGGAGCCAAAGGTCACCACGCGGCAGGCCAGTCCATCGGTAATCTCCTGATAATTCTCAATATCGCTGTTGATGATCAGCAGGCCATTTTCCGGAAGAAGTCCCGCAAACCGGTGGAAGGAATGACGGATATCAGCCAGATCCTTGAAGAAATCCATATGGTCTTCTTCTATATTTAATATGATCCCGATGGTCGGGAAGAAATGCAGGAAGCTGTTGGTATACTCGCAGGCCTCTGTCAGGAAGGTCTCGGAGCCCCCTACCCGGATATTGCCGCCGATAGCAGGCAGAATGCCGCCCACGGAAATGGTGGGATCCGCGTCCGCGGCCAGAAGAATCGTGGAAATCATGGAAGTGGTCGTGGTTTTGCCATGGGTACCGGACACGGCAATGGCTTTTTTGTAATTGCGCATCAGCTGTCCCAGAAGCTCCGCCCGGGAAAGCATGGGGATACCCCGCTCCTTCGCTGCCATGAATTCCGGATTGTCCGGGTGAATGGCAGCCGTGTATACAACGACCTCGCAGTCTGCGGGAATATTGGAAGCCTTCTGGCCGATGCGGATCTGCGCGCCAAGCCGGGTCAGATGGTCGGTCAGCTCGGAAGCATGGCTGTCGGAGCCGGAGACCGGAAAGCTCTCCTTCAGTAAAATCTCAGCCAGGCCGCTCATGCTGATGCCGCCGATGCCGATGAAATGAATGGGTACCGGATTATGAAAATGAAGTTGATACATACTATACACATCCTCGTTTTTTTTTAAGTTTTGCTGCGGCATATCACCTTGTTTCCCAGAGATTCCCTGTCGCAATTTTTACAGCAATAGTATAGCATTAGAGCGGAAAGTTGGCAAGATTGGGCTTGCCGGAATTGTCTTTGTATGATCTGCATAACTGAGAATTGGAAATAAGAGGAAAATCATACCCTCATTTTATGAAAAGAAAGGGAAAATAATGTTATCATAGCGTTTTAATATGAATAATAAACAAGAAATTAACAGGATTTTAATACATTATAGATAATATGTCAAAGAAATTCTAAAAAAGCTGTCGCAAAATGTTTAAAATAAAATCAAAATTTTCCAATTTCATGTTCACTATTTACAAATGGTATGGTATAATATGTTAGAAACCAGTGACAGACTGGGAGGGAATTTTGTCACTGTTTGGGCAGAATGATGGGACATGAAGGAAAAATTTGGGCAAGAGGTGATTAGGTGATTAAGAAAGAAATGATAGCCATGCTGCTGGCTGGCGGTCAGGGAAGCCGTCTCGGGGTTTTAACTGCGAAAGTAGCGAAGCCCGCTGTATCTTTCGGCGGAAAGTACAGAATAATTGATTTCCCGTTGAGCAATTGCATTAATTCAGGTGTAGATACGGTCGGAGTTCTGACGCAGTATCAGCCGTTGCGTCTGAACACCCATATCGGAATTGGAATGCCGTGGGATTTGGATCGCAATGTGGGCGGCGTAACCGTACTCCCGCCATATGAAAAGAGTACAAACAGCGAATGGTATACCGGAACAGCGAATGCGATTTACCAGAATCTGGATTACATTGATACATATAATCCGGATTATGTGCTGATCCTTTCCGGAGATCACATCTATAAAATGGATTATGAAGTAATGTTGGATTTCCACAAGGAGAATAATGCCGATGTAACCATCGCGGTTATGCCGGTACCCATGGAGGAAGCCAGTCGTTTCGGCATCATGATCACCGATGACAATAACCAGATCACAGAGTTTGAAGAGAAACCCGAGCATCCCAGAAGCAATCTGGCATCCATGGGTATCTATATTTTCAGCTGGCCGATTTTACGGAACGCGCTGATTCAGCTTTCCAGCCAGCCAAACTGTGACTTCGGAAAACATATCATTCCGTATTGCCACGACAATGGAAACCGTCTGTTTGCGTTTGAATTCAACGGATACTGGAAGGATGTAGGAACCTTAGGATCCTATTGGGAAGCCAATATGGAGCTCATTGATATCATTCCGGAGTTTAACCTCTATGAAGAATTCTGGAAGATTTATACCAAGAGCGATGCAGTGCCGCCCCAGTATGTATCCGCGGAATCGAAGATCGAAAAGAGCCTGATTACCGGAGGAGCCGAGATTTACGGAGATGTATACAATTCCGTGATCGGCGCAGGCGTTACCATTGGAAAGGGAACCGTGGTGCGCGACTCCATTATTATGAAGAATACAACTATCGGTGAAAACTGTACCATTGACAAGGCTATTATCGCGGAGGAAGTCGAGATCTCCGACGGCGTAGTGATGGGAATCGGTGAAGAAGTTCCGAACAAGGTACAGCCGAAGATCTATTCCTTCGGACTGGTCACCATTGGCGAGAATTCCTACATACCGCCGAATGTAAAGATAGGAAAGAATACCGCTATCGCAGGAGATACCACGCCGGATGATTACAACGAAGGCGTACTGGCAAGCGGCGAGACATTGATAAAGGTAGGTGAACGGTAATGAGAGCGATAGGAATTGTACTTGCAGGCGGCAATAATCACAGAATGAGAGAGTTATCCAACAAGCGTGCAGTAGCGGCTATGCCCGTGGCAGGAAGCTATCGCGGTATCGACTTCGCACTCAGCAATATGTCTAACTCTCATATCCAGAGAGTCGCGGTACTGACTCAGTATAACGCGCGCTCCCTGAACGAGCACCTGAACTCCTCCAAGTGGTGGGATTTCGGAAGAAAGCAGGGCGGCCTGTATATCTTCACACCGACCATCACCGCGGACAACAGCTCCTGGTACCGTGGAACCGCGGATTCTATCTACCAGAATCTGGACTGGCTCAAGAAGAGCCATGAGCCGTACGTAGTCATCGCGTCCGGAGACGCAGTTTACAAGATGGACTACAATAAGGTACTGGAATACCACATTGAGAAGAAAGCGGACATCACTGTAGTCTGCAAGGACATGCCGGCAGACACCGACGTATCTCGCTTCGGCGTGCTGAAGACCGATGAAGAAGGCCGGATTACCGAATTCGAGGAGAAGCCGGTGGAGACCCAGGAAAGCACCATTTCCTGCGGTATCTATGTCATCCGCAGAAGACAGCTGATCGAACTCATAGAGAAATGTGCCCAGGAAGATCGCTACGATTTCGTACGTGACATCCTGATTCGTTATAAGAACCTGAAGAGAATATTTGCATACCGCACCACAGACTACTGGAGCAACATCGCGTCCGTAGAGTCCTACTACGAGACCAACATGGACTTCCTGAAAGCGGATGTCCGCAAATACTTCTTCAAGACCTATCCGGATGTATACTCCAAGGTGCTGGATCTTCCTCCGGCCAAGTATAATCCGGGGGCAGACGTGAAGAACTCCCTGGTATCCAGCGGATGTATCATCAACGGAGCTGTAGAAAATTCCATTTTATTTAAGAAAGTGTTCGTGGGGAATAACTGTGTGATTAAGAACTCCATTATTCTCAACGAAGTGTATATCGGCGATAATACTTACATAGAGAACTGCATCGTTGAAAGCCGCGATACAATTCGTGCTAACTCCCGTTACGTAGGAGAGCATGGGGTTAAGATAGTCGTCGAGAAAAATGAGCGTTACGTGCTGTAACGACGGACGGCCCACAAAGCACTGATAAGACAAACTGACCTGAAAAGGGCAGAAGAAAGGGGCAGGAAGTATGCAGATTACAGATGTACGCGTACGGAAGGTGTCAAAAGAAGGTAAGATGAAGGCCGTCGTTTCGATCACCATTGATGATGAATTTGTGGTTCATGATATCAAGGTTATCGAGGGCGAAAAAGGACTGTTTATCGCGATGCCGAGCAGAAAAGCGTCAGACGGAGAGTATCGGGATATTGCACATCCCATCAATTCCGGGACCAGAGATCATATTCAGGGGATCATTCTGGATAAGTATGAGGCTGCGCTGGTAGAGGCGGAAGAAGAAGCTTAGGTGATAAAGAGAACGATATAATGTAGGGGGGAAGGCGTCGTCCGGAAGGGGCGGCGCCTTTTATGTTGGGGACGGACGCGAGGCGGGATGGAGAGCTGCGATTGGCCGGGGGCGGGCGGCATTTGCCGCCTCGCCCCTTGCCAACGTCGCAAAACTCCTGTATGATAGGAAAAGACCCCATCGACCTAAACAACCCGGAAGCACTCGCGGCCACAGGCCGCGGTGCTTCCCCGGTAGTTCACATAACCAGCTCTGTGGGGTTCGGAAAATCAGGGTGTCCGGCTCTTCCCGGACTGTGTGCGCCTGGGGGCGGACAGGCAGAGCCTGTCCGATCCAGACGCACGCTGTCCGCGAAGCGTCCGAACACACGATTTCCGAACCCCACAGAGCGTCCGTCATAGAAAAAGGAGAACCCCACCATGTACATCATCGCCGGCCTTGGCAACCCCACCCAGCAGTACGATCACACCCGCCACAACATCGGCTTTGACACGATCACGTATCTCGCCGACCGCTACCACATCACGATGAACACCAAAAAATTCCAGGCCATCTGCGGCACCGGCGTCATCGAGGGCCAGAAGGTCCTGCTTCTGAAGCCCCAGACCTACATGAACCTGAGCGGCAACAGCATCGGCGAAGCTGTGAACTTCTACAAACTGGATCCCGCCACTGAAGTCATTGTCATCTACGACGACATTGCCCTGGAGCCCGGTTACATCCGCGTCCGCAAAAAAGGCAGCGCCGGTGGCCATAACGGCATCAAGGATATTATCGCTCACCTGGGCACCCAGGAATTTCAGCGTATTCGCGTGGGCGTGGGCGAAAAGCCGAAAGACTACGACCTGGCTGCCTACGTCCTGGGTCATTTCGCAGCAGAAGACCGCAAAAAAGTCGAGGAAGCCATTGTCCAGGCTGCGGACGCCGTAGAACTGATGGTACAGGATCGCGCCGATGAGGCCATGAACCTGTATAATAAGAAAAAACACGAATAGATCATAACAGAGAGAAACAGCGAAACAAAAACAGAGGTGCGGCATGCAAGCATTCATCAAGCCCTTTTGGCAGCTCGGCGCGTACGACCAGATAGCCGAAAAGCTGAAAAAAAACAAGGGAGTCCTCTGGCTCTCCGGCTGCGTAGATTCCCAGAAGGTACACGCAGCCTGCGCCCTGTGGCAGGGCTATTCCCAGAGGCTGATCGTCACATACAGCGAGCAGAAAGCAAAGGAAATCTATGAGGATTGCCGGTACTTTGACCGGAAGGCCGTGCTCTATCAGGCAAAGGATTTCCTCTTTTTTCATGCGGATATGCAGGGCAATCTGCTGGTGCAGCAGAGAGTCCGGGCCTTACAGGCTTTATTGACCCAGGAGGAAGTGACGGTTATCACTACTTTTGACGGTCTGATGGATCGTCTGCGTCCTCTGAAAAAAGTGGAAGATTCGATTTTATGTATCGGCCAGGACAGCATTGTCCAGATCGACGCCCTGGCGGAAAAGCTGGGCCGCCTGGGCTACGAGCGGGAGATTCAGGTGGAAGCGCCGGGCCAGTTCGCGGTGCGCGGCGGCATCGTGGACATCTTTGCGTTGACGGAGGACGCTCCCTGGCGCATCGAGTTCTGGGACGACGAGGTAGATTCCATCCGAAGCTTCGATGTGGAAAGCCAGCGCTCCATGGAAAATCTGGAAGAAATCACCATTTATCCGGCGGCGGAACCGATCCCCCATGAAAAGGAGGAGACGGTTAGCTTTCTGGATTATTTTGCACCCGGGAAATCCCTGATTTTTCTGGATGAGCCTACCCGGATTCTGGAAAAGGGTCAGTCGGTGGAAAAGGAATTTGAAGAAAGCATGGCCAACCGCGCGGCTAAAGGTGAAGCATTGCCGGAGGAGGCGCGGCTTCTGTACAGCAGCGAAGAGATCACCGTCCGCCTGAACCGCAGAAACTGTGTGGCCTTAAGCCTGCTGGAGCAGAAAGCACCGGAATGGGAGCAGACAGGCCGCTATCAGATCGACGCTCGCTCCATCAATCCCTACAACAGCAGCTTCCCGACTTTGGTTAAAGATCTGAAACGGTGGAAAAAGGAAAAATATTCCATTATCCTCATGTGCGCGTCCGGAACCCGGGCCAAACGGCTGGCTGCGGATCTTCAGGATGAGGAGCTGAACAGTTTTTACAGTGAAGATCCGGATCGCGTTGTACAGCCATCAGAGATTATGGTGGTGCATGGCAGCCTTCACAGAGGCTACGAATACCCCATGCTCCGTTTTGCCGTACTCTCCGAGACCGATATCTTTGGCCGGGAAAAGAAGAAACGGAAAAAGCAGAAGACCTACGAGGGCCAGAAGATCCAGAGCTTCTCCGATATCAAACCCGGCGATTACGTGGTGCATGAAAACCACGGCCTCGGCATCTACCGCGGCATTGAGAAGGTAGAAGTCGATAAGGTTATGAAGGATTATATCAAAATCGAGTATGCAAAGGGCGGCAACCTCTATATTCTGGCAACCCAGCTGGAAATGATTCAGAAATACGCCGGATCCGACGCCAAAAAACCCAAGCTGAACCGTCTGGGCGGCAGCGAGTGGACCCGCACCAAGTCGAAGGTCCGGGGAGCCGTACAGGAGGTGGCCCGCGATCTGGTGCTGCTCTACGCGGCCCGTCAGGAGAAGCAGGGCTTTGTCTACGGCCCGGATACAGTCTGGCAGACCGAGTTTGAAGAGCTGTTTCCCTTTGAGGAGACCGAGGATCAGCAGCAGGCCATCGAAGCCACCAAGCGGGATATGGAAAGCACGAAAATTATGGATCGCCTGATCTGCGGCGACGTGGGTTACGGCAAAACCGAGATCGCCATCCGTGCCGCCTTCAAGGCCGTGCAGGAGAATAAGCAGGTGGTTTATCTGGTGCCGACCACAATATTGGCCCAGCAGCATTATAATACCTTCATCCAGCGAATGAAGGATTTCCCGGTGCGCATCGATCTGTTGTCCCGATTCCGGACGCCGGGCGAGATTAAGAAATCCATTGCCGACCTGAAAAAGGGTCTGGTGGATATCGTCATCGGCACCCATCGGGTGCTGTCCGCCGACGTGGAATTCAAGGATCTGGGACTTCTGATTATCGACGAGGAGCAGCGCTTCGGCGTGGCCCACAAAGAAAAAATCAAGAAGCTGAAGGAAAATGTGGACGTCCTGACCCTGACCGCCACGCCGATTCCGCGTACCCTGCACATGAGTCTCATCGGCATCCGGGACATGAGCGTGCTGGAGGAAGCGCCCCAGGATCGTCTGCCCATCCAGACCTATGTGATGGAATATGACAGTGAAATGGTTCGGGCTGCCATCAGCCGGGAGCTGTCCCGGGGCGGCCAGGTATATTATGTATACAATCGTGTAAATAACATTGCCGAGGTGGCGGCCCAGGTGGCCGAGCTGGTACCGGAGGCCACCGTGGCCTTTGCCCACGGCCAGATGAAAGAGCACGAGCTGGAGCGTATCATGTTTGATTTCATCAGTGGGGAAATCGACGTACTGGTGTCCACCACCATCATTGAGACCGGGCTGGATATCTCCAACGCCAACACCATGATTATCCACGATGCGGATAATCTGGGTCTGTCCCAGCTCTATCAGCTCCGTGGCCGCGTTGGCCGTTCCAATCGTACATCCTATGCTTTCCTGATGTATAAGCGGGATAAGATGCTCAAAGAAGTGGCGGAGAAACGTCTGGGCGCCATCCGGGAATTTACCGAGCTGGGCAGCGGCTTCAAAATCGCCATGCGGGATCTGGAGATCCGGGGTGCGGGTAATCTTCTGGGTGAGCAGCAGCATGGCCATATGGAGGCTGTCGGCTACGATCTGTATTGTAAGATGCTGAACGAGGCCGTCAGGCGGGAAAAGGGTCTCAGTTGGGAGGAGGACGAATTCCAGACTCTGGTGGATATGGATATCGACGCCTATATCCCAACCACCTATATTCGCAGCGAAAGCCAGAAGCTGGATATCTACAAGCGTATCGCCGGTATCGAGACCTTCGAAGAGAGTGAAGACATGCAGGATGAGCTCCTGGACCGTTTCGGCGATCTTCCGAAGGCCGTACAGAATCTTCTTGCCGTAGCCTGTCTGAAAATCAGGGCTCACAACGTATATGTTAAGGAGATAGTTGAGAAACCTGATGAGATACGGCTGGCTCTGTATGAAAAGGCAAAGCTGAATCCGGCGGCTTTCCCGGAATTTCTCGCCCGCTTCAACGGACGGATGAAATTCATCAAGGGAGAGAAACCGGCGTTCTGCTACCGCCGTCAGAAGAACAGCCGCGGCGAGGAGGCGGATCCCCTGAAGCTGGCGGAGAGCATCCTCGACAAAATGCAGGATTTGCTGGAGGAGCGTACATGAGAAAAAGGTTAAAGAAGCTGGGAATCCTTATGATGCTGGCAGCTGTGGCTCTGGCCGGGTGCGGTAAAAAGGAGGCGGGAGTCCCCCGGGTCCTTGAGCAGGAGAGCGGAACCACCCTGGCCACTCTGGGCGACGAACCTATTTACCTGGAGGAAGCCCTGTTCTATACCAGGATGCTGCAGGAGCAGTGGGAATATGTCTACTATGAAAGCTTCGGGGAAACTATGTGGCAGCAGGAGGCGGACGACAGTGGTCAGACCCTGGAGGAGCTTTTGAAAAGCAGCGTGCTGGATACCCTGACGGAGCTCCATCTGCTCTGCGCCCACGCGGGAGAATACGGCGTGAGCCTGACCGACGGGGAGCAGGAGGAGATCGCCCGCCGGGCACAGAATTTTATGGAAAATAATACAAAGGCGGTGCTGGAGGCGGCAGGCGCGGATCGGGAAAGCGTGGAGCGTTATCTTGCCCGGAATGAGCTGGCCGGAAAGGTGGCGGAAGCCATCCGGGCGGATTATGAGCCGGAGATAAGCGAAGAAGAGGCACAGGTGGGCAGATTGACCTACGCGCTGTTTTCTAATACGGGACTTTATGATGTGGAGGGTAATTTCACGCCATTTACAGAGGAGGAGTTAGCCAAAATTCAGCAGGAGGCGGATGACTTCGCAGCGCTGGCGGCGGATTTGGGCGATATTTCCGCTGCAGGCGAACAATTTCCCCACACGGTTATCGACGTGTATTTTAATGAGGACACTGACGGAGGAGCCCACCCGGATGTGGCGGGGAAGGCCCGGGAGCTGCCGGTGGGCGGCGTGTCCGGTGTGATTGCCACCGACGAGGGCTGGTATGTGGTGCAGCATGTTTCAGATCTGGATGCGGACGCCACGTCGGATCGGCTGGAGGAACTGAAAGAATCCGCAAAGCAGGAATATTTACAGAATCTGGAAGATTCCTGGGCGAAGGAAACGCCGCTAAAAGTGGATGAAAATGTCTGGGAGACGGTGCAAATCGACGGCTTGATCACCGAGATTGGCGGAGACGGAAGCCACGAATGATACGCAGCTGTGAAAAGAGCGTGAAATCTCGCAGGAAACGCAAGAAAGCCTTGCCCACAGCGGAAAAAGCGTCTATAATAAACCCAGAATGTTACTGTTCCCTTTCTTCACAGTAATACGCTTGCGATGTACAGAAATCGCATCTTATGCGATTTCGCGCTGAAGAGCTCGGGATTTTCGCACATTTTGTACGGAAACACCTGGCGGAATGATATAAGTGGACAGTAGTTTTAGAATACTCCGTTTTTCAGAGAAGAAGCGGGCAGGAAAGGATTTACGGAAATGATGAAAAAAGGAATCGCAGTTCTGGCAGCAGGTCTGATGCTTGCAGGCTCACTGACAGGATGTGGAAAAGGCAATACACTGGACGGTACGCAGACTGTGGCAGTGATGGATGAGACGACCAATGTGCCGCTGGCAGAGGTAAGCTTTCTGCTTCGTTATCAGCAGGCGCAGATGGAATCCTACTACGGGGCCATGCTTGGCATGACCAATGTGTATGGACAGGATCTGTCCGGTACCGGAACCGTATACGGCGAGACAGCGAAGCAGAGCCTGATGGAGCAGTTTAACCAGATGTATGTACTGGAAGCAGAGGCGGCAAATTACGGCGTAGAGCTGACAGACGACGAGAAGACCGCTATTTCCGATGCGGCTGCCCAGTTCATGAAGGATAATTCCGCAGGCGTGCAGAAGACCCTGGGCGTAACCGAGGCGGATGTGGAGCATGTGCTGACCCTGATGACTATCCAGGAGAAGATGTACGCGCCGCTGACCGAAGATGTGGATACTGAGGTTTCCGATGAGGAAGCGGCTCAGAAGCGCATTGTCTATGTATACATGTCTACTGCAGGTACTGAGACGGATGAGGATGGCAATACGGTTGACCTGACTGATGAGGAGAAGGCCGCAAAGAAGCAGGAGCTTCAGGACATTCTGGACGCGGCAGCAGAGAGTGGAGATCTGAAGGCAGCAGTAGACGCAGCTAATGAGAATCGCGATGAGAATTCCCAGCTTTCAGCCAGCGAGACCACTTACGGCGCGGACAGTACCACACCGGCAGAAGAGGTTCGTACAGCGGCAGACGCGCTGAAGGACGGCGAACTGGCTCCGATTATCGAGACAGATACCGGATATTATGCGGTACAGATGGTCAGCACCTTTGATGAGGAAGCGACCGCCAATAAGAAAGATTCCATCGTAACCGAGCGTAAGAATACCCTGTATCAGGAAAAATGCGCGGATCTGGAAGAACAGCATTCTTTTGATATCAAGGATGACGTACTGGCAGAGCTGACCTTTGATCGGATTTATACACTGAACACCGGAAGTACGGAGGAATAAAATCATTATGGGAAAAGAGAGACTGGAACAGAATCTCATTGACCAGATGAAAGAGGCCCAGCTGAAGCTTGGGTTTGAAGAGGAGACCATGAGGCTTTACTACCCCGTGGCCTCCTTGAATCTTTTACTGGGAACAAATTGTGAGACAGCGAAGGAAATGGTAGCGGAACTTACGGATTTATTTGCGGATGGAACGGGCGTGCTGGGGGCTATGAGCTTCCGGGTAAGTGCAGGACGTATCGAGGTCAGTGTACCGCCGGCGGGAGCTCGCTATGTGCATGAGCATATGGGTGATGTGGCATTCTTAAAGGCCATTATCGACCTGTTTTCCAATCCCCACGACAAGAGTGTGGAGGATGTGAAGAAGGTCTTCGGACAGTTTGGAGCTTATATCTGCGAGGAGATGCCGGAGGGCTCTGATTTCGACGAGGCCCTGCATTTTGAAGATCCGTCCATAGACGAGTATTATTACTGCGTAAAAGAAGAGATGGGCCATCTCATTTACCATCGCTTTCTGAAAGAGGATTACCAGAAATTGTTGTAATAATTTTGTAAAAATTTCAGCTGCGGCGGTTGAAAACCGCAGATAGAGGTGTTATATTATAGAAGACAATGACTGCCAGTCGAGGGCAGCAGAAATATAGCCCGGGAAATGGGCCATAGACGAATGAGGAGGCATTATGAAAGCGAAACGAGTGGGGGCATTACTGCTCTCTGCAGTTCTGACTGTGTCGCTGCTTAGCGGCTGCAGCTCCAGAAGTCAGGTAACTGAGGATATGATTCCGACCGTTACAGATTTACAGGAGGATTCCGGCGAAGAAGTGGCAGAGGCCAGCGTCATAGGACTTTCCATGAACAAGTCCTATGTGGCGGAGCTGACCCGTCTGGATGGAGATAACACCGAGAAGGCGAAGGTATCCGCAAAGGAGATCCAGGTCGTGCTGAAGGCGACCTCTCTTGACAAGGATCTGAAGGTACAGATTGTCAACAAGGCGACCGGAAAGGTTATTGCCGGAACTGCGTTTGAGGTGACAGTCAAGGATTCTGAAAATAAGACAGAGAGCTATACAGATAAGGATAAGGACGGCATCATTTACGTGAAGTCCATGACTCCCGGAAAATGCAAGATTTCCATGAAGGCGTCCGGAGGTTACGCGGCACCGGCTGATATTACAGCCGACGTTAAGGCCAATATCGAGTATAAGGCCGTGGATGTCAGCGCGGAGATCAAGAGTGAGAGCCAGATCAATGTGGCAAAAGAGGATACCAATACTTCCGGCAATGACAGCGCAGGTACTGCCCAGACCCTGAAGGATACGGTAGAATACGTGGCTTCCACCAAGACGGAGCCGAAGCAGAAGGTAGATCAGTGGGGACAGCCGGTATATTCCAAGCAGAAGCTGGATAAGTACGGTACACCCATGTACGCGAAGATTATCTCAGAGCCGGCGTCTGATCATGTGGACAACAATAACGATAATAGGTGTGATCGCTGTGGCGCGGATATGACTCCGGCGCATACGCATACATATGAAAAAGAAGTTACCAAAGAACCGACCTGTACCGAGAAGGGTACTTATCGTCTGGTTTGCAAGGCAGATGGTGATGTGAAGGAAGAGGGCGAGATCGACGCGCTGGGCCACACAGAGCCGGATGCAGATGGAAAATGCACCCGTTGCGGCGCGCAGCTCACAGAGAAGCCGACCACCCCGGATCCCGGCGACAGTGGTAATTCCGGCGAGAACACCGGTAATAACAATGGCAGCGAGGGCAGCACAGAGACTCAGAAGATAGAAGCGCCGACCGCAGGCGTCGTAGTCCGCGGCCTGATGTTCCTGAAAGCAGCGCCCACAGACAAGATTGTCTACGATACCAGCAGCGCTCCGGTCTATGATACCAGCAGCGCTCCGGTCTATGAGGACGGAACAAACGGTGTGAAATATACCGGCTGGCAGACCATCGACGGCGCAACCTACTATTTTGATAAGAATGGTAATAAAGTTACCGGAACCCAGGTTATCCAGGGTATCCAGTACACCTTCAGCAGTGAGGGCGTCCGCTCCGGCACCATCGGAATCGACGTATCCAAGTACCAGAGCAGCATCAACTGGCAGAAGGTAAAGAACGCTGGCATCAACTTCGCGATTATCCGCTGTGGCTATCGTGGCTATGGATCCGGTGTCCTGGTACAGGATCCGAAGTTTGCGTCCCATATCTCCGGCGCCAAGGCAGCAGGCCTGCGCGTAGGTATCTATTTCTTCAGCCAGGCTATCACTGAGGCTGAGGCCGTAGAGGAAGCAAGTATGGCCGTGAAGCTGGCAAATCAGTACGGCATCAATATGCCGATTGCCATCGACAGCGAGTACGCGGCAGGCGGACGTGGCCGTGCGGACGGACTTTCCAAGGCCGACAGAACCAAGATTACCGTGGCATTCTGCAACACCGTAGCCAACTCCGGTTACAGACCGATGGTATATGCAAGCAAGAGCTGGTTCTCTTCTCACCTGGATGTATCCAAGTTCGGCAGCTACCGCATCTGGGTAGCGCACTACGCAGACAAGTGCGGCTACGGCGGACGCTACGATATCTGGCAGAACACCTCCAAGGGCTCCGTAGACGGCGTACCGGGTAATGTGGATATGAATATCAGTTCCATCTAAATACAGAGATATAATGAATAAAAGGGAAAGGGCCCCGTCCAGTGGACGGGGCCCTTTCGAGGGGAATGTAAACGGACCGTATTAGGCCCTGAGATAGGCGAATGTTTTTCTTGCTACCCCCAGCTCTTCATTGGCTGGGATAACGTGTATGGTGACCGGGGAATCTGTACGGGAAATCACAGTATTCGCTCCGGTGCAGCTCTGATTTTTTTCATCATCCAGCAAGATACCCATATGCTTTAACTGATGACAGACTGCTTCGCGGATGCGGGTACCGTGTTCTCCGATGCCGCCGGTGAAGACCAGATGGTCGAGACCACCAAGCTCCGCGTAGTACGCGCCGATATGACGGACGATGCCGTTGCAGAAGACGTCAATGGCGAGCCGGGCGCGCTCATTTCCGGCGTCGGCAGCTTCCTGGACGTCTCTCAGGTCATTGCTGACGCCGGAGATACCAAGGAGTCCTCCACGCTTCGTCAGGCCATCCAGAACCTGGTCCAGAGAAAGCCCTTTCTTCTGCAGGAACGGAACGATAAATGGGTCGATGTCGCCGCAGCGGTTGGACTGAATTACGCCCACCTGCAGGGAGATACCGAAGCTGGTATCAACGCTCTTGCCGTCGTCGATGGCACACAGCGAACCGCTGCCGCCCAGGTGACAGGAGATAGCCTTGCCGGTGGAGCCATACATATCGGTAAGCGTCTCAGCCACATAGCTATGGGAAGCGCCGTGATATCCCAGGCGCTGGATGCCATATTCTTCATACCACTCCCAGGGAATGCCATAGATACGTCGTTCCAGCGGGATAGTCTGATGGAAAGCTGTCTCAAAAGCACCCACCAGCATAGCGTCGGGTGTCAGCTTCTGAAACTGGAGGATAGCCTCCAGATAAGGTTTATTGTGGGCCGGCGCTACCACCATGTAGTCCTCCATGCCCTGAAGAACTTCCGGGGTCAGCTCATGGATACCGTAATGGTCTTTGGAGAGAACTGTCTTGAAGCCCACGCGCGTGAGCTCGGACAGATCCGATAAAACACCGTTCTCTTTATCGAGAATCCGATCGAGAAAGAGCTGAATTCCTTCCGTATAAGTTGGAACATGAAGATTCTCCTGAAAAACGCGGAACCCATCCGGTTTGGAAAAATGGAAAATCGCAGTATCCGTGCCTACGCGCTCCACCTTTCCTTCCGCGAGCACTTCTTCCTCAGGCATGTTGAATAGCTTGAATTTGAGAGACGTACTCCCTGCGTTACAGACTAAAACCCTCATGAAACTCCTCCACCCCAAATTGTTCGTTAAAAAATACACAATATTGTTAAAAAAATATCATTTCCGGTATTGTCAAATCAGGATTCACCTGTTATTTTATTAGTATAACAAAAACCAAATGTATACACAATATTAAAAAGCAGTGGGCGAGGGAAAATTTGTAATAAATATTCCCCCGCGGCCTGGACAGGAGGAAATATTATGATTAAAATGGCGTTTTTCGATGCAAAACCTTATGAAATTGAGGCTTTCAGAAAATGGAACAGCGATGGAGAAATTGATATCCGTTACATGGAGCATAAGCTCAATGCCCAGACCGTGGACTCCGCGAAGGGCTGCGACGTGGTGTGTGCCTTTGTAAATGATACCATTGACGCGGAGGTGCTGGACGAGCTGAAGGCTCTGGGCGTGAAGCTGGTGGCTATGCGCTGCGCAGGCTATAATAATCTGGATTTGAAAGCCCTGGGCAACCTGAAGGCAGTCCGCGTACCGGCTTATTCTCCCCATGCGGTAGCAGAGCATGCCATGGCGCTTCTGCTGACCCTGAACCGTAAGACTCATAAGGCTTACAACCGTACCCGAGAGTTTAACTTCAGCTTAAACGGACTGACCGGCGTAGACCTGTACGGCAAGACTGTCGGCGTTGTGGGAACCGGACGGATCGGCCGCATGTTCATCGACATCTGCCGCGGCTTCGGCATGAAAGTCATTGCCTATGATATGTATCCGGTGGAGGGCATCGACTATGTGGATCTGGACACCCTGTTCCGTGAGAGCGATTTTATCTCCCTGCACTGCCCGCTGACCGACGAGACTCATCACATGGTAGACGAGAAGCGCTTCGCCATCATGAAAGACAGCGCCATCCTGATCAACACTTCCCGCGGCGCCCTGGTAGACAGTGTAGCCCTGGTAGAGGCTCTGTGGAACAAGCAGCTGCGCGCCGTAGGCCTGGACGTATACGAGGAAGAGGCTAACTACTTTTTCGAGGACTGCTCCGGGGAAATCGTGGACGACGCAACCTTGCAGCTTCTGGTATCCATGCCGAACGTGCTGCTGACTTCCCATCAGGCATTCCTGACCGAGGAAGCGCTTTCCAACATCGCGGAAACGACCCTGAACAATGTGAAGGAATTCTTCCATAACAACAACCTGGTGAATGAAATCAAATAAGATTTCGAAGATAGAAAGACCGGATGCATTCTCATCAGAGAAATGCTTCCGGTCATTTTATGATTGGATCAGCCAAACACAGTCTGTAGTGTCTGGTACAATTTATCAATATCAATCGGCTTGGACAGATGCGCGTTCATGCCGGCGTCCAGGCTCTGCTGTACGTCGTCGGCGAAGGCATTGGCTGTCATAGCGATGATGGGAATCGTCTGCCCAAGAGGATTGGAGCTGTTGCGGATGGTCCGTGTAGCCTCGTATCCGTTCATGACCGGCATCTGGATATCCATGAGAATCAGATCGTAATCGCCGGGACGGGCAGAAGCGAAGGCGTCGCAGAGTTCCTTTCCGTTTGGATAGATATCGCAGGAGACATGCCACAGCTCCAGAATGGACTTGAGGATTTCCGCATTTAACGCATTGTCTTCGGCACATAAGAGCTTCATCCCTGCAAGACGGGCGGAAGCGTCGGCACTATCTGGTGCGCCGGGCTTACTTCCTGCCATCGTTTCTTCGTTAATCCGAAATTCCAGAAAAACATCAAAGCAGGTTCCCTTGCCGAGGGTACTGTCTATCTGAATTGCGCCGCCCATCATATCCACAAGACTCTTAGTAATCGCCATGCCGAGGCCGGTACCGGACACCTTATTGGTGACGGAATCCTCCGCGCGTACAAAGGGTTCATAGATATGCTCGAGAAAATCTGCTTCTATACCGATACCATTATCCTTTATGGTAAACTGGTAACGGGCATAGGAATGGAGCGTGCGGGGAAGCTCGCGGATGTGAAAGTCGATGGAGCCGCCCTCCGGAGTGTATTTCACAGCGTTACTCAGGATATTTACGAGAATCTGGCGAAGCTTGGTAGGATCACCTTCGATATGCTCATGCAGGATTTCATCCTTATAAATGGAAAAAGTCTGCTTCTTCTGGACTGCCTGAGGACGGATAAGCATTTCAATCTGCTCAATCTGTTCGGAGAGGTTGAGGGGTTCCGGATGCAGATGGGTCTGTCCGCTTTCGATTTTGCTCATGTCGAGGATATCATTGATGATTCCAAGCATATACTGGCTGGAAGACTGAATCTTGCGGGCATATTCTTCCGTTTTTGCCGGGTCGTGGGCGGCGTGCAGAAGGAGGCTGGAGATTCCCATAATGGCGTTCATGGGCGTCCGTATGTCGTGGGACATATTGGACAGGAAAGCACTTTTGATCTGGTTGGCAGTATTGGCGGCCTGAAGGGCTGCTTCGATATCCGCCCGAATCTCCTGTTCATGGGTACGGTTGGAAAATTCAAAGATCAGCAGGTTATTCTGCCCGTCGAGAATGTGAAAGACAGATTTCTGGAACAGGGAGGGCGCGGAAGCGCCGGGCGTCCGAATCTGACACTCCATGACACGGGAACCGCCGTTTGGCATCTGCATCAGATCTTCGATGGGAAAGTCTAACGTTTCCGGGGAAGGCTCCAGCTCCTGAATCGCGAAGAGCGGATGAGCGCTGGTGTGGGAGATGCCGAAGACACGCTCAATATTGGGGCTGACATACACGGTCTGTCTTTGGCTGACATCAATCATAATATAGACATTATCCAGATTCTGAAGCATGATATCGGACATAATGTCGCGCCAGAAGAGCTCCTGATTTTTCTGGGAAATGGTCTGCTGATAGGACATAAACATGAAAATGACAGCCAGCGCCAGAATCACGACGCAGGTGAAGCCCACCATCAGAGTGGTGGTTTTCTGGACGATCAGCATATCACTGTCGATGATATCCGCCGGAATCATGGAGACAAGGAGCCAGTCTGAGAAATCGGTGGGCTGATATACAAGATAGTATTTTTCTCCATTTAAAAGATAACTGCACTGGCCAAAAGTGTTGGCCGCCCAGTCTGCCTGCACCTTCTGATAGGTAGCATGGGAAAATTCCGCGTCAGCCAGATAATTCAGCAGATTCTTACCGATGGGCTTGGTGGGAGAATCAGAAAAGATAATATTTCCGCTCAGATCTGTAATATAGCAGGTTGCCTGTCCGCGGAAAGCGGACACACCAAGAGCCGCGTTCAGGGCGTCCGAGCTGTAGGATACGGCGAGCGCGTCATAGGAGAAGCCGTTATAGGTACCGGTATCGACCGGAATAGCGAAAAGCATAAAAGATTCTTGATTCTGAGTGTCCGCATCTACGATAACCTTTTCCTGCTTACTGATAAGCTTGCCCCATGCGGATCCGAAGGACATGGTACCGGCTGCGCCATCGGGCGTACACCATTCGCCGGCAGTGTTTATAAAGTAGAAATCAGTGAATTTCCAGGAGAGCTTCCAATCGTCAACGAAAGAGACAATGGTCTCAGGAGCATCTGCGTTACTGTCGATATAATCTTCAGACATGGCAAGCAGATCCCACTGCTCATTTACAATCTGGGAGAGCTTATTGTTCACCTGAGAGTAAACTTCGCGGAGATTGGTGGTACTGGTCAGATAAATGCGGTTGTCCACACGGCTCATATAGTCCCGCAGAATAAAAATGACTGCGGCTGCTGTCAGTAGAATCGCGGTGAATAGCAGAAGCAGGTATTGTTTTTTCCTGTTTTTGTCCATATAAAAAGAGCCCTTTCCGGGGAAATGGTATCGGTGGTGTTTACATGGAGTATAACAGGAAATTACAGGAAAAACAATGTCTTTTTCCGGAAAAAGAAAGACATTGCCTGACAAAATGTGACAATGAAATTTGGCGGTTGTGCAATAAAAATTTCTGTATATTTTTGCTGGATTTCCACATAATAACTCCAAAGCTTAATGTTTGCAATGGAGGAAAATCTTATTATGAAAGCAACGGGAATTGTGCGGCGGATAGACGATCTGGGCAGAGTGGTAATTCCGAAAGAGATACGAAGGACGCTGCGTATCCGGGAGGGCGATCCGCTGGAAATTTTTACGGATCGGGAAGGGGAAATTATTCTGAAGAAATATTCGCCCATCGGCGAGCTTGGGACCTTCGCGAAGGAGTACGCGGACAGTCTGGGGCAGGTGGCGGGCGTGATGGTCTGCATCTGCGATCGTGATGCAGTCATCGCGGCGGCGGGCGGCGCGAAAAAGGATTATCTGGGAAAATCCATCAGCCCGGGACTGGAAAAGCTGATAGAAGCCCGGGAAAATCAGCAGACAGAGACGGGCGATAAAAAGCTGGTGCGCATTGTGGAAGATGATCCGGAGGAACCGGCAGCCGAAACGATCTGCCCGATTATCGCAGAGGGCGACGCCATTGGCGCAGTACTCCTGTTTACCCGGGATCCGAAGCAGAAAATGGGCGAAACCGAGCGGAAGCTTGCCCAGGCAGCCGCGAATTTTCTGGGGCGGCAGATGGAGAATTAGACAATTTATGTTTAAAATAATTGACGTTATGCCGGTTTCTGTTTAAAATATGAAACAATAGAGAATGGGAGGCATAAAGTATGTATTACGTACCCGAAGGAACCAAAGAATGCGGATTCTATGAATGTAAAAAATGTGGCAACCGCTTTTTATCCCTGCAGACCATGCAGCGGATCCCATGCCCGGACTGCGCGATGGATATCGATTATGAGATCGGGCCGGACGAATCTATGGAAGACATGATGGATACGGCAGAGCTGATCGATAAGCTGGAGGGTGAGGAAGAGATAGAAAGAATGGATGGACTCTTAAGCCTGGCAGTCACCGGCGGTGATTGTGAGTGGATCTAGTGAAAAAATGCACAAAAAGTAGACCTAATAATCTGTAAAACTGACGAAAAAAGCAAGGAGTGGAAAAAACTTCTTGCTTTTTTTCGTGAAAGAGACTATGATAGAGGCATAAGAACTGGAAACGTTTCCAATGAAACGTTTCCAAAACGGATTCCAACAAGGAATTCCACCATGAACGGGAGGAAATCATTATGAACAAGAAACTCTTAGCCCTGACACTGAGCGGCGCTCTGGCAGTTTCCATGCTGGCAGGCTGCGGCGGATCTTCCAACGGAGGAGACACCTCTACATCTACAGACACTAAGGCAGATACCACAGAAGCAAGCGGAGCAGAAGGCTCTGTATACTATCTGAATTTCAAACCGGAGCAGGATCAGCAGTGGCAGGATCTGGCGAAGGCTTATACCGATGAGACAGGCGTACCGGTAACCGTTGTAACAGCGGCATCCGGTAACTATGAGACCACTCTGATGAGTGAGATGGGAAAGAGCGGCGCTCCGACCCTGTTCCAGGTAAACGGACCGGTGGGTCTGGCGAACTGGAAGGATTACTGCTACGATCTGGCAGGCTCCGATATCTACGGACAGCTGACCAGCGATAACTACGCGCTGAAGGAAGACGACACCGTATACGGCATCGCATATGTAATCGAGTCCTACGGACTGATTGTAAATAAGACACTGCTGGAGAAGGCAGGCTACACTATCGACGATATCCAGTCTTTCGCGGATCTGAAAAAGGTAGCCGAGGATATCACGGCACGCTCCTCTGAGCTTGGCTTTGCGGCATTTACCTCTGCAGGTATGGACGGCTCCTCTGACTGGAGATTCAAGACCCATCTGGCAAACCTGCCGATTTACTTTGAGTATCAGACCGATGGTATCAGCAGCACAGACGCCATCAAGGGAACCTACCTGGACAACTACCGCGATATGTGGGATCTGTACATCAACAACAGCACCTGCGATCCGAAGGAGCTTTCCGCTAAGACCGGCGACGACTCCAGAAACGAGTTCCTGGCAGGCGACGCAGTCTTCTTCCAGAATGGTTCCTGGGAGTACGCGAACCTGACAGGCGACGGCGGTTATACCGATGACGACCTGGCTATGATTCCGATTTATATCGGCGCTGGCGACGAGGCAAATCAGGGTCTCTGCACCGGTACAGAGAATTATTGGTGTGTGAACAACCAGGCAGACGAGGCAGATATTAAGGCAACTCTGGACTTCATGAACTGGTGTGTAACCTCTGAGCTGGGAACCAAGACCATGGCTGATGAGATGGGCTTCGTTATTCCGTTCAAGGGCGCGCAGGAATCCAAGAACCTGTTTGTAAAGCAGGACGCAGAGTACACCGCAGAAGGCAAGACTCCGGTATCCTGGAACTTCACTACCATGCCCTCTGAGGAGTGGAAGAACGGCGTAGGCCAGGCTCTGACCGCATACGCAGCAGACCAGACCGACGAAAACTGGGCAGGCGTTGTATCCGCATTCGTTGACGGATGGGCAACCGAGTACCAGATGGCAAACGGCCAGTAAAAAAAGAAAGAAACCATTTTTAGGGGCGGGCAGTTCATACTTGCCTGCCCTTTTTCTACTCAATTTTAACTCAGAAAGGAGTGCAGAATCATGGAAAAAGCGATCAAACGTTGGTCGCCCCTTTTTGTACTGCCTACGCTTCTGGCTTTTACGATTGGATTTATCATTCCCTTCTTTGAGGGACTGTATCTGTCCTTCTGCCAGTTCACGACAGTAAAAAACGCGAAATTTACAGGTTTTGGAAACTATAAAAAAATCTTTTCCGACCTTACATTTTTAAGCTCCTTTAAGTTTACCGTGCTCTTCGCGGTGGCCTCCATTGTGCTGATTAACGTCATTGCCTTTGCGCTGGCGCTGCTTCTGACACGGAAGCTTAAGGGCACCAATATTTTCCGTACGATCTTCTTTATGCCGAACCTGATCGGCGGTATCGTGCTGGGATATATCTGGCAGATTCTGATCAACTGTGTACTCTCTATCGTGGGACAGCCGCTTCTGGCGTTGAACAGCTCCGCGGGCTACTGGGGACTGATTATTCTCATGTGCTGGCAGCAGATTGGTTACATGATGATCATCTATATCGCGGGATTGCAGAATGTCTCCGATGACCTGCTGGAGGCAGCCCAGATCGACGGAGCGACGCCCTGGCAGACTTTATGGAAGGTGAAGCTTCCTATGGTTATGCCGTCCATTACCATCTGTGTATTCCTGACACTGACCAACTCCTTCAAGCTCTTTGACCAGAACCTGGCATTGACCGGAGGAGATCCGAACCATATGACAGAGATGCTGGCGCTGAATATCTATCAGACCTTCTACGCAAGGGCAGGAGCCCAGTGGAAGGGTCTCGGCCAGGCCAAGGCCGTACTGTTCTGCCTGCTGGTTATCGTAATTTCCGTGCTCCAGCTGCGGGCTACACGTAAGAGGGAGGTGCAGCAGTAAGATGAGAAAGAAAAAACAGATACAGGATACGGTCATGGTAGTGTTTCTGAGTATTCTGGCGCTGCTGTATGTCTATCCGATCGTCATGATTCTCTTTAATTCCGTAAAGAGGGAGACGGCGATTACCACATCCGGCGCGTTCACTCTGCCGACGGCGGACACCTTCGCAGGCCTGGCGAACTACGCCAACGCGATTGCCTCCAAGGGCTTTTTACAGAGCTTGGGCTACAGCCTTCTGATTACCATCACCTCTGTGGCGGCGATTCTTATCTGCTGCTCCATGTGCGCCTGGTACATCACCCGGGTAAAGGGAAAGCTGTCAAAGATTCTGTATTACCTGTTTGTATTTTCCATGGTCGTACCCTTCCAGATGGTGATGTTCACCCTGTCCCAGACAGCGGATTCCTTAAACCTTAACAAGCCCTGGAATATCTGGATTATCTACCTGGGCTTCGGAGCGGGCCTGGCAGTTTTCATGTTCGCGGGCTTTATGAAATCCATTCCCCTGGAGGTAGAGGAAGCGTCCATGATCGACGGCTGCAATCCGCTGCAGACCTTCTTCCTGATTGTACTTCCCATGCTGAAGCCGACCCTGGTATCCGTAGGAATCCTGGAGGCCATGTGGGTATGGAACGATTACCTTCTGCCGACCCTGGTACTGGATATTAAGAATTATAAGACCATTCCTATGTTGATCCAGTATTTCCGCGGAAGTTATGGTAAAGTAGAGATGGGCCCCATGATGGCAAGCATTATGTTAACCGTAATTCCCATTGTTATCGTATATCTGCTGGGCCAGAAACACATTATCAAAGGAGTGGCTGCGGGAGCAGTTAAGGGATAAACATACAGATGACAATCAAAGACATTGCGAAGGAGTCCGGATACGCGGTGGGCACGGTGTCCCGTGTACTCAATAATCATCCGGATGTATCGGAAAAAGCGCGAAAGACCATTATGGCAGTGGTGGAAAAGCACCATTTCAAATTAAACAGCAACGCCAAGCACTTGAAGCAGCAGGCCAGCAGCGGAATCGCGATTATCGTGAAGGGTTCCCAGAATATGCTGTTCGCATCCATCGTGGAGCGGCTGCAACGGCTTATAAGTGAGAAAAAGTATGCTTCCTTCATTTACTATATCGGTGAGGAGGAAAACGAGGTGGAGCGGGCCGAAAGGGTATGCCTGGAGCGGCATCCCTTGGGGATTCTCTTTCTGGGAAGCGACCTGGAGTTCTTCAAAGAGCGGTTTGACCGGCTGGAGATTCCCTGTGTGCTGGTTACCAACTCGGCGGCGGAGCTGGGCTTTGACAATCTCTCCAGTGTCAGTACAGACGACGAGGCAGGCGCTCAGGCAGCGGTAGCGCATCTTCTAAAGCTGGGTCACCGGAACATCGGTATCCTGGGCGGCTATATGGAGAAGTCCCATGCGGCCCATACCCGGTACAAGGGCTGTGAAAAGGCCTTTGCGGAGCAGGGCATGAAGCTGGAGCCCGGTCGGCAGTACCGTTCGGCGTTCTTTTCCATGGAGGAGGGCTATCACGCCATGGAGCAGCTGTTTGAGCAAATGCCGGATCTGACGGCGGTATTTGCCATGGCAGATGTACTGGCAGTGGGCGCTATCCGCGCTATCCGGGACCGGGGACTTCGGGTACCGGAGGACGTTTCCGTGATAGGCTTTGACGGAATCGAACTTGGAAATTATCTTTCTCCGCGGCTCACCACGGTGCGCCAGGCCCGAGAAAGGATAGCCGACCGGAGCTTGGAAATTCTGCTCTCGGATATTGCGGGAGAGCGTCCGGCGGTGCATGAGCTTCTTCCCTTCGATATCGTGGAGGGAGAGAGCGCGGCGAAAATCGCCCGCTAAGACAGAACAGAAGATAAGATGGGTAACGGTGAAGATATGGAATAATTACGGTGTGCGCTCCGGGCGGACACGGTAAGGAGGAAGAAAAATGGCAGATATTACATTTAAGCATGTGGTGAAAACCTATGACAATAAAAATACAGTGGTTCCGGATTTGAATCTGGAAATTCACGACAAGGAATTTATCGTGCTAGTCGGTCCGTCCGGTTGCGGAAAGTCCACGACTCTCCGCATGATTGCGGGTCTGGAGGAGATTAGTTCAGGCGACCTGTACATCGGCGACAGAAGAGTGAACGATGTGGCGCCCAAGGATCGGGATATCGCGATGGTATTCCAGAGCTATGCCCTGTATCCCCATATGACGGTATACAAAAATATGTCCTTTGCCCTGGAGCTTCATGGCACGCCCAAGGACGAGATTGACAAAAAGGTACGTGAGGCAGCCGAGATTCTGGGTCTGACGGAGTATCTGGACCGGAAGCCCAAGGCGCTGTCCGGCGGACAGAGACAGCGTGTGGCACTGGGCCGCGCCATGGTGCGGAACCCTGCGGTATTCCTGCTTGACGAGCCCCTGTCCAACCTGGACGCCAAGCTCCGTACCGAGATGAGAAGCCAGATCGCCGCGTTACATAAGCGTCTGCAGACCACCTTCGTATATGTAACCCACGATCAGACTGAGGCGATGACCATGGGCGACCGTATCGTAGTCATGAAGGACGGTATTATTCAGCAGGTAGATACGCCCCAGAACCTGTACAATTATCCCTGCAACAAGTTTGTGGCAGGCTTTATCGGTTCTCCCCAGATGAACTTTGTGAACGTGAAGGTGGAGAAGGATGCTGCCGGAACCGTACTGGTATTTGGCGATTACCAGATTCCTGTGAATAAGCCGGAGTTGGAGGCTTATGTGGGCAAAGAGGT
Organism: Candidatus Dorea massiliensis AP6; assembly: GCF_964245105.1. NCBI lineage: Bacteria > Bacillati > Bacillota > Clostridia > Lachnospirales > Lachnospiraceae > Dorea > Candidatus Dorea massiliensis. The sequence continues at coordinate 124,750 of NZ_CAXTKW010000007.1, read as the reverse complement.
TATCATGGGCATCCGCCCGGAGGACATTCACGCGGAAGAGTCCTTCCTGGCTATCTCCGACGCTTCCAATATTGAGGCGAAGGTAGATCTGGCGGAAATGATGGGCTCTGAGATTTATCTGTATCTGACCTGCTTCGGACAGAAGCTGGTAGCCAGAGTGCCGTCCCGCACCGGAATCCGCGCAGAGGACATGGCGAAGCTGGCTCTGGATGTGAACAAAATTCATGTCTTTGACGCGGAGACGGAAGCCATCATCTGTCATTAGGATTAAAAATCGGGCAGTTAGGAGGAAAATCACGATGACGAAATATACCGTTTTATTGAACAGCATTGAAAAAATAAAAAACTTTGTAAATACCATTACCCGCTATCCCTATGATTTTGATCTGGTGTCGGGACGCTATACCATTGACGCCAAATCCATTATGGGTATCTTTTCCCTAGATTTGACCCACCCGCTGGATCTCTGTGCCTATACGGACGGGGATGAAAAGCTTCAGGAGGATCTGAAACCCTATCTTGTGGAAAAAGGAGCGTGATGGCCGGTGAGAAGCAGTGGAATTTTGATGCACCTCTCTTCCCTGCCGAGTCCCTACGGAATCGGCAGCATGGGAAAACCGGCGCGGGAATTCATTGATTTTCTGAAGGCGGCAGGTCAGGGCTACTGGCAGCTGCTTCCCATCTGTCCCACCAGCTACGGGGATTCTCCCTACCAGTCCTTTTCTACCTACGCGGGCAATCCTTACTTTATCGATCTGGAGCTGCTTGAGGCAGACGGACTTCTGGAATGGCAGGAGTATGGAGAGGTGGATTGGGAAAGCGTGCCGGAGAAGGTCAATTATGGAGCCCTGTACGAAAAGCGTTACCCGATTCTGCGGAAGGCCGCAGAGCGGTTCCTTACGCGGATTCCTTCGGATTATCCGGAATTCTGTGCGAACAATGATTACTGGCTGGGAGATTACGCCCGCTTCATGGCCATGAAGCACGCCCATGGAGGAGCGTCCTGGCAGGAGTGGGAAGCCCTTTCGACAGAGGAAATCGAGCTTCGGTACGCGGAGGAGATCCGCTTCTGGAAGGTGCTTCAGTACCTGTTCTTCCGGCAATGGGAGGAGCTTCGCACTTATGCCAATGAGCAGGGCGTCCGTCTGATTGGAGATCTGCCCATCTATGTGTCTCTGGACAGCGTGGACGTGTGGGCACATCCAGAGTTGTTCCAGTTGGACGAGAACCGGAACCCGAGGGAAGTGGCCGGCTGTCCGCCGGACGGCTTTTCCGCAGACGGACAGCTCTGGGGAAATCCCCTCTTTGATTGGGGATATATGGAAAAAAACGATTATGACTGGTGGGTCAGACGGATTCAGTATCTCTGCAAGGTTTATGACATCCTGCGGATCGATCATTTCCGGGGCTTTGATTCCTACTATGCGATTCCTTATGGAAACACAACGGCCCGGGGCGGGCATTGGAAGCAGGGACCGGGAATCGCTCTGTTCCGGGCAGTGGAGGATCAGATTGGGCCGCAGCGGATCATTGCAGAGAATTTAGGTTATCTGACCGAGTCGGTCCACCAGCTTCTGAAGGACAGCGGCTTTCCGGGAATGAAGGTACTGGAATTTGCCTTCGACAGCCGGGACGGAGGCGGCAGCGCCTATCTGCCGGAGAATTATCCGGAGCATTGCGTGGCCTATGTGGGAACCCATGACAACGATACGGCGCTGGGCTGGCTGAAGACGGCCCCGGCGGAGGATGTGGCCTACGCCAGGGAATATCTCCATGAGACAGAGGATGAGGCGACGGCCCGGGCTATGCTCGCTGCCATCTGGAACAGCCGGGCAGAGCTTGCCATCGTCCAGGCGCAGGATATCCTGGGACTGGGAAGCGAAGCCCGCATGAATACGCCATCCACGGTGGGCGAAAACTGGCGCTGGAGAGCGAAAGAGGGAAGCTTTACGCCAGAGCTGGCTGCAGAACTTCGAGAGAAGATGGAAGCCTGTGGGCGGTTGGAAAAATAAAAAAGTACAGATGATACGGATGTAAAAAACGCGACATGGCAAACGCTGTGTCCTGTTTTTTGCATCCAATTATTTACAAAAGATAGAAAAGTTGCAAAATAAGAAGAAAAACGGTTGGAAAAGTTACAAAACATATGCCCCAAGCATTTCTTTTACGCAGATATCAATTTCAGATGCAATGGTTTTACACAAATTAGCTTTCAGACCGGCAGCAGTTCCGACAGCAACCAATTCTTTCAGGCCGGGATTTCGCCCGTTGCCATCGACGGTCGTAGTGTGCTCGCCGTAGTAAGTATTACTGTAGGTCAGGTCGTAGGCCGGACTCAGCCGCCAGGAATCGGTGGTATCGTCGTAAAGATAGGTAAAATTCTTTGAATGATCGTCCCGGTTGTGGGCGAAGACATTGAAGCACATGCGGCGATACATATTTTCCAGATCCTGAGGATTATCACGGGTCAAAATCTTCGTCAGCTTCATCAGACTGTGGTAATCAAGGCTTGGCTGCTCAAAATCCAGTTCCAGAAGAGCAGCAGCTGTCAGCATATGGATACGTTTTTCACCGGAGAAAGTCATGACGCGATCAAAGCGTTTCGTCCCGAAATAGCCTTTACATACATCAGAAGAAAATAAGCGGAACGGACTTACGGTAATGCCGCATTGCTTCGCGCACAGAGCGTACTGATATTCCATAAATCCGGCGTCCGGGCCGTTCACATGGGCGGGAAACTTGATAATCCAGGATTCACCGTCGATTTGCGTCATGATTTTAGGCCGTGCGCCGCCGCTGGTTCCGCCCAGACGGTATAATTCATCCAGCTTATCGGAAAATTCGGTATTCAGGATCTTCTGACATTGCCGGGCCAGAACGTCCAGGTTATCCAGTTCCGGTTCCGCGCAAAGATCATACTGCGGCTGATAGGTAAGCGCGCCCATTCCGGAAGAACCTACAATAGCGAGACGGTCGAGAACCGTGAGACGATCCGCATTTTCCCCTTGCTGTTTTAATAAACGCTGGAGCAGAAGGCGCCCCCAGGCGTCCGGCAGGCTGTCGGCAAATACGCCGAATAGTCCACCAAAATAATCTTTGGATGGAAGAAAAACCTGGCGCTTCAGCGGAAGCGAAAAGGGACTGACGGGAAAGCCGGTCTCCAGCCATTCCTCAGAATATTCAAATGCGGCCTTATGTGCGCTTGTCAGGGCAAGGGTGCCTACCAGCCTTTCGTCATAAAGTACCTGAATGACTTTATTTGTTTTCATTGATAACCTCCTGAATGTTCCGATAGGGAACCTCGGTAAAAAGCTGTCTCAAATCGTCTGCCATATCCAGTGCCATGGCAATCCTGGTCAATGAGAGAAGTGAGATTTGTCCGGTGGTTTCAAAGCGTTTCACAGAGCCGAAGCTGACGCCGCTGATCTGCGCCAGTTTTTCCTGAGAAATAGAGCGGCGCTTTCGGATAAGGCGCACCCGGTCGGCAATTTTTTTGTCCAGTTCTTCGGCGGTTTCCCAGATGTATTCGTTCATGAAAGAACCCCTTTTATAATAGATAATATATTATCTAAAAATGAATAAAATAAGTAAAATTATATAATATATTATACATAAATGGATGAACATATTCAAGAAATAAAAGATGGAATGACGACAAAAAGTTCTATAAATAGCAGAGAGAATTTATTTGCTGAGATATATAAAAGAAAGGCGGAATTTGCCTGCGCAAATAGAAAAAGAGGTGTCACAAATAGCCTGTTTTGACTATTTGTAACACCTCTTCTAAGATATCGGATAGGACTACATCGAAATCCACCCAAAGGCGTTTGCCACGGAGCTGAGCAGGATAATGACTGCAAAGACCGGTCCGAGATACTGGATCATGACGCGGAAAATCTTCTTTCTCTTAAAAGACTGTTCCCCGTGGAGCACTTCTTCTTCAATTCCCTTTACGCCGATGACTCTGGACACCAGAAGGCAGGTAGCGACTGCTGCGATGGGCATCATTACAGAGTTGGTCAGGAAATCAAAGAAATCCAGAAACTGCATACCGATGATTTTCACAGCAGCCAGGGGACCGTAGCTCAGGGAGGACAGGGTTCCCAGAGCGAGCATAATGATACCGATCATGACAGTGGCCTTTTTGCGGCCCCAGCCAAGCTCGTCCTCGAAGGTGGACACCGCGCTTTCGGTCAGGGCGATGGAGCTGGTCATAGCTGCGAAGAGTACCAGCAGGAAGAACAGGACACCCACGACAGTTCCCATCCCCATGCTGTCGAAGACCCTTGGGATGGTGATGAACATCAGCGCCGGTTCGGCTTGCAGCGTATCCGGATCTCCGCCGGAGAAGGCGAATACTGCCGGAATAATCATCAGGCCCGCCATAATCGCGATGGCTGTATCGAAAATCTCCACATTTTTCGTGGACTCTTCAATGGAAACATCTTTCTTCATGTAGGAGCCGAAGGTCACCAGAATACCCATGGCGATGGACAGGGAGTAAAACATCTGTCCCATGGCCGCTACTACGGTCATCCAGGAAAAATTCTCCAGATTCGGTACCAGGAAATACTTCACGCCAGCCAGAGCCCCCGGTCTGGTTATGGAGTAAACGGCGATGATGACAGATAATACTACCAGAATCGGCATCATAATCTTGGATACCCGCTCAATTCCGTTGCGGACGCCTGCGTAGATAATCAGCAGGGTACACAGAGAAAATACGATGAAGCAAAGCTCTGTGGAGACGCCATTGGAAATAAAGGCGGAGAAATAACCGTCCGCAGCCAGGGCATGTCCGTGTCCTGTGAGATATTCCACTAGGTATTTGATTACCCAGCCGCCGATGACGGAATAGTAAGGAACGATCAGAATCGGAATAATCGCGTTGATCCAACCGCCGAAGGACAGCCATTTAGATTTGCCAAAGGTATGATAAGCACCCACCGGACTTTTTTTCGTCATGCGGCCAATGGCAGTCTCCGCCACGATCATGGTATAACCGAAGGTCAGCGCCAGAATGATGTAGACCAGCAGAAAAATACCGCCGCCGTATTTGGCCGCCAGATACGGAAAACGCCAGATGTTGCCCAGGCCTACGGAGGCGCCGGCTGCGGAGAGTACAAAGCCCAGTTTTCCCGAAAAAGAGCTTCTTTTGTGATTGTGTGAATTCATTGGTAAATCCCCCATTTACTGATTGGTATATAGGAAATAAGTGTACCACAAAGGGAATGAAAAAGCAATCAAAGACCGACGTCCGCGGAAGATGGCAGTGAACGCAGGCGTCGGTCTTGTGATTAGAAAATGATCATGTAAAAGTGGCTATGTAAAAATCAGTCCTTCTTCAGCAGCTCCTTACCGGAGATACCCGGCTCAGTCATCTGTACCGGATTCAGAATCTCGTCAAGCTCTTCCTCTGTCAGAAGCTTCTCCTTCAGAATCAGCTCACGGACGGAATCGCCGGATTTCATGGCTCTCTTGGCGATATCGGCGGCCTTCTGGTAGCCCACATGGGGGCAGATGGCAGTGATAATACCCACGCTGTTTTCTACCAGATAACGGCAGCGCTCCTCATTGGCAGTGATTCCAATGACGCAGTTGTCTACGAAGGTCTCTACGGCGTAAGCCAGGGTATCGATGGACTGGAACAGGCAGTAGAAGATGATAGGCTCGAAAGCGTTCAGCTCCAGCTGGCCTGCCTCAGCAGCCATGGTGATGGTCATGTCATTTCCGATGACATTGAAGGCAACCTGGTTCACTACCTCAGGAATAACCGGGTTTACCTTGCCCGGCATGATGGAAGAACCATTCTGCTTTGCCGGAAGGTTAATCTCATGGAAGCCTGCGCGGGGACCGGAGGACATGAGACGAAGGTCATTGGCAATCTTGGATAAGGTAACGGCGCAGGCCTTGATAGCGCCGGATACGGATACGAACGGGTCAAGGTTCTGGGTGGAATCAATCAGGTCGAAGGCCTGGATAAAGTCCATACCGGATACCTCAGACAGATTCGGAACGATACGCTTTAAGTAAGCTTCGTCTGCGTTGATACCGGTACCGATGGCAGTACCGCCCATGTTCAGGGAACGCATCTCGTCCATGGCGATGTCCATACGGCGGATATCACGCATAACTGCGACAGAGTATGCCTTGAATTCCTGTCCCAGACGGATGGGAACCGCATCCTGCATCTGGGTACGTCCCATCTTGATGACATGGTCAAATTCCTCTGACTTTGCGGAAAACGCGTCGTGAAGACGAAGAAGCTCTTTCTTCAGATTCTGCAGCAGCCGCAGGGAAGTCATCTTACCTGCAGTGGGGATGACGTCGTTGGTGGACTGGCCGCAGTTTACATGGTCGTTGGGGTGTACGATGGAGTAATCGCCCTTCTGGCCGCCCAGAAGCTCGATGGCGCGGTTGGCGATGACTTCATTTGCATTCATATTGATAGAGGTTCCGGCGCCGCCCTGAATCGGGTCAACGATGAAGTCCTCGTGATGCTGACCGGCCAGAATCTCGTCGCAGGCCTTCACGATGGCGTCTGCCCGCTTCTTATCCAACAGGTTAATCTCGCAGTTGGTGATGGCAGCGGCCTTCTTAATATAAGCCAGGCTGTTGATAATCTCCGGATGCATATTCAGTCCGGTGATATGGAAATTTTCTGCGGCACGCAAGGACTGGACGCCGTAGTACACGTCTTCGGGGACGTCTTTGGTACCGATGGAATCTTTTTCAACTCTATATTCTGTCTTGTCGCTCATAATCCTTCTCCTTCAGTAAATAACGTAATTTTTAAACCTGATTTTTGCGCGCTTTTCAAATTTCATTGTTGAACTTATTATAGCAACCTGCTACAATATAAGCAAATACATATATTTCTATAATCTATATAACTTTAAAATTATGTTATGGGGAGGAAAATCATGTTCCGCGGAATGGAATACGTCTATGCAGTTTATCAGGAAAAAAGTATCTCCCGGGCGGCTGAGCGCCTGTGTATTTCCCAGCCGTCCCTAAGTGCCAATATTAAAAGAATTGAAGGAAAAGTGGGATATCCGCTTTTCGATCGGAGCACCAAGCCCCTGTCCCTGACCGAATGCGGCGAGCGATACATCCGCTCCGTGGAGCAGATCATGGCCATTGAAAATGAATTCTCCGACTACGTAAACGATTGGGGCGACCTGAAAACCGGTAATCTGGTGCTGGGTGGCAGCAGCCTCTTTGCATCCTGGGTATTGCCCGGCCTCATCGGTCGATTTTCCGTCCGTTACCCTAAGGTACATGTGGAGTTGATAGAGGAGAGCACCGCCGAGCTGGCCCGCCTCCTGCAGCAGGGCCGAATTGACATGATGCTGGACAACTGTAAGCTGGATCCGAAGCTCTTCGACCATGCCGTCTACCGGGAAGAGACCCTGTTCCTGGCCGTTCCTTACAAGTTTCCGGCCATCCGGGAAGCCAGCCCCTACATCGTCTCCCGGGAAATGATCGTGACCGGTGGCTGGAAAGACGAGTCGGTGAAGCCTGTCCCGCTGAAGCTCTTTGCCCAGGAACCCTTCGTTATGCTGAAACCTGAAAACGACACCCGCAAGCGCGCCGTTGAAATTTTACAGACCGCCGGCATCACCCCCGACATTTCTCTGGAGCTGGATCAGCAGCTCACATCCTACCATGTTGTCTGCTCCGGCTTAGGGATAGCTTTCGTCAGCGACACTCTGATAAGTGAAGTCCCTGCCCGCCCTGATGTGGTCTACTTCAAGCTTCCGGAGGGCCGCCGTAGCAGAAGCTTACGCTTCTACTGGAAAGCCGGCCGCTATCAGACCCGAGCCATGCAAGAATTCTTGAAACTAACAACCACCACCCCTACCCACCCCCAAAATTAAAACGGGAGGGCTGTGCCCTCCCGTTGTCGTCCGTTATATACTACTTACCCTGGCTCATCTGATCCAGCAGCCCCGTCTTAATCCGAAACAGCTTATCCGACAGATCCACATAAACCTGATGCGGATTGGTAAGTCTTCTTGTCTCATCCCAGAGCGTCTCCTGCTCCTTCTTACAGTAATCCCGGATTTCCATAACGCTCGGAGAAGTGTACACACACTCGCCCTTCAGGAACACCGGAACCAGCAGCTCCCGTACATGGTAGGTGCCGCCTTTTAAGGTGGTCTTCTTCCAGGTTTCTATGGAATCGAAGATCAGCAGATCCTTGTCCGCGTCATAAGACTCATCAGCCAGCGCAATCAGATCCGCGCGAATCTTGCCGGTCTCATTGTCATAGAGACGGAACACCGTCTTATTGCCCGGATTCGTAATCTTCTCAGAATTTTCGGAAAGCTTAATCTTCGGAATAAACTCTCCATTTTCATCCTGTACAGCCGCCAGCTTGTATACGCCGCCGAAAGCCGGGCAGTCGCTGGAGGTAATCATATTGGTGCCGACACCCCAGGAGGTGATGGCCGCGCCCTGATCCTTCAGGCTGTTGATCAGGTACTCATCCAGATCGCTGGAAGCGGAAATAACCGCATCCGGGAAACCGGCCTCGTCCAGCATCTTGCGGGCTTTCTTGGACATATAAGCCAGGTCACCGCTGTCCAGACGGATACCGTAGAAGGTAAGCGGAATACCGGCTTCGCGCATCTCTGTAAATACGCGGATAGCGTTGGGGACGCCGGATTTTAGAGTGTCGTAGGTATCCACCAGAAGAATGCAGGCATCCGGATACAGCTCGGAATACTTCTTAAATGCGGTATACTCATCCGGGAAGCTCATAATCCAGCTGTGCGCGTGGGTACCCTTAACCGGCACGTCGAAAAGCTGTCCGGTCAGCACATTGGAGGTGCCGATACAGCCGCCGATCATGGCAGCGCGGGCTCCGTAGATACCGGCGTCCGGACCCTGTGCTCTGCGAAGACCAAACTCCATGATACCGTCGCCCTTAGCCGCGTATACGACCCGGGCGCACTTGGTAGCAATCAGGCTCTGGTGGTTGATGATATTCAGAATAGCAGTCTCCACTAACTGTGCTTCCATAATCGGGGCGATAACCTTTACCAGCGGCTCACGCGGAAATACAACCGTTCCCTCGGGAATCGCGTAGATATCGCCGGAGAAATGGAAATTGCTCAGATAATCCAGAAAATCCTCATCAAAAAGCTTCAGGCTTCTCAGATAGACAATATCATCCTTATCAAAGGTCAGATTCTTAATGTAATCAATAACCTGGTCAAGACCAGCCGCAATGGCAAATCCGTTTCCGGAGGGATTTTTCCGGTAAAAGGCATCGAAAATAACCGTTTCATTGGTGTGATTCTTGAAATATCCCTGCATCATGGTCAGCTCATAGAGGTCGGTCAGCAGAGTCAGTTTCATCGTACTCATAATAAGTTTGCGCTCCTTCGCAGTTCCGGACAGCGCCGTTTAATGAACGGACAACTGTCTTGTCATTAAATTAGATGTTATCAAGATAGCACATTTACAAAAAAATAACAAGATCCACTTCCATTTTTCGTAGAAATAATATATGATAGAGAGAATAGCATCAGAGAGCAGCGAAAGCTGCCTTCTGGTGCTATTGCTGTATATGGAGAGTTAGTGATCGGCAACAGCCGTTCGAAAAATGGGGGCAATGAAATATGACTGAATTACTGGTAAAAACATTTGTAAAAGATTATCAAAATACAGAGGAAGCGAAGGTTCGGACGGCCTACGGTGTGCTGGCCAGTCTGGTTGGCATCGTCTGCAACCTGCTTCTGTTTGGGGGAAAGCTGGCTGTGGGACTGGTGCTTCACAGTGTGTCCGTTATGGCGGACGCCTTCAATAACCTGTCCGACGCTGCTTCATCCGTCATCGGTTTCATCGGTGTAAAAATGGCAGAGAAGCCTGCGGATGAGGAGCATCCATTCGGCCATGGCCGCATCGAATATATTGCGGCGCTGATTGTATCATTTTTGGTCATTGAGGTAGGCTTTACTTTCTTCAAAAACGCCATTGCGAAAATCCGGACGCCGGAGGAATTAAGCTTCAATCTGATTTCCATGGGCATTCTGCTGGCGTCCGTGGCTGTGAAGCTTTGGCTCAGCTTTTTTAATAAGAAGCTGGGGAAACGGATCAACTCCACTGTGATGCAGGCGACAGCCACAGACGCGTTGGGGGATGTGGTAACAACGCTGGCGACGATAGGTTCGATCCTTTTCTTTTATTTTACAAAGATTAATATCGATGGTTATGTGGGCCTGGCGGTATCCCTGCTTGTCATGTGGGCCGGCGTCGGTATTGCGAAGGATACGCTGGAGCCGCTGATTGGCCAGTCGGTGGATCCAAAGCTGTACCGGGAGATTTCAGAATTTGTGGAAAGCTATGACGGCATTCTGGGCAGCCATGATCTGATTGTACACAATTATGGTCCGACGAAAAGTCTGGCATCCATCCATGCGGAGGTGCCGAACAATGTGGATATCGAGACATCCCATGAGATCATTGACCGGATCGAGCGGGACGCGGCAAAGAAGCTGGGAATCTTTCTGGTGATTCATATGGATCCGGTGGAGACTGCGGACGCGCAGGTGGCAGAAGTGAAGGCAGAGGTGCAGGAAGTGCTTCATCAGATGGATGAACGTCTGAGCCTGCATGATTTTCGTATGGTGGATGGAGAAAAGTGGATTAATCTGATCTTTGACGTGGTTGTCCCTTTTTCCTATGGGGAAAATGATCGGCCAAAGCTTCGGGAAGCTATCGAAGAAGAAGTGAGATCCCTAGACGAACGCTACCATTGCGTCATTACGTTTGACAGTGGTTTCGTGGCGGAGGAATAGTCCATCCGCCGCCCGATTTCCGGCGTTCCGCAAAAGGCCGAAAAAAGGTCGAAAAAAAATCGAAAAAAATGAAAAAAGTGCTTGCATTCTATAAAATACTATGGTATCATAACATTCGTCGCTAAGACATAGGGCTATCGCCAAACGGTAAGGCAACGGACTCTGACTCCGTCATTTCAAGGTTCGAATCCTTGTAGCCCTGGTAAGAGGAATCTCTTATGAGATTCCTTTTTTTGTGTTTGAGAACATTGCGATATAAAAAAAGCTATGATAAAATGAAAATCTGAAGTATATCATCAGTCCATTATTTTATATAAAGGCGGAAGAAAGCTTTGCGTACAGTAAACGAAGAGGCCCGGCGGGCGAGAAAAATAGAATTGATGGAAAAGGCCTACGATTGTTATGCGGAAAATGGCCTGACGGGTGTGGGAATCAAGACAGTAGCGGAGGCCTGCGGATGTAATTCCGCTACGCTGTATCAGTATTTTGAGAATCTGGACGATCTGATTATACAGTCTACCGGATACTGTATGGCGAAGGTGGAGGATGATTTCATGGCGAAAGCGCCCACCGATCCGATGGAGTTGATGCATTTCATCGATGAGATTCCCTACTGGACAGCAAAAAAGCACGGGAAGAAATACCGGCTGATGTACCAGGTCTACACGCATCCGAAGTATATCGAACACGGCAAGCAGTTCTTCAAAGGAGTAAGCAGGCGTTATATGGAGTATGCCATAAGTCTGGAGGCGAAGCTTGGGATTCCCTGCGAGGTGCTGACGCCGCTGATCTTTATTCTGATCCGCGCCAGCGTGCATTACGCAATGTTTGAAGATGAGTATTATCTGAAGAGCCAGCTGGAGGTGCTGAAGCAGAGTATCGTGATGTTTATGGAAAAATTTTATATATAATTTTCGATTATTCGCATAAACACTATACTTTCAAGCAATTTGAAGTATAGAAAATTATTCAATTTACCACGAATTTACCACGATTGAGTGAGCCTTGATATGACAATAAAATAGCACTAAAAAGACACCCTTAACACCTAAGCGGTGTCTTTTATTAAAAAGCAGTCAATCCTAAGACTAACTGCTTTGTGTGTATGGATATGAAATTGTCAAAATGGGTTTTTTATATTACTTTTAATGCAATTTCTAGTATCAACGAAAAAATACAAATTGATAAAATAATGATAACAATTTCAACATTTCCTAGTGATATAAAACATTGAAAAATCAGCATAATTCCTACTAACAATGTAGCTGTTCCCTCAATTCTTGAATGTAGCTTTATATTTTTTACCCCATTATACCTTTTGATAAGGGGCAATTTACCTTTAATAATACTGAATACACCTAAAACCACCATTATAATACCAAGTATTAGCCCTATCATATTTACCACCTTTTCTAAATCTTTAATTTTCAGTTCTATAAATCGAAATTTTCTTGTTTAAATTTATCTTTGAAAAAGCCAATTAAAATTAAAGCAATACCAAGAATTGCAACTGGTATATAAATAATATTAGGTATATGATAAACAAATCTATCAATTCCAGACATAGCAATATAAATAATTATTCCCACACAACTTAAAATGTTTTTATCTTTCATAGCACTACTCCTTTACACCTTATTATTTGTCCGTTTCTTCATACCATATTATAACAGTTCCATATATCCGCCACAATAAAAATCAGCATACCCTTTGAATATTTTCTGCATTGAACAAACACACTTTTTCTTTCTTCCTCTTGATTACCTACCGCAGAAAAGAAAAAGCCCTGTCAAGAGCCTTGCCACCATTGGTGGTGCTTTGCACTCTTTACTGGGCTTTTTGTTTGCTGTATCTTCCATGCAAGAGGAAATTAAAGACCTCTGTTCCATTTCGCCTTTAGATAATCTTCATAATCTCCCTCGTTAAAGTCTACTTGTGGAGAAGTATTAGGAATATTATTTCTGTTGTCAATATCCGCAAGCTGACGGAATATCCAATCATCATAAGGGTCATGGTATTTATACTCTTTGGGCTGTTCTCTGTATCGGTCTAACCCTCGCATTTCCTTATGCACTTTCATCATGCGTTCTAATTTCTGACGCTGTATCAACTGCTTGATTTCCATAAGTTCTTCCAACTCCGTAACCTCATTGGTAATGTAGTTATGAATATACTGTATGAGTTTATATTCCATGTAAAATCTACATTCTCTTTCGTCATTGAAAAATTCATTTTCAGACAGATAATCTAAGGAAACATTGAAATCCTGTTCACGTTTGATAACGTCCATGATATATGGCTCGGTGTGGTCGATATACTTCCATTCTCCCGACAATAATTCATTCGGCGTTACACCCAGCACGTCCATTATCTTTTCCAGCGTATCAAAGGTAGGATAATTCACGCCACGTTCAATCTTGGAAAGGCTCTGCATATTGATACCGATTTTGTCCGCAAGCTCCTGTTGTTTCATTTTTCTGTGTTTTCTTATGGTTTGTATGTTCTCTCCTAAGAAACTGATTTTCTTTATATAACCCTCCATAACTTAGTATAACCGCTCCTTTCGTTGCTTTTTATGGTATTTATAAGCATATCATACTTAATATATATTAAAAAGTCAACAAAAACTTCTTGACAAGTAATTCTAATGGCGTTATTATCGTATCAGATAAAGTGATTAAGCACGATAGGGTCAATCACACGCTTGAGTAAGCATATAAAAGATATATTTTCACTTTGATAGCATGAATAGGCATGGACTATCAGACTGAAAATCGGGTTTCTGACTGGGGCTGTTCCGTTTAGCCACGAGCCTTACAAGGCTCGTGAGCGTTAAGAACGGATCAGACACAGGAAGAAAGGGAACGCCTTTCGGCGTTCGTAAGGGGCGTATATGTAACACCGCCCTGCGCATACATGTCATAGTACCTAGAAACTGTGATAAATAAAGGATAAAACACAATTTATACCCTGCAAAAAAACGGGAAGTACGAAAGGAGTAATGAAGTATCGCAACACATGAAAATTTATCCGTTAAGATTGATTACATCAGCATTGTATTTGATACTGCAACAGCAGAAGATGTAATCACACACATTTTAGATTTACCGACTAACATTTTCAATGTCTATCCTGCAACCGTTAAATTCAAGACCTATCAAACACGCTGGCAGATTGGAGATATTTATATATCGGGGAACGCAAGAAAGACAGAGGACAATCCACAAGGATTAGGCTGTTATCTTGTCATGACAGGCAGAGGGTGCGATGATATTTTCCGTATCCTCGATAACAGAAATTTAACCTTTGGAGATATGTTCTGGCACTGTGAGAGAAGATACGGACTGGATAATTTCCATTTCACAAGACTTGACGTTGCCATTGATGACAGGAACGAAAAACCATTCTTTACCATAGAACAGATAAAGAAGAAATGCGAAAAAGAGGAGTTTATCTCCAATAGTGAGGGCTACCACTTTGATGAAAGTAAGTTTGATGATTTCGACACCGCAAAGACTGTTTATATCGGTGCTGGAAAGTCGGGATTGTCCTACCGCTTTTATGACAAGGATAAGGAAATCTGTTCAAAATACAATAAGACACTTGATGAAGTCGGCAGTTGGAAACGGACAGAAATGCAACTGCGTGATGATAAGGCGCATGCCTTTGCCATGACATTTAAGGACAGACCATTGGAACTTGGAGAGCTGGCTTTCGGACTGCTGGCAAATAACTTACGCTTTGTCGTGCCAAACAAAAACGAAAGTAATAAGAGCAGATGGAAAACGTGTCAGTTTTGGGAACGCTTTTTAGGGGCTGTGGAAGTCTTGAAACTGAATACACCAAAACCGCATAACTCCCTTGAAGAAACACAGCAATGGCTCACAGAGGGTGGCGTGATTTCCGCTGTCAAAAGTTTTTATTTCTTGGAAGAACATGACGCATTAGGCGGACTTGAAAAAGTGGGAACTATGCTGGATAAGGCAAGATACAGCCCTAGTCTTTCAAGCAAGCTGACTGCTCATTTACAGCGGATAGACCGAACCGACCTTATCCCCTATATCCAGTATGACACGAAACATGGGAAAGGGGGGTGCGTCCTATGAATGATTGTGATGTACCTGTATGGAAGAAATACACCCTTACCATTGAGGAAGCGTCCAGATACTTCCGCATTGGAGAAAACAAGCTGAGAAGATTAGCCGAACAGAACAGACACGCAGAATGGCTCATTATGAATGGCAACCGCATACAGATTAAACGCCGACAGTTTGAACAGGTCATTGATAAATTGGACGCTATCTAGTGCAAATGAGCCTTGTATGTGTTAAGATGAAAACAAGTCATATCAAGGCTCTTTCCAACAAGGAAAGGAGCATGAAACCATGAAAGAAAAAAGACGGGATAGCAAAGGACGTATCCTGCATACCGGAGAGAGCCAACGAACAGACGGAAAATACTTATATAAATATGTGGACGCATTTGGAAACACAAAATATGTATATGCTTGGAGATTGACACCAACGGACGTAACACCAAAGGGCAAGCGTCATGATATATCGTTACGGGAAAAAGAGGAACAGATTAAAAAAGACCTGTTAGACGGTATCGACAGTACAGGCAAGAAAATGACACTCTGCCAACTGTACGCCAAACAGAACGCACAGAGGGCAAACGTGAAGAAAAGCACACAGAAACAGAGAGAACAGCTCATGCGGTTACTGAAAGAGGACAAGCTGGGTGCTAGGAGCATTGATACCATAAAACCCTCTGACGCTAAAGAATGGGCGTTACGCATGAAAGAGAAAGGCTTTTCCTACAACACCGTTAACAACCATAAACGCTCGTTAAAAGCGTCATTCTACATAGCCATACAAGATGATTATGTGAGGAAAAATCCCTTTGATTTCAAGCTGAATGAAGTCATAGAAGATGATACCAAAGGGAAAGTCGCATTGACAGAGAAACAGGAACAAGCCCTACTCTCATTCATCAAGACAGATAACGTGTACCACAAGTATTATGATGATGTGCTGATACTGTTAAAAACAGGGCTTCGTATCTCGGAACTATGCGGATTGACGGTCAAGGACATTGATTTCAAAAATGAGATAGTCCATATCGACCACCAGCTACTAAAGAGCAAGGAACAGGGCTATTATATCGAAACACCTAAGACCAAAAGCGGAATAAGGCAAGTGCCATTGAGCGAAGAAACAATCAAGGCATTTCAACGGGTTATCAAGAGCCGACCAAAGACAAAGCCGATAGAGGTAGACGGACACAGCGATTTTGTATTTGTCAATCACAAAGGCAAGCCGAAAGTAGCGATTGATTACAGCAGTTTATTTGTCCGTATGGTAAAGAAATACAACAAGCACCATAAGGAGAACCCACTGCCACATATCACACCGCATATATTAAGGCATACGTTCTGTACGAAAATGGCACACAGGAACATGAACCCGAAAGATTTACAATATATCATGGGTCATTCCAATATCAGTATCACAATGGATTGGTATGCACATTCCTCTATTGAGAGTGCCAAAACAGAGATAAAGCGTCTGATAGCATAGAAGTATTTACCACGAAATTTACCACGTTTGAGAGGGAAAACATAAGAAGATATACCCCGATATGCGAACGTGAACAGAAAGTAAAAATGCCCGTAGAGCCGATAAAATAAGGCTTTGCGGACATTTGATAAGATATAAAAAGATAAGAAAAAAGTGATATATAATTTCTGGTAAATATAAAGCAAAAGTGGAGAAAAAAGCAGAATAGAGAATCACATGGTGGATAAGTGGTGTCTGGCCGTCAGGTCAGGCACTATTTTTTTCTATCCTTTTATAGATATGCTTGTATATGGAGCTATATTATGATATTGTATAATCAAACGATTAATTAATAAAAAGACCGGAGGAAAAGTGATGAAGAAACGATTTTTGAGCATTCTGCTTACACTGTGCATGGTTTTATCCCTTGTTCCCATGACGGTATTTGCGGAGGCGAACGACGAGGTCAAGATCATTAGCGAGGAAAACAATGGGGACACGCCAGTGTGTATCTGTGAGACAGCCTGCGCAGCAGAGAGCATGAATGCAGACTGTCCGGTCTGCGGCGCGGAGGGTGCCGTGGCAGAGAGCTGCGGGAAATATGGCGTAGAAGAATCGCAGGAAGAGCAGAAGGTGGAGCAAAAAGAGGAACAGAAAGCAGAAAAGCCACAGGAAGAAAAGCCACAGGAAGAAAAAAAGGAAGAGCAAAAAGAAGAAGGCGCTGCCGGGGAGAAGAAATCAGGGAATGCAGTGACTTTGCAGGCAGCGGAGGGCGAGGAGGCGCTCAAGCCGGTGGTAAATGCGGAGCATATGCATTGTATCTGCGGTGGAGATACAGAGGCGGGCGATCACACAAGCCACAGCAATGTAACATTTACTCCTTGGAACGGTACAGATGCTATTACCTATACAAATGGGGAAGCGTATGTATATTTGACGAATGATGTCAAGATCAGTTCTAATCTGGATGTGAAGGACGGGAATACACTGTATCTGTGTCTCAATGGAAAAACGTATGCCAGCAACGGAGAAAAGAAGATTACAGTGAGAAATGGACGTCTCGTGCTTTGCGACTGCGACCCGGACAGCAGTGGAGTGATTCAGGGCGCAAATACAGATGTATGGGGCGGCGGATGTATCTATATTTATAATAGTACACTGGATATTTTTGGTGGAAAGCTCACTGGCGGAAACGTGAACAGAGAGAATGGCGGTGGCGGCGCCATTGCCCTGGATGATTCGGAGTGTGTTTTGAATCTGTATGGCGGTGAAATCTCTGGAAATAATGGATATAAACAGGGCGGAGCAATTCTGCTGAATAATAAGGATGGCAAGAGCGG
Organism: Candidatus Dorea massiliensis AP6; assembly: GCF_964245105.1. NCBI lineage: Bacteria > Bacillati > Bacillota > Clostridia > Lachnospirales > Lachnospiraceae > Dorea > Candidatus Dorea massiliensis. The sequence goes on along the minus strand of NZ_CAXTKW010000007.1, from coordinate 107,044 downwards.
TAAAGTAAATCTGTATGGCGGTACCATCCGTAATAACAGTGCGGAATCCGGTGGTGCTATCTGTGTAAGAGGTGCCGGTACGGTGAATTTCTGCGGAGGTACTGTCAGCGAAAATACAGCAACAAATTCCGGCGGGGTCCTGTACATGGAGGGCGAAGGTACGGTTACACTTTCTGGTGCCAATATCGAGAAGAACAGTGCTGACAGGGGCGGAGCTATCTATATGAACCAAAGCGGTAAAGTAGAATTGACAGGTGGTACGATAAATGAAAATAAAGCAAACATAGATGGCGGAGCTGTTTACATAAAAGATGGTACGGTTACGCTTTCAGGAGCCACTGTCAGTAAGAATGAAGCCAAGTGGGGCGCGGCTGTTTACGTAAATGATGGAGGCAGTGCTGTATTATCCGGTGGAGCTATCAGCGAGAACACGGCAAGCGAGCAGGGCGGAGCAGCCTTTCTGCGTAACGGCGGCAATATAACCCTGTCCGGAACCGAGGTTACAGGAAATAAAGCCTATAAAGGCGGAGCCATCTATGCAAACCAGGGCGGTATGATAGAGCTGTCCGGCAGTACTGTGAAGGACAATCAGGCAGATTGGGACGGAGGCGGTATCTATCTGACCGAAAACACCACAGTGAATTTCAACAGTGGAACCGTTACTGGAAATCGCGCCAGATGGGGCGGCGGCTTCTACCTGTTTGGTGGCGGAACCCTGAACCTGAGCGGTGGCAACCTTGCCGGAAATATTGCGGAAAATGAAACGGATGATGGAAGGATCAGTGCTGGCGGTGGTGTCTATAGCGACAATGGTAATATTACGCTCTCCGGCACAGCCGTTACCGGAAATAAAGCCGACTGGGGCGGCGGATTCCATATTACATCAGGTACGAAGCTTACGATAGCAGGCGGCAGCATTTCCGTAAACCAGGCCAGTCTGGGCAGCGGAGCATATCTGGATTCAGCCGGAACCATCATAGCAGCCGGAAGTACGGTGGAGGATACCATTTACAATGAAGGAAGGATAGAACCGAAGGCGGAAAGCACAGCCGAGACTGATTTCCGGGGCGAAGTAACAAACAGCGGCACCATTTCCGGCGGGGCTTTCAGCGGTGCGGTAATAAATAGCGGCACCATTTCCGGCGGCACCTTCAGCAATACCGTAACAAATAAAAGCACCATTGAAAATGGTACTTTTAACGGTAAGGTAATCTGCGCGGGAAGCGCCGCAGACGGTAATGCGAGCGGCCCGTTGAGCGGTGGCACGATCAAAGGCGGTACCTATGCGCAGCCCATAGAGATGAAAGCCGGTACCGTTTATACGGACGAGAAGCTGGCAGTAGTGGACGGCTCCCATCTGTTGACCTATATGCTGGATGGCGCAGTCTACCTGCGTCAGGTACTGGATGATACGGTATGGCCGACGCAGAAAACTGCTCCGAAAAAGACAGATGCCTATTTTGAAGGCTGGTATTACGCAGACGGCACACGCCTGGCCTATCGTAATGCTATTTCCGAGGATGGTACTGTAGCGGCGCGGTATAACAGCAGTTATGACGGGACAGAAGAGCATCCTGTCCCAATCAGTTCGGTAGAAGAACTGTATCTGTTTTGGGAAAATGTGAGTCAATATGGAGAAGCTAGTCTCTGCGGGAGGCTGATGAATGATATCGTACTCAATGAGGGAACCTTCGATGCGGACGGTAATTATTCCGATGGGACAGCGGTAGAGTGGACGCCAATCGGAACTTATGAAGCGCCCTACACAGGTACATTTGATGGTGCCGGTCATACAATTCGGGGATTGTATACCAATAGTAGTGATGACTATCAGGGTCTTTTCGCAAAGCTGGAGAATGCCACAGTGAAAGCTCTGACAGTAACAGGATATATAGAAGGGTATGATTATGTCGGCGCCATCGCGGGAGAAGCGATAGGTACCACCAGTATTTCAAGCTGCAGGAGTGAATGCACGATAAAAGGTGATGATAATATTGGCGGTATTGTGGGAGAGAGCTATGATAGCGTTGTCATCCGTGATTGCTATAATGCGGGTGAGATCCGTGGAGACGGAGATATCAGCGGCATCGTAGGAGATGCCAATGACAATACAATTATCGAGAATTGTCACAATACAGGCGCGATTACCAGTGACGACGATGATATCGGTGGTATTGCAGGTGTTATCTATGATAATGTTATCGTCCGAAATTGCAGCAATACCGGTACCGTGAGCGGCGATGACGATATCGGTGGTATCGTAGGAGATATCAATGACAGTGGAGTCGTTGAACGTTGTTATAATACCGGTGAGGTGAGCGGTGATGACGATATCGGTGGTATCGCAGGAGAAACCCCGGAAGCAGGAGGCATACAGGATTGTTATAATCTGGGTAAAGTAATAGGTAACAGTCATACAGGCGGTGTGGCAGGACATCATAGAGGGGAAATGGAATCCTGTTATAATATGGGTACTGTTAGCGCTACAGGCGGTGAAAGCAAATATGGAGCGATTGCGGGTTATGTCTATGGGGATGATTACGATGATGAGCACTATGGCGGCAAAATAAAGAACTGCTATTATCTGAACGGCACAGCAGAAAAGGGCATCGGAGCAAACGACAATACCAGCGAAAGCGAGGTTGTGACACCGACAGCCTATGATGCAGCCGACTTTGCCAAGGGCACCGTGCTGAATCTGCTGATTGCCAACCGCACCGGAGACGAGAACCCCTGGGACACCGAGGGCAGCAAGCCCCTGACCGATGCGGCAGAGGATACGACAGAACTTCCGGTACTGGCATGGCAGAAGCTGGCGGCACGGCATCACGGCGGGGAGGCCACCTGCAAGGACAAGGCGGTCTGCAGCGGCTGCGGAAAGGAATATGGCAGCCTGAATATGCAGAATCATATCCACCTTCAACATGTTCCGGCAAAGGCGGCGACCAAGACCGCCGAGGGCAATATTGAGTACTGGTACTGCGACGGCTGCGGCAAATATTACAGCGACGAGGCTGCCACAAAGGAAATTACAAAGGACGCGACGATCATAGCGAAGCTTACGGAAAAGCCGGCTGACACAAAGCCATCCGGTACTAAAACAAGCCATAGCAAATCATCGGTCTCCAGTCCGAAGACAAAGGGCAAGAGCCCGGAAACCGGCGATACAAACGAGTTGCAGCTCTGGCTTGCGCTTCTGTTCCTGAGCAGCGGTGCGGTATTAGGCGCAGTGATCGGAAGTAGAAAAAAATATAACAAGTAAATAGAACGCAGAACACAGGGAAAATGTGGGAACTACCAGAAGGGACTGCCGCTTCATCATCGATAACAGGTGATGGAGCGGCAGTCCCTTTTATCTGTATGTGTATATGAAATATTTTCAAAAGGATTTGTTCTGTCAAAATAAAATAATTGTAGGATAATATTGTAAATGAATAGACAAAATGCATAAAATTAATATGAATATATTGGCGAAAAACAACATTTACAAACAAATAAATAGACGATATAATAAAAGCACAGTAGAAATTGTCCTACAAACACGGAGAAAAACATTTAAAAGGAGGATAACTATGAAAAAGAAAGTTTTGGCAGCGCTTCTGGCAGCAACGATGGTAGTCGGAATGACCGCATGCGGCGGTTCCAAGGATGCGACCGCAGACGCACCGGCAGCAGACACCACCGAGGACACAGCGGCAGACGCCGCAGATACCGCCTCCACCGGAGACGCGAGCTACGTGATTAAGCTGGGTATGACCCAGGGCGATGTTCCGAGAGAGGAAAGCGCAGAGGTAACCTGGACCGAGCGGTTTAAAGAAGAGGTAGAGAAGAACAGTAACGGACAGGTCAGCGTAGAGATTTATCCCTCCGGACAGCTGGGAAGCGTAGAGGAGAACCTGGCGGGACTTCTGAACGGTTCTCTGGAGATGACGGTAGCAAATGTAAACTCCCTGAACAACATTTATGCTGATACCATGGTCTTAAGCTGCCCGGCTCTGTTCAAGGACGAGGCACAGTGCGACGCGGTTCTGTCTGGCGAGTGGGGACAGGAATTCTTCGGCAAGATCGGCGAGGAATCCGGTATCCATGTACTGGCAGCTTTCTGTAACGGCATGCGCTGTTTCACCACCACAAAGACTCCGCTGACTACCGTAGACAGTGCAAAGGGCATCACCTTCCGTGTAATGCAGAGCGAGGTTTGCGAGAAGATGGTATCCGCAATCGGCGCGAACCCGGTTCCCATGGCAGGCAGCGAGATGTATACAGCGCTTCAGAACGGTACTGTAGATGGACAGGAGAACCCGCCTGTAAATATTCTGAACGACAAGACTTATGAAGTACAGAAATACATGGTTCTGGACAAGCACATCGCTTCCATCGTAACCTTCGCTATCAGCGAGAAGTTCCTGGATTCTCTGCCGGAGGATCTGCAGAAGGTTGTAACCGACGCGGCAGAAACTGTTACTCCGGAGGCTTCAGAAGTTTGCAAAAAGCTGAACGACGAAGGCGTGGCAAAGCTGGAAGAGTACGGCATGGAAGTTTACACACCGACCGAGGCTGAGCTGGAAGACTGGCACTCCGCTATGAGACAGCCCTGTATTGACTACGTAACCGGTCAGGTAGGCGAGGATGTAGTAAACGGACTTTTGACAGCAATTGAGCAGGCAAACTAAAAAGAAATAAATTAGGAAACTGAAAAGCTGCCTGTTTGTATATGTAAAATATTCAGACAGGCAGCTTTATTAAAGAAGAAAGAGAGGTGCAGGAGGAGAATGAAAAAAGCTGTATGTGGAATTTATAACGGCATGAACAAGATATCCGGCGTGATACAGAAAATTCTGGAAGCTGTTGTGATTCTGCTGGTATTGAGCTGTGCCGCGGACCTGCTTTTGCAGGTTACATATCGATTCATTCTGGTCAATTTTGTAAGCTGGTCCTGTTCATGGACCACAGAGTACGCGCAGGACGCCCTGATTTGGATTACTTATCTGATGGTAGGCATCTGTTATAAAGAGGGAAGCATGGCTTCTGTCAATGTAATTTATGACAAACTTGGAAAAAAGGGAAAGGTAGTACTGTACTGTATTACCAGAGTCATTGTATTCATCTTCCTGGTTATGGGACTGAAATATGGTTGGGATGCAATTATTTCCATGCTGACCTGGAGTTCCACCAGTCTGCATCTGCCGGGATATCTCCTTTACAGCGCGCCGTTCCTGGGCTGTATTCTTATGGGATATGAGGCAGTGACTGAGACACTGGGCGTATTATGTGGAGAATTACTTCCTTTTGTGGGCCGTCCGCCGAAGGAAGAGGAGATAGAACTGACCGAACAGGAGAAAGAAGAACTTCGCTCCATCGAGGGTGAATAGAAGGGAGATGAGAAATCATGTTAGCAGCCGTTTTACTGATTATTTTTCTGCTGGTTGTAATTGTAGGCGTTCCGATTAGCTTCGCCATGGGCTTTATGACCATTTCGGCGTTCACCATCGGAAATGGAGCCATGGTTATCATCCCTCAGAAAATGTTTTCAGGTGTATACAATTTCACCTATATGTGTATCCCGCTGTTCATTTTGGCCAGCGAGATCATGAGCCGCTGCGGACTGACCATGAGCATCGTAAAATTCTGCGATACCCTGGTGGGACATATACGGGGCGGTCTGGCACACGTCAATATTCTGGCAAGTATGCTGTTTGCGGGAATCTCCGGATCCGCTACGGCGGATGCTTCGGGATTGGGTCGTATCGAGATGGAAATGATGACCAAAGCTGGATATACCAAGGAGTATTCCGCGGCGGTTACGGCGGCCAGCGCCATCATCGGACCGATTATCCCGCCCAGTAATATTATGATTATTTACGCAGTGTGCGCGTCCAACGTATCTGTATCGGCCATGTTCCTGGGAGGCATTATGCCCGGTATCGTGCTGGGCCTGGCTGAGATGCTGCTCTGCTACTATTTCGCACGGAAATACAATCATCCCTGCAGAGCAAGACGTTCTTCCGCAAGAGAGGTTTTGCATTCCTTCAAGCGTTCTCTTCCGGCCCTTGGCCTGCCGATTATCATTCTGGGCGGTATCGTGAGCGGCGTATTTACCGCCACAGAGTCCAGTGCGGTAGCAGTATTCTATGCGTTAATCGTAGCCATTTGCAAGCGTCAGATTACCTGGAAGAGTCTGGTGGAGTGCTGCAAGAATACGGCGAAAACCACAGCGAACGTTATGCTGATTATCTCCATCGCGTCAGCTATGAGCTACGCTATCACCGTACTGCGTATTCCCCAGGCCATGGTAGAAGTCTGCATGAAGTATGTAAACAGCCCGGCAGTATTCCTGCTTCTGGTGAATCTCATTCTGCTGATTCTGGGCTGCGTGCTGGATCAGAGCCCGGCGCTGCTGATGATGACCCCGATTCTGCTTCCCATCGCTATGAAATACGGCATCGACCCGGTTCACTTTGGCGTACTGTGCTGCTTCAACCTGACCGTAGGCCTGATTTCCCCGCCTATCGGAATGACACTGTTCGTAACGGCAAATGTGGCGAAGGTAAAACTGACCGATTTGTTCAAACAAATCATACCCTTTGTACTGGTTGGCCTGGCAGTACTTTTGCTGATTACCTGGGTACCGGCCCTGACAACCTTTATTCCGAATTTATTTTCATAATATAAAATGACAAAAATCTATTTTTTATAATATGAGGTGACAACTATGAATGATTTAAAAATTACAGGCATTGACGTAACGCTTTGTGAGACAAGAGTAAAAGGAAATTTTGCGGATTCCACCCGAAATGTGGAGACTATCGGCTTTGCAGTGGTAGACGTGAGTACAGACCAGGGTCTGCACGGCATTGGTGTTACCTACCATGAGGTAGGCGGCGAGGCCATCCGTGATTTCATTAAATATGCGATTGAACCCAAGATGATTGGAAGAAGCCCCTTCGAGACGGAAGTGTTGTATGAGGAGAACTTCCACTATATGCGCGGCGTTGGCCGTAAGGGACTGGCCTTCTGTGCCTACAGCGCTGTGGATATCGCGCTTTGGGATCTGAAGGGCAAGGCTCTGGGTATGCCTCTGTTCCGTCTGCTTGGCGGCACCAATCCGGAAGTACCGATTTACGCGTCCGGCGGATGGACCAGCTATTCCACAGAGGAACTGGTAGCGGAAGCGAAAATGATGGTTTCCAAGGGCTACAAGAAGATTAAGCTGAAGGTCGGCGTAGAGGGCGGCAACAACCCGGATGAGGACGTAAGACGTGTGGCTGCAGTCCGCGAGGCTATCGGCCCGGACATTGGCTTTATGCTGGATGCCAACAATGTATGGCGCGCGGCGACTGCCATCCAGTTTGCTAATAAGATTCGCGAGTACAACATTGAGTTCTTCGAGGAGCCGGTATTTGCAGACGATATTCCGGGACTGGCAGAATTTAAGCGTGGCACCGACATTCCGCTGGCTACCGGCGAGCATGAGTATACCCGTTACGGCGTGCGCGACCTGTTTCTGAATCATGCGGTAGATATCCTGCAGTGCGACGCCACCCGTGTGGGCGGCTACACCGAGATGCTCCGTATCATGGCTTTGAGCCAGGCCTTTAATAAGGCATTCGCGCCTCATGGCATGGAGCATATGCATATGCATCTGGTTGCGGCTGCACCCAACGGCGTATATCTGGAGAAGTTGTTTATGTTCGACGAGGTTGTAAAGAGCGTATACCTGAATGCGCCGGAGCCGGTAAACGGTATTATGACTATTCCCGAGAAGCCGGGTCTCGGCCTGGAGTTGAACATGGATTATATCAAGGAGTGTAAGGGGAGATAGAACATGTCGAATAAAATCGAAGGAATCGCGGTTCCGATTCTGACACCGATTAATGAGGTGGAGGAAATCAACCATGAGCAGCTGGCGGCCCTCACCGACTATGTGACGGAGGGCGGCGTAAACGCCATTTTTGTAAATGGAACAACGGGCGAATTTGCCAGATTTTCCCAGAAATCCCGCCAGGAGCTGGTGAGTACCGTGGCCAAAGCCGCAAAGGGCAGAGTGGCGGTTCTGGCCGGCGTCAGCGAGTGCGGTACCCGTCTGGTCATTGAGAATATCAAGCGGGCTGAGGAGGCGGGAGCAGACGCCATTGTGACCACCATGCCTTATTATTTCCCGACCACCAGTATCCGGGAACAGATCGAATTCACCGAGGATGTGACAGCCAGCACGAAGCTTCCGGTGCTTCTGTATAATATTCCGCCGGTGACAGGCTATTCTCTGAACGAGGAACTGTTGGATCACGTCTGCGACATTGATAACCTGTATGGTATCAAGGACAGCAGCGGAAAGGCAGAGAATTTTCTGAAGCTGAAGGAACGCTACGGCGAGAAGCTGAAGATCTTCGTGGGCGCCGAGGAATTGAATTATTTCGGCCTGAAAAATGGCGCAGACGGTCTGGTTCCGTCCCTGGCGAACCCATTTCCGAAGGTGCTGGCGGCGGCCTGGAAGGCGTCCCGGGAGGGCGACTGGGAGGCATGCAAGAAGCACTGTGACCTGGTGGATGAGATGAATAAGCTGAACCGGTTCTCTGACAGCTGGATGAGTCCGAATATCTGGCGGAAAGAGGCGCTGGCCCAGATGGGGATTATGAGCGCCGCGTTTACGAAGCCCTATATTCCGGTTTCAGAGGACGACAAAAAGAAGATTGCAGAATGGATTTCTTATTATAAGACAAATTACGGAGAGTGATAGTGTATGGAAGACAAACTGTTTAGCGTAAGAGATAAAATCTGTGTAATTACCGGTGGTATGGGTCAGCTGGGGGCCCAGTATGTGAAGGCGTTCCTGAGCCGCGGCGCGAAGGTAGCCGTATTTGGCAGACATGTGGGCGAGGACAAAGTACAGAAGGTGTTTGAGAAGGACGAGTATGAGAGCCCGAACCTGAAATTTTTCCAGGTAGACATCACCAGTAAGAGTGATCTGAATAAGGCTCTGGATCAGATGGAAGAAGCTTGGGGAACTCCGGATGTACTGGTAAATAATGCCGGAATTGATACGCAGCCCAGTGCTCCGCCCGAGGTATCCGGACCTTTCGAGAACTTCCCGGAGGAGGTGTTCCGGGAGGTAGTAGATGTGAATCTGGTGGGTACCTTCCTGACCTGTCAGGCCGTAGGTGCGCGCATGGTCAAGGCCGGAAAGCCGGGTTCTATCATCAATGTGGGTTCCATCTACGGCATGGTTTCCCCGGTGCAGGATATCTACGCCTACAAGGAGAAGATGACAGGAATTCCCTTCGTCAAACCGGTGGCGTATTCCGCGGCCAAATCCGGCATCTACAACCTGACCCGTTATCTGGCGACCTACTGGGGAAAGAAAAATATCCGTGTCAATACCTTTACGCCCTCCGGCGTATGGCGTGACACCCAGGACGAGTATTTCCAGGCCAACTACTGCAGTCGGATTCCGATTGGACGGATGGCCAAAGAAGACGAGTATAACGGGGCTATCATTTTTCTAGCCTCCGATGCTTCCCGTTATATGACAGGTTCCAACCTGATTATGGACGGCGGATGGACGGCCTGGTAAAAACTGTAAAATACAAAAAAACCGGAAAGCTTTTAAGCCTTCCGGTTTTTTGTATCGCTTCGTGTCTCGTTACTGGGGAGCTTCCGTCTCTTCCTTTTTTTTCTGCATCCGCTCGTATTCCGCATCGATCATAGCCAGCTGGTAATTCTGCATACCCAGCTTCACATGTTCCCGCATGGCTGTTTCGCCCAGTTCCGGGTCATGCAGGTCAAAGGCCCTGAGAATCTTGAAATGGGGCAGAATCGCTTCCTGGGGGCCGTTGGGCAGACGCAGACTCTGGTAGCGGAAATCCTGGGTCCGGCTTTGGAAAAACCGGAAAATATTGATTAAGAGCTGATTTTGGGACAGCTCGATGATGGAGTCGTGAAAATTACCCTCCTGAAGCAGGATGGATTGCATATCATGTTCCTGGGTGGCTTTCACAAAGGCATTGTGAATGGAATGTAGTCGGGCCAGATCCTTCTGGGAACAGCGCTCGATGGCCAGCTTGGCCGCCAGAGGCTCACAGACGGAACGAATCTCCAGATAGTCCCGGACCTCCACCTGATTTTGGTTGAACCAGAAGATAACGTCCTCCTCGTCCTGAATTTCCCCGGTGCGGCGGACGAAAGCGCCCCGCCCGGGTTCCAGGGTAATGTAGCCGGTGGAAGCGAGAATTCGCAAGGCCTCCCGGAGGCTGTTACGCCCCACGCCCAACTGCTGGCACAGCTCCTTCTCCGTCGGAAGATGCTCGCCCTTTTTTAAGTCTGAGGTGAAGAGAAACTGCTTGATCTGCTCCACTGCTTTCTGCACCACAGAACCATAATTTTCTGATTTCATATGTATCGATCCCCATCGTAAAAAATACCTTTTCTACACAAAAGTGTAACGAAAAAGAGGGAAAATGTCAATATTTTGCAAGGAGTTCTCTACATTACAGTGCGCTGATATAGGCTTCCAGTTCCTTCAGATTCCTGGGGATTTTCCATTCTTTCTTTAAAATTCCTTTTGCGCAGAGACTGTCGAACAGCTCCAGCACGGCAGGCTGGGTGAGGTTGGTCTCCCTGAGGGCAGAGGTGTCGGTAAAGACCTCCTCCGGCGTTCCGGATTTCAGAACCCTTCCATCCTTGAATAAAAAGATTTCATCGGCCCAGGCGAAGGCATAGTTGACGTCGTGGGTTGACATCAGTACGGTGATACCCTGGGCGGTCAGCTCGTCTACAATATGGTTCACCATGGCGGTATGCTTGGGATCCAGGGCCGCTGCAGGCTCGTCCAGAATGATGATATCCGGGTGCATAACCAGGATATCGGCGATGGATACCTGCTTCTTCTGGCCGCCGCTTAAGGCGTGGGTGGGCTTGTGGCGGAAGGGCGTGATTTCCAGGTAATCGATGACACGCTCTACCTCGTCCTTTGCCTGTTCTTCGGAAACGCCCAGGTTCAGAATACCAAAGGAAATTTCCTGATAAACGCTGGCGGAGAAGAGCTGGTTGTCCGGATCCTGGAAGACGATGCCTACCTTCTGGCGGAGCTTTAAAAGCCCCTGCCGGGAATAGTCATAGGGTTCGCCGTTCAGATAAAGCATTCCCTTAGAGGGACGGTGAATGCCGTTGCAGCAGAGAAAAAAGGTGGACTTTCCGGAACCGTTGGCTCCCATAAAGGCAATCTTCTTTCCGCGGCCGATTTCCAGGGAAAGACCGTTCAGGGAATGTGTTTTTTCATCATCATAGGAGAAGTACAGATTCTCCGCTTTTAAAATAATATCGTTCATGGTATCGAAATTCCTTTCCTAATATGGAAGGCTTAGAAGCAGAATTTTTCTGCCAGCAAGAAAGCGTAAAGGGCCAGTTCGAAAAGCACGATAGCTACAATTTCCTTTCCTGCGGGCGGATAGGTCTCATTGAGCACCCGGATAGTGCCGTCGTAGCAACGGGATTCCATGGCGTCGTAGAGAGCGTTGGATTTCTTGATTGCACGGATAAAGAGAGCTGAGGCCAGGGCGCCGAAGGATTTCAGGGAGGTCCGGTAATCCTTATTGCCCAGGCGGGAATTCTGGGCGGTGCGCAGGTTGGACGCAATCTCCAGCAACACAAAGATATAACGGTAAATCAGAAGCATCAGCTCAATGATAATGCGCGGACAGCGCATAACCCGCAGTACATTCAGGATATCCGGCATGGGCGTATTGAAAGAAAGAAAATACAGGCAGGATACGCTGGCCAGGGCGGTCAGGATAAGCTGTATGGCATAGCGAAGGGAAGCCTTGCTTCCGGTCAGCCAGACAGAGCCGATTTTCCAGGCAAAAAGATCAAGGGGCGTCCGGGAAAAATTCAGGACAATGGCCAGAGTGCTGAAAAACAGGAAAACCAACGGTACGGTCATGAAGTGGAGATAACGGGAAAAAGGGATTCCACCCTTTTTTACGGTGAGAATCCCTGTAACAGCCAGCGCAATGCAGGCCACGGCAATGGAGCGGCTGATGACGCACGCCAGAAGCGTGAGCACTGCAAAGATAAATTTTTCTCCGGCATTTACGTAGCGCAGCCGGGAATTATAGCAAAGCTTATCAATGACGATCATTTATTTTCCCATTTCTTACGTTCTACAAAACGGCCCATGCAGAAGGCCAGAATGCCTACGCCGATACCGGTCTGGACACAGAACAGCATGCTTTCTACTTCTCCGGGCAGCTCGCCGCCGATAAGACGCTCCAGAATGGGCTCAGCCCAGGGCTCATAGGAGGAATCCACTTCCTCAACAACCGTGCTTCCGGCGTCGTCGGAGCCGCCGAACTCGGCGTCCTTCAGCGCGAACAGCGGAATAAAGGCAATCAGGATGATTGCAAGGATCAGTGCGATTACGGTACTCTTTTTCATTTACTTGTCCTCCTTTAAAAATCCGATGGCGCGAAGCTCCGGCTTTGCATAGGATTCCAGGGCGGAAATGATGAGAACGGTCAGAATTCCCTCGATGACTGCCAGCGGAATCTGGGTAGGAGCGAAGACCGCAAGGAATTTCAGGCAGGCGGTACCAATGGTAGTATCTGCGTGATGGGCAATTGCCAGCTGGAAAGCGGTTACACAGTAGGTAAACAGGTCGCCTAGGGCTGCAGCCAGGAATACGCTTACATTCTTGTTCAGTTTTGTCTTCTGACAGAGCTTATAGATACCGAAGGACACGAAGGGGCCGGCAACAGCCATGGAAAAGGTGTTGGCGCCCAGAGTGGTCAGTCCGCCGTGAGCCAGCAGAATCGCCTGGAATAACAGTACGATAATGCCTAAGATACTGACAGCAGAGGGTCCGAAGAGCAGAGCGCCCAGACCGGTTCCGGTCATATGGGAGCAGCTTCCGGTTACGGACGGAATCTTCAGGGATGAGATGACAAATACAAAGGCGCCTGCCATGGCAAGCAGCGGAAGAGCCTTCCGGTCAGCCTTTAAGGTCTTCTGGATGGAACGGAAGCCTGCCAGAAGGAACGGCAGACAGACAACACCCCAGGCTACACAGAAGCCTGCGGGAAGGTAGCCCTCCATGATGTGCATGGCATTTGCGCTAGGCGCGATTCCGAAGGCCAGAATGAAGGCTGCGGAAGCGGCAATGTAGCGTTTGGTACTTTTCTTCATAACACAAAGTTCTCCTTTAGAATAAAATAGCGTTTTTGAAACGCTGTTGTTCCAGTATATCTTACTGATAATTTTTGTCAATAAGCCATAGGGGTAGGGGTATAGGGACAGAGGAAGCGCTTGTGTTTTCGCGGGTGTTTCGCTATAATAAATACGAAACGCAGACGGATAAGAAGGAGCATAGGATATGTATTCATTTAAAAGCCGGGTCCGCTACAGCGAGGTGGGCGAGGATAAAAAGCTGTCGCTGAACAGTATCATTAATTATTTCCAGGACTGCAGCACCTTTCAATCGGAGGAACTGAACAATGGAGTGGAGCGCCTGGAGAAGCTGCACCGGGTCTGGGTACTTTCTTCCTGGCAGATCGTCATTGAGCGTTATCCGGATCTCTGCGAGGAGATCGAGACAGGCACCTGGCCCTATCATTTCAAAAATTTCATGGGCTACCGCAATTTTGTCATGCAGGACAAGGAGGGAAAGCGGCTTGCCTACGGAAACAGTCTCTGGAGCTTCCTGGATACCGATACAGGACTGCCGGTCCGGGTGCCGGAGGATATCGAGAAGGCATACGTGCTGGAGGAGAAGCTGGATATGAAGTACGCTTCCCGGAAGGTCCCCATGCCGAAGGAGGGAGAGACCGGAGAGCCGTTTCCCGTGCAGAAGCACCATCTGGACACCAACCATCATGTGAACAACGGTCAGTATATCCAGATGGCCCGGGAATATATTCCCGAGGATTTCCCGATCCATCAGCTGCGGGCGGAATATAAGAAATCAGCGGTGCTGGGAGATATGATTTACCCGGTGACGGCTCTGGAGGACGGCCGCTATACGGTGGGGCTCTGCGACGAACTGGGCCGGCCCTACGCGGTGGTAGAATTATCATAAGTATTATTTAAGTAAACTTCAACAGGAGGACGGAAACACACATGATTGAATTAGGAAAGAAACAGGAATTAACCGTAATAAAAAGAGTAGAGTTTGGCATCTATCTCGGAGAGCAGGAGGGCGCGGAGGAGCGCGTGCTGTTGCCGAAGAAGCAGGTGCCGGAGGGGACGGAGATTGGTTCGAAGCTGACGGTCTTTGTGTACAAGGATTCCAAAGACCGCCTGATTTCCACTACAAATGAACCAAAGCTGGAGTTGGGCGGCCTGGCCGTCCTGAAGGTGGCTCAGGTGGGCAAAATCGGTGCTTTTCTGGACTGGGGGCTGGAGAAGGATCTGCTGCTGCCCTTCCGGGAACAGACCCGCCGGGTGCATGAGGGCCAGGAGGTCCTGGTGGCCCTCTATATTGACAAGAGCAGCCGCCTCTGCGCGACCATGAACGTGTACGAGTATCTGGAGCTTCAGTCTCCTTATAAAAAGGACGACCGCGTCAAAGGAACCGTCTACGAGATAAGCGAGGAGTTCGGCGCGTTTGTGGCTGTTGATAACCGCTACTCCGGACTGGTGCCCCGAAAGGATTTCCATGGCGGAGCGAAAATAGGTGACATTGTGGAGGCCCGGGTTACCGGCGTCCATGAGGACGGCAAGCTGAACTTAAGTCTCCGGGAAAAAGCCTACCTGCAGATGGACTCAGACGCGGAAGCTGTGCTGGCTGTCATCGACGAATTTGACGGCGTTCTGCCCTTTACAGACAAAGCGTCGCCGGAAGTGATTGAGCGGGAGCTGCATTTAAGCAAAAATGCGTTCAAAAGAGCGGTGGGAAGACTCTTAAAAGAGGGCAAAATAGAGATAACCGAGAAGAGTATCCGCCGAAAAGTATAAAAAATGTTAAATTTTATGAAAATTGAAAAATAGTGCTTTCCAAAGCCGGACTTTGCGGTTATAATAGGGAAAGAGAAGAAAGGGGTGAATTAGAATGAAAGTACAGAACATTACCGACATCGATAAATTCTTCAAGGTAGTAGACAGCTGCAAGGGTAAGGTTGAGCTGGTTACAGGTGAGGGCGACAGACTGAACCTGAAGTCAAAGCTTTCCCAGTATGTATCTATGGCGAACATCTTCTCCAACGGAGAGATTCCGGAGCTTGAGATCATCGCGTACGAGAAGGAAGACATCGACAGATTAGTTTCATTTATGATCAATGGTTAATTAAGAACGGGGTACGTGTTCCTGCGGGAACGGATACCTCGTTTTTTCTGCCCAAAAATCAGAAAAAACGAGAAAAAGGAGCGAATGCCAGATAGGTGATTACTCATCTATGCAGCATTCGCTCCTTTTTATCTGATATCTGTAGCAGACTGCTTTGGACAGGCGGGGAAAAGGATGTGCCGATTTCTACGCCGGACAGTTCTTATAATACAGAATCAGCAGCCCCTTCAGAAGCAGATCGTCATCCAGTATAATCTCATGCCTGCACAGCGGTGTAATCACCCCGGCCAGCCCGCCGGTGGCTACTACGGTGCACTCCTCACCTAGCTCCTCGTTGATTCGATCAATCAGCCCGTCCATGGCTCCGGCATTTCCATAGAGGATACCGCTTTTCATGGAATCAACGGTGTTACTTCCGATGAGCCGATTTGGCTTTTCCAGCGAGATATAAGGCAGCTGTGCCGCCTTGCCGGACAGGGCGTTCAGGGAGACAGCCACGCCGGGTAAAATCATTTTCCCGATATAAGCTTTGTCCTTATTGATGACAGAGACCGTGGTGGCAGTTCCCATGTCAATGATGATCTGGGGTACCGGATAGCTGTGTACGCCTGCTACAGCACCCACGATTAGGTCGCTGCCCTGCTGGGCAGGGTCGTCCACCGCCAGCTTAATGCCGGTTTTGATGCCGGGTCCAACCACCAGCATGCGGGCGCCGGTGAATTTCTCGGCCGCTTCCTTCAGCGTATTGGTGACAGAAGGAACGACGGAGGAAATGATGCCGCCTTTGATTTGGAAAGGCTTTATTTCATGCAGATCCAGCATTTCCCGGATAATGGTGGCATATTCCAGGGCCGTGGAATCCTGCTCCGTGGAAAAACGCTCCAGAAAGAGAAGCTGATCCTTAAGAAAACAGCCCATGACAATATTCGTATTTCCAATATCAATGGTCAGAATCATGTTTTCCTCCGTAAATAAATCATTTTCCGAAAATTAGTCGCGGTTAACCAGGCCAGCCTTCAAAAGTGCGAAGCCCACTGCTCCGGTAATAATTGTAGATGAAAGCATCTCGCAGACAGCATTGATGCCTACAAAGCCGCATACGAAAAGAATGATATTCTTGCCGCCGATGAGGCCCTGCATGTATTCGGTATTACCGAAGAGAACCACAAGTGCGGTCATGAAAAACAGCGTATTTAAAAATGCGGAAAAGAAGCCGGTAACGAAGCAGCTAAGACGCGCGTTCGAAGCCTTCTTTACACCGCGGAAGATATATCCCAGCAGCAGACCGTCCAGAAGACGGGGTACAAAGCGCTGGATAAAAGCCAGTACAGGGTTAATTCCGAAAAGGACGACTCCCATGGAGCTCACTCCGCCCACACCGATGCACTGTAAGAAGCTGGTCAGTCCGAATACGGCTCCCGCGGCAGCTCCGCCTGCAGGTCCCAGGGTAATGGCAGCCAGTGCGACAGGGATCACGTTGAACGAGATAGCCAGAGGCCCGATGTTCAGGTATCCCAGAGGCGTATAAGCCATCAGAAGTAAGATGCCGGTCAGCAGTCCGAGAACGGTTAGCTGCCGTGTTTTGGTAGATGTTTTCATATTCAGTTTTCCTCCTTGTTATTATTCCCCAAGCGGGGATACAATACAATTACGGGCTAATGATAGCATAGGAAATGAGCGGATTCAAGCAAATAAAAAGTTCAGGGGCCTTTGTATTGAAAAAAATGCGAAATTCCCCTATAATCAAGGGGAATAAACTGGGAGGAAATACGATGACATTTGATAATAAAACCTTAAAAGGAAAGACCGCGGTGCTGGCCGTGACCGGCAGTATCGCTGCGTATAAAATTGTAAATCTGGCGCGTATGCTGAAAAAACTGGGCGCCAACGTACAGGTTTTGATGACGAAGAACGCCACGGAATTTATCACGCCGCTGACCTTCGAGCAGCTCACCGGCAATAAGTGCCTGATCGACACCTTCGACCGGAATTTCCAGTATAATGTGGAGCATGTTGCGTTGGCTAAGCAGGCGGACGTGGTGCTGGTGGCTCCGGCTTCCGCCAATGTGATCGGCAAAATCGCGAACGGCATTGCCGACGACATGCTGACCACCACAGTCATGGCCTGCCCCTGTAAGAAAATCATTTCTCCGGCCATGAATCACAACATGTACCACAACCCCATCGTCCAGGATAATATCGAAAAGCTGGCCCGCTTCGGCTACGAAATCATCCCGCCGGAGACCGGTATGCTGGCCAACGGCGACAGCGGCGACGGTCGGATGCCCGACGAAAGACTGCTGCTGGAATATATTTTAAAGGAAATCGCCTGTGAGAAGGATCTGGCGGGAAAAAAGGTGCTGGTAACCGCGGGGGCGACCCGGGAAGCCATCGACCCGGTGCGTTTTATCACCAACCATTCCACCGGGAAAATGGGCTTTGCGCTGGCTCATGCGGCCATGCTGCGTGGTGCTGATGTGACCGTCGTAGCCGGACACACCGAGGCAGAAGTCCCCCTTCTGGTGAACGTAGTGCGTGTGACTTCGGCACAGGATATGTTTGAGGCCGTGAAAGAGCGCGCGGAAGAATCCGACGTGATTATCAAGGCCGCTGCCGTGGCGGATTATACGCCGGTGACGACCGCAGACCATAAAATCAAGAAGGCCGAGGGCGGACTTTCCATTGAGCTGACCAGAACCCGGGATATTCTGAAATATCTGGGCGAGCACAAGCGGGAAAGCCAGGTGCTCTGCGGCTTCGCCATGGAGACGGAAGATCTGCTTCAGAACGCGAAGAAGAAGCTGGAGAGTAAGAACTGTGATCTCATCTGCGCCAACAGTCTCAGAAAGGCAGGCGCGGGCTTCGGTGGGGATACGAACTGCGTGACCGTGCTGACGAAGGACGGGGAGCGGGAGCTGCCTCTGCTTTCGAAAGAAGAAACTGCCCATGAGATTTTAAACGAGATCTGTAAAAAACTGGGATAAGGAGACTCCATGTCATTTGTACATTTACACACCCATACAGAATACAGCCTTCTGGACGGCTCCAATAAAATAAAAGAATACGTGGCCCAGGTGAAGAAGCTGGGCATGACTGCCGCAGCTATTACCGACCACGGAGCCATGTTCGGCGTCATCGACTTCTATCGGGCGGCCCGGGCGGAGGGGATCAAGCCCATCCTGGGCTGCGAGGTCTACGTAGCTCCCAACTCCCGGTTCGACAAGGAGACCACCGGCGGCGACGACCGCTATTATCATCTGGTGTTGCTGGCCGAGAACAACCAGGGCTACGCCAACCTGATGAAAATCGTGTCCCGGGGTTACGTGGAAGGCTTCTATTATAAGCCCCGTGTGGACATGGAGGTACTGCAGGAGTTCCACGAGGGAATCATCGCCCTGTCTGCCTGCCTGGCAGGCGAAGTACCCCGGTACATCCAGAAGGGACTCTACGACGAGGCAAAAAAATCCGCATTAAAGTATGAAGCAGTTTTCGGAAAAGGAAATTATTTCCTGGAGTTGCAGGATCACGGCATTCCTGAGCAGAAGACGGTCAATCAGGCGCTGCTTCGCATGAGCCGGGAGCTGGATATTCCGTTGGTAGCCACCAACGACTGTCACTATACCTATGCCCGGGACGTGAAGCCCCACGACATTCTGCTCTGTATCCAGACCGGCAAAAAGCTGGCGGACGAGGATCGTATGCGCTACGAGGGCGGCCAGTATTATGTGAAGTCTCCCGAGGAGATGGAGGCTCTGTTTCCTTATGCGAAGGATGCATTGGAGAATACGGGTAAAATCGCCGAGCGCTGCAATGTGGAAATCGAGTTCGGCGTCACCAAGCTGCCGAAATACGATGTGCCGGAAGGCTACACTTCCTGGGAATACCTGAACAAGCTGTGCTTCGACGGCCTGGCCGAGCGCTATCCGGACGACGACGGCACCATGCGTGACCGTCTGACCTACGAGCTTGGCGTCATTCAGAAAATGGGCTACGTGGATTATTTCCTGATCGTCTGGGACTTCATTCATTATGCCAGAGAGCACGGCATCGCGGTGGGGCCGGGACGAGGATCCGCAGCCGGAAGCATCGTTTCCTATACCATGGGAATCACCAACATCGACCCCATGCGCTACCAGCTGCTGTTCGAGCGTTTTCTGAATCCGGAGCGTGTGTCCATGCCTGATATCGACGTAGATTTCTGCTTCGAGCGCCGGCAGGAGGTCATCGACTATGTGGTCCGCAAATACGGTAAGGACCGGGTGGTACAGATCGTGACCTTTGGTACCATGGCGGCCCGGGGTGTCATCCGGGACGTGGGCCGTGTTATGGATTTGCCGTACAATTTTGTGGATTCCATCGCGAAAATGGTGCCCCAGGAGCTGAATATCACCCTGGAAAAAGCCTTGAAAATGAACCCGGAGCTTCGAAAGAACTACGAAAATGACCCGCAGGTGCAGGAGCTCATCGACATGTCCATGCGCCTGGAGGGACTTCCGAGACACACATCCATGCACGCGGCGGGTGTCGTCATCAGCCAGAAATCCGTGGACGAATATGTACCCCTGTCCCGGGCCTCCGACGGTTCCATCACCACTCAGTTTGTCATGACTACCCTGGAAGAGCTGGGCCTTCTGAAAATGGATTTTCTGGGACTGCGTACCCTGACGGTCATTCAGGACGCGGCCCGTATGGCGTCCGAGCGAACCGGACAGACGATAGACATTGATAAAATAGATTATGACGACCCGGCGGTTTACGCTTCCCTTGGAACCGGTAAGACCGACGGTGTGTTCCAGCTGGAAAGCAGCGGCATGAAGGGATTCATGAAGGAGCTGAAGCCAAAGAGCATGGAGGACGTCATTGCCGGAATTTCCCTGTACCGTCCGGGACCCATGGACTTCATTCCCCAGTACATCAAGGGTAAGGATCACCCGGAGAGCATCACCTACGACTGCCCTCAGTTGGAGGAGATCTTAAAGCCCACGTACGGCTGCATTGTCTACCAAGAGCAGGTTATGCAGATCGTACAGAAGCTGGCAGGTTATACCCTGGGACGAAGCGACCTGGTACGTCGTGCCATGTCCAAGAAAAAGGCTTCCGTCATGGAGAAGGAACGGCAGAATTTCGTCTTCGGAAATCCGGAGGAGGGCGTGCCGGGCTGTATCGCAAACGGCATTCCAGAGCAGACAGCCCAGAAGATTTATGATGAAATGATTGATTTTGCCAAGTATGCCTTCAACAAGTCCCACGCGGCAGCTTATGCGGTGGTGGCCTATCAGACGGCCTGGCTGAAATATTATTATCCGGTGGAATTCATGGCGGCATTGATGACCTCTGTCATTGATAACTCGGGAAAGGTATCCGAATACATCCTGACCTGCCGCCAGATGGGCATTGATATTCTGCCCCCGGATATCAACGAGGGGGAGGCCCGTTTTTCCGTGTCCGACGGCGCGATCCGTTTTGCGCTATGCGCGATCAAGAGCATTGGCCGTCCGGTGGTGGAATCCATCATTGAGGAGCGGAAGCTTGGCGGACGTTTTAAGAGCCTGACAGATTTCATTGAGCGCATGGGCGGCAAGGATGTGAATAAGCGTGTAGTGGAGAACCTGATTAAGGCGGGCGCTTTAGACAGCCTCGGCGGCAACCGGCAGCAGTTTATGATAGCCTACGCAGGGATCATGGATGGCGTGGCCCAGAGCCAGAAGACCATGATGACCGGCCAGCTTTCCCTTTTTGACCTGGTGGGCGAGGAGGAAAAGGAGAGCTTCCAGGCCAAACTGCCCGATGTGGACGAGTACCCCAAGGAGCTCATGCTTTCCTTTGAAAAAGAGGTGCTGGGCGTCTATGTCAGCGGCCATCCGCTGGAGGAATATATGGATCGCTGGAAGAAGAACATTACAGCGGTGACCACGGATTTTGCCCTGGATGAGGAGAGCGGAGCTGCGAAGGTGCATGACGGGGAATCCGTCGTCATCGGCGGCATGATTACCGGCAAAACCATCAAATACACCAAGAACAATAAGGTCATGGCCTTCCTGCAGATCGAGGATCTGCTGGGTACGGTGGAAGTAGTCGTATTTCCGAATGTGTATGAGCGAAGCGGCGAGGTACTGCAGGAGGATGCGAAGATCTTCATCAGCGGCCATGCGGACGTGGGCGACGACCGGGCGGGTAAGCTTATCTGCGACCGGATCATTCCTTTTGACGCAGGCAGAAAAGAGCTGTGGATTCAGTTCCCGAATCAGGCGTCCTGTCTGGAACGGGAGCAGGAGTTGCTGACGATGCTTGCCGACAGCGACGGAAAAGATCCGGTGGTGCTTTACGCGGCGGCAGAGAAGAGCGTGAAGCGTCTTCCTGCAGGACGAAATGTAAACGCAGATCCGGAATTGATTGGAAAATTGGAAAAAAGTTTCGGTAAAGGAAATGTAAAAGTTGTAGAGAAACGTATTGAAAATATAAGGCGGATGAAGTAAAATCACATTCAAGGATGTTATAAAATGATTGGCAGTAACAGTCCAGGAGATGAGAACCCGGACGGACGCGAGGAGGAATCATTATGGCAAAAGAGATTAAAACCATCGGAGTACTGACAAGCGGCGGCGATGCGCCGGGTATGAACGCGGCAGTCCGCGCTGTAGTACGTAAAGCACTGGTAAACGGCAAACAGGTAAAAGGAATTCTCAAAGGCTATACCGGACTTCTGGACGAAGAGATTATAGATATGTCCGCAAATGATGTATCCAACACCATTGAGCGCGGCGGTACAATGCTGTTCACTTCCCGCTGTAAGGAATTCATGACCGAGGAAGGCCAGAAGCGCGGCGCGGAGATCTGCCGGAAGCACGGCATCGACGGCATCGTAGTCATCGGCGGAGACGGTTCCTTCCGTGGAGCCCAGAAGCTGGCGGCCTTAGGCATCAATACCATCGGCGTACCGGGCACCATCGACCTGGATATCTCCTGTACCGAGTACACCATCGGCTTCGATACAGCAGTGAATACAGCCATGGAAGCCATTGATAAGGTACGTGATACCTCTACATCCCATGAGCGCTGCAGCATCATCGAGGTTATGGGACGTAACGCAGGCTATATCGCCCTGTGGTGCGGCATCGCCAACGGCGCTGAGGATATTCTGCTTCCGGAGAATTACGACTACGACGAGCAGAAGATCATCAACAACATTATCGCCAACCGGAAGCGTGGCAAAAAGCATCACATCATTGTAAATGCCGAGGGCGTCGGACATTCCACCAGTATGGCCCGCCGCATTGAAGCGGCCACCGGCATCGAGACCAGAGCCACCATTCTGGGTCACATGCAGCGAGGCGGAAGCCCCACCTGCAAAGATCGTGTTTACGCATCCATGATGGGAGCCATGGCAGCAGACCTGCTCTGCGAGGGCAAGACCAACCGCGTAGTAGGGTACCAGCACGGACGTTTCCAGGATTTCGATATCGACGAGGCGCTTGCCATGGTAAAGGGCATCGATCCGTACCAGTATCAGGTGGCAAAAGACCTGTCCAAGCACTGTTAGGAGATATTAACTATATGATAACAAGTACGGCGAACCAGCAGGTAAAACTGCTGGTTCAGTTGAATAAAAAAAGAAAACTCCGGGACGAGCGGGGTGTATTCCTTGTAGAGGGCCCGAAAATGTTCCGGGAGGCTCCAAGGGAGCGGCTTGAGAAAGTCTATTTTTCAGAAAGCTTCTATGAAAAGCATAGAGAAGCGCTTACCAGACGGATTCAGGCGGAAAAGCTGGATTATGAGATTCTGGACGACCATGTATTCAAGACCGTCAGCGATACCCAGACGCCCCAGGGCGTGCTCTGTATCGTGCGGCAGCAGGAAAGCTCGCTTGATGCATTTTTGAAGGTGGAAAAGCCGTTGTTACTGCTCCTTGAGAACCTGCAGGATCCCGGCAATCTGGGAACAATTCTCAGGACGGCAGAGGGCGCGGGCGTGACCGGCGTGATCTTAAGCAAGGGCTGCGTGGATCTGTATAATCCGAAGACGATCCGGTCTACGATGGGTTCCGTATATCGGGTTCCGACCTTGTATACAGAAGATCTGTGCCAGACAGTGGAAGTATTGAAAAAGCACGGGATCTTCTCCTACGCAGCGCACCTGAAGGGTGCGAACTTCTACGACCAGGAGAACTACCAGAGCGGTACCGCCTTCCTCATCGGAAATGAAGGAAACGGCCTGACGGATGAGTTGACCGAACAGGCAGACGCCCTGATTCGAATCCCCATGGAGGGCCAACTGGAATCCCTGAACGCAGGCGTAGCGTCAGCCATCCTCATGTACGAAGCCTATCGTCAGAGACGATAAATAGAAAACCAGAAGGTTCGGGCAGCCGGGGCGGCAAAAACTTTCCTAAGCGAATCCCTAGTTTGGGATGAGTCTGGAAAATTTTTGCCGCCCCGGCTGCCCGAACCTTCGTCCGTCCTATTTCAAAAGCTTCGCCTTCACCGTCGTATATTCCTATACAAAACAATATAACATATGCTAATTCGGAAAAATGGGTGACACTTGAATGACTGCACGCAATTTCATTCTTTTGGATGAGGGGAATCATAGTCGGTTTTCGGTTAGAATTGGCTAAATTATTGACAAATGCGGTTTGCTCTGCTACAATACCTCTCGTAACAGAAATGTAACATTTGTAATAATAATTGTAATATGTGACATAAAAATGTTAAATATCAACAGCTCGCATCATTGCAATTAAGACTTACAGGAGGTTTTTATGAACGCAATCAGCAAAAAGATACCTCTGTTTTTGGCATTAGTTTTCGTCTGGGTTCTGGGCTGCGGCTTTGATAACCTGGAGGTTGAGACATCAGCAGGTATCGAGTCCGTTATGGCGGATCTGACAAGCGAAGATTTTGAAGCACTGCAGATAGAGGATGAGTGGGGAGAAAAGGTTCTCGCCAATGTAGAGGATTATGTGACGGTCCGTCAGGAGCCAAATGCGGATTCCAAGGCCATTGGCCGGATGTTTAAGGGTGACGGCGGCATGATCATCGAGCAGACAGAGGACGGTTGGACGAAAGTGAAGTCCGGTAACGTGGAAGGCTATGTGAGCAATGAATACCTGCATTTCGGCCAGGATGCCTACGAGGCATCCCAGGAGGCTGCCACACTGACAGCGACTTCCCTGACCGGCGGACTTCGGATTCGTTCCGAGGCAAGCACGGAAGCGAAGATTCTGAAAAACGTGGAAGAGGGCGTGAAGCTTACGGTTATCGAGCAGCAGGACGAATGGGTACAGGTGCAGTACGCGGAGGATAAGACAGGTTTCGTTTCCGCAGAGTTTGTGGATGTGAATTATGAGTTGGGCGAAGCCATGACCATGGAAGAGATCGAGAAGAAAGAGGCTGAGGAGAAGCGGGAGAAGCTGAAGCAGCAGCTCACTGCCATGCAGGTCAATGGCGACGAGGTTACCCTTCTGGCAGCCTTGATTCAGGCGGAGGCCGGCAATCAGCCCTATGAAGGCCAGGTAGCCGTAGGCGCGGTGGTCATGAACCGTGTGCGCAGCGGCCGCTACAGCAGTATTCTGGCAGCTATTTACGCGCCGGGTCAGTTTGGCGTGGTCAGCAACGGAAGCATAGGAAGATACTTAAGCAATCCGAAGGCCAGCTGTCGTCAGGCGGCGCAGGAAGCTATCAACGGTTACACCACGGTGGGAAGCTTTACGCATTTCAAGAACGCGGCTTCTCCGGTCAGCGGCGATCATATTGTGATCGGAAATCACGTATTTTACTAAAGGATAAGAAAAATCAGGCAGGGGCTGCCGCGGGAAACGCGGCGGCCCCTTTCAGAATTCTTAATAATAATTTTTCTTGTGCAAAAGGGGAAACTATAGTATGATAAGCAATAGGTAAACCCCGCAGGAAAGCAGTTTTCGGGGTTACAAATCGCAACAGAAAGGGGAGTGCGAAGCGATGGATGCCATGTATTGGCTGATATTACTGATTGTACTGGTTGTGATTGAGATTATTACGCTGGGCCTGACCACCATCTGGTTTGCCGGAGGGGCGCTGGCAGCGTTTGTTCTCGCAATGCTGGACGTCCCGCCTGTGATCCAGTGGGCAGTGTTCTGCGTGGTGTCTCTGGTGCTGCTGTTCGGAACCAGACCCTGGGCGCTCCGGTTTTTCAACAGCCAGAAACAGGAGAAGACCAATGTGGACAGCCTGATTGGAAAAACCGCCGTGGTAACAGCTGAAATTCACAATCTGGAAGGGCGTGGAGAGGTTCTTGTAAATGGCCTGACCTGGACGGCGCGGGCAGAAAATGATTCCGAAGTCATTTCCGGGGATGTCCCTGTGGAAATCATAGCCGTAGAGGGCGTGAAGCTGATTGTGAGAAAGAAGAAGGAGGGCTGATTATGCCAAATTTTGTAGGAACTATTTTAGTACTGGTACTTGTATTATTTATTCTGATGATTATTGCTTCCTGCATCAAGATTGTTCCCCAGGCGCAGGCGCTGGTTATCGAACGTCTGGGCGCGTACATGGGAACCTGGGGTGTGGGAATTCATTTCAAGGCGCCGTTCATTGACCGTGTGGCGAAGCGCGTGACCTTAAAGGAGCAGGTAGTAGACTTTGCTCCCCAGCCTGTTATCACCAAGGATAACGTAACCATGCGAATCGATACAGTTGTATTTTTCCAGATTACCGATCCGAAGCTGTTCGCCTACGGCGTGGAGAATCCGATTATGGCTATCGAAAATCTGACAGCGACTACCCTTCGTAATATCATCGGAGACCTGGAGCTGGATCAGACTCTGACGTCCCGCGAGGTTATCAATACCAAGATGCGCGCGTCTCTGGACATCGCCACAGACCCCTGGGGCATCAAGGTAAACAGAGTAGAGCTTAAGAACATCATCCCGCCGGCTGCTATCCAGGACGCTATGGAGAAGCAGATGAAGGCAGAGCGAGAGCGCCGTGAGGCAATCCTTCGCGCTGAAGGTGAGAAAAAGTCTACGATTCTGGTAGCGGAAGGACAGAAGGAATCCGCGATTCTGGATGCAGAGGCAGAGAAGCAGGCAGCCATCCTTCGGGCAGAGGCGAAGAAGGAAGCGACCATCCGTGAGGCGGAAGGTCAGGCGCAGGCTATCCTGAAAGTACAGCAGGCGAACGCGGACGGCCTGAAGATGCTCAAAGAGGCATCTGCAGACAGCGCGGTACTGCAGCTGAAGAGCCTGGAGGCATTTGCCAAGGCGGCAGACGGCCAGGCTACCAAGATTATCATCCCGTCCGATATTCAGGGACTGGCCGGTATGGTGAAGGCTGTGGCAGAGGTAGCAAAGGAAAACTGATTTTTACGAAGAATAAAAGGCTGCGGTCCGAATATTTTGGGCCAGCAGCCTGATTGTTACTGTTCACTTTGTTCACAGGAACTTCTCGGAATAGTGAATGTGAACAGTAAAATAAGTATGAATACAGACGTTGGTGGAGGACAAAAGAAATGGATTTAAAAGGACGCGATTTCCTGACATTGAAGGATTTTACTCCGGAGGAGATTGAGTATCTGGTGGATTTGGCGGCCAGCCTGAAGACCCGCAAGAAGGCCGGTATTGTAGAGCGCGATATGCGCGGCAAAAACGTGGCGCTGATTTTCGAGAAGACCAGCACCCGTACCCGCTGTGCCTTTGAAGTGGCGGCTCACGATATGGGCATGGGAACCACCTATCTGGATCCGTCAGGTTCTCAGATTGGCAAGAAAGAAAGTATCGCGGATACCGCGCGGGTCTTAAGCCGCATGTTTGACGGCATCGAGTACCGCGGTTTCGGACAGGAGATCGTAGAGGAGCTGGCGAAATACTCTGACGTACCGGTATGGAACGGCCTGACCAACGAATATCATCCCACACAGATGCTGGCAACCCTGTTGACAGTCAAGGAGCATCTGGGCCATCTGAAGGGCGTAAAGCTGGTATATATGGGAGATGCCCGCTACAATATGGGCAATTCCCTGATGATCGCCTGTGCAAAGATGGGTATGCACTTTACCGCCTGCGCGCCGAAGAATTATTTCCCGAATGCGGAGCTTGTAGCTTACTGTGAAGGCGTGGCAAAAGAGACCGGAGCGACCATTACCCTGACCGAGGACGTTATGAGCGGTACAAAGGGCGCCGACGTCATTTATACCGATGTATGGGTATCCATGGGAGAGCCTGACGAGGTATGGGAGAGCCGCATCCGCGAGCTGATGCCCTATCAGGTCAATAAAAAGGTCATGGACAATGCGGGAGCCCAGGCTATCTTCACTCATTGCCTGCCGGCGTTCCACGATTTGAAGACAAAGATTGGCAAGCAGATTCAGGAGAAATTCGGCATCACCGAGATGGAGTGTACCGACGAGGTATTCGAGTCCGCCCAGTCCGTAGTCTTTGACGAGGCGGAAAACCGTATGCACACCATCAAGGCGGTTATGGCAGCTACACTGGGGGCTTAAGCATGAAAAAAGCAAGCCATGTGAGCAGGGACCCTTATTATTACTGGAAAATGATTTCCATGGTTCTGGCCTGCGCGGTGCTGATTCTGGCTATCCTGATTTTATTTGGCAGTAAGGGGGGAATGCTGATTCCCCTCGCCTTTCTGTTGGGAGCAGTTATGTCGGCGGTGACGGGCATTATGGAACTGGCAAAAAATAAAAAGGTGACCGGCTACATCTGCTCGATTTTCGCGGGGCTGATGGCCGTGGCACTGATATTCAATATCATCTGGATGTGGTTTTTATGATAAAGGACGAGGTTTTGGCTGCACTTCGGGAGAGAGGCGGCTATGTATCCGGGCAGGAGTTGTGCGACCGGTTTTCCGTGTCCCGGACTGCCATCTGGAAGGCAGTCAGCAAATTAAAAGAAGAGGGCTATGAGATTGACAGTGTGCCGAATCGGGGGTACTGTCTTCTGACGTCGCCGGACGCCATGACCGAGGCGGAGATTCGCAGTTATCTCCATACGGAGAAGATGGGGAAGAGCCTGGTTTGCTTCGCAGATACGGATTCCACGAATATTCAGGCGAAGCTGCTGGCAGAGCAGAATGCGCCCGACGGGACATTGGTCTGCTCAGATCAGCAGACGAAGGGTCGGGGGCGCCGGGGACGTGCCTGGGATTCCCCGCCGGGAGAGGCCATCTATATGAGCCTTTTACTGCGACCGGATATCCATCCGGAGCATGCGTCCATGCTGACGCTGGTCATGGGTATGGCGGTGGCAGATGCCATCAATGAGCTGATGGGCGGCGAATCAGCCGGGATTAAATGGCCCAACGATGTGGTGCTGAAAGGCAAAAAGGTCTCCGGAACCCTGACGGAAATGAGTACGGAGATGGACTGCATCCATTATGTAGTCATCGGTACGGGCATCAATGTGAACACCCAGAAATTTCCAAAAGAACTGGATCAGGCGACGTCTCTGAGACTGGCAGCAGGCCATAATTTTCGGCGTGCGGAGCTGATCGCCCTTTGTATGAAATATTTTGAAAAATATTACGCGCTTTTTGAGCGGACGGAGGACCTGAGCCTTCTGATTGACGAATATAACCGGCTGCTGGTCAACCGGAACCGGGAAGTGCGGGTGCTGGAACCGGGCAATGAATATACGGGACTGGCTCTGGGCATAAACAACCAGGGCGAACTTCTGGTGCGCCGGGAGAACGGCCGGGTGGATGAGATTTATGCCGGTGAGGTATCAGTGCGCGGCGTGTATGGGTATGTATAAAATGGGAGAAAATATGGAACAGGAAAATACAGTCCTCTGCGGAGCCAATTCCTACGAGGAAAAATACTTTTTTAACGAGCAGTTTGCGGCGTTGCCTGCGACCATCAAGGACGAGCTGAAAATCATGTGTGTGCTTTTTGTAAACCAGGTGGGCGGCATCCTGCTTCTGGAATTCGCTCCGGACGGCACGCTGGTCTTCCGGGTATCCAGCCATGAGGACGATTTCTTCTTCGATGAGATCGGAAGCAGCCTGCAAATCAAGGAACTGCGGAGAGACAAGGAAGAGCTTCTGGCTTCTCTGGAAATGTTTTACCGCGTATTCTTTTTAAATGAGGAGACAGAACATGCATAACGAACTTTTGAAAATCGGACCGTTTACAGTGTACGGCTACGGCCTGATGATTGCCATTGGTATTTTCTCAGCCTACTGTCTGGCGGAATACCGGGCACGGAAAATAGGCCTTAACGACGAGAGGGTCTTCGGCATGACCATCTGGGCGGTCATCGGCGGAATCCTGGGTGGTAAGATTTTGTATTATATTACGATTTTACCTCAGATTGTCGAGGATCCGAGCCTTTTATATCGGGATTTGCTGGAGGGCTTTGTGATTTACGGCGCGCTCATCGGCGGCTTTATCGGCATCGTGCTTTACTGTCATATCTGGAAAATGAATCTGCTGTCGTATCTGGATCTGGCGCTGCCTTCCGTGGCACTGGCCCAGGGATTTGGCCGCGTCGGCTGCCTGCTGGCAGGCTGCTGCTACGGGCGGGAGACGGACAGCGCGTTCGCGATTACCTTCCACAATTCCGCTTACGCCCCCAACGGTGTGCCGTTGATCCCGACCCAGATTATTTCCAGCGGGCTGGATTTCCTTCATTTTTCCATTTTGCTTTACTTTGTAAAAAAATGGAAGAAACATGACGGACAGGTGACGGGACTCTTCTTTATGCTTTACAGCGCCGGTCGTTTTGTGCTGGAGTATTTCCGGGGCGATCTGGAGAGGGGAAGCGTGGGCGTACTGTCCACGTCCCAGTTTATTGCCATATTTATGTTTGTGTTTGGAGCGGTCTTTTTCTTTGTCTTAAGCAAAAAGAAAGTGGCTGTGCCCGCTGAGGTGAAAAAGCAGGATGAGTAAAAGTGAGAAGCGTGCCCAGACCTTCCTGTATATTGGTGTGCTGCTGGCACTGATTGCGGCGGACTGGCACTGGTATCTGGGTGAATTTGCAAGCGAGAGCTTTGTGACGGGACTGCCGTTTATGAAGGCAGTGTATGTGCTGTGGATAGGCGCTATTATTATCTGTCTGGCGGCCAGCGGCGTATTTTTCTGGAAGCTTCGGAAGCAGGAGGCGGCCTATACCCGCAAAAATAAGCGCGGGCATGAGAAAAAGCGCCGGGCGTAAGACAGAAGCCCGTCGGGCAGGATTTTATTTTATAAAAAGGAAATTTTTTCATGGGAAAGCTAAAGATAGGAAGCGTGGAGCTTCCGAATCCGGTGATACTGGCGCCGATGGCAGGGGTAAGTGACCTGCCTTTTCGTCTGTTATGCCGGGAACAGGGCGCGGGACTGGTGTGCATGGAAATGGTCAGCGCCAAGGCTATCGCCTATCACAATCGCAACACCGAGAGGCTGATGGAAATCAATGACCGGGAGCATCCGGTGTCCTTACAGCTTTTCGGCTCCGAGCCGGACCTGATGGCGGAGATTGCCGCGCAGATTGAGGACAAGCCCTTCGACATTCTGGACATCAATATGGGCTGTCCGGTGCCGAAAATCGTGGGTAACGGAGAGGGATCGGCTCTGATGAAAAACCCGAAGCTTATCGAGGAGATTATCACGAAGGTGTCCCGGGCGATCAAAAAGCCCCTGACCGTGAAATTCCGGAAGGGTTTCGACGACGATCATGTGAATGCGGTGGAGATTGCGAAGATCGCCGAGGCCAGCGGCGCGGCGGCAGTGGCGGTCCATGGCCGCACGCGGGAGCAATTCTACTCGGGAACGGCGGACTGGGAGATTATCCGGCAGGTGAAAGAGGCCGTATCCATTCCCGTTATCGGAAATGGGGATGTGGACAGCCCGGAGAAGGCAAAGGCACTGCTTGATAGCACCGGCTGCGACGGCGTCATGATTGGCCGGGCTGCCAGAGGCAATCCCTGGCTGTTTCATCGGGTGGCAGAGTATCTGGAGACCGGAAAGCTCCTGGACAAACCATCCGGGGAAGAGATCAAAGCCATGATGTTCCGCCACGCGCGGATGCAGGTAGCATGCAAGGGCGATTACACGGGCATCCGGGAGATGCGGAAACACATTTCCTGGTACACTACAGGACTGCCCGGTTCCGCAAAGCTCAGGGGAAAGATTAACAGCGTAGAGAGTCTTCAGGAAATGGAAGAGCTTTTACAGGAAATGTAAGGGAAAAGTTGTAAGGAAAAAGCCATAAGCAGCCACGGAAAGCGATTGACAATCAGCGCCTTTGAGTGTATAATATCGTGGATATTCTGAAGGTGGGTCAGTGCCGTTTGTCCCATTTTCCAGAGCATCGACAGGAATAAATGCGACAGAAAAAGATATAATGGAATAGATAAGAACCAGGAAGGATGTAAAAAATGAGCGAGAAGAAAAATTTACTGACTTATGAGGGACTGAAAAAGCTGGAGGACGAGCTCCAGGATCTGAAGGTAGTGCAGAGAAAAGAGATCGCACAGAAGATCAAAGAGGCAAGAGAGCAGGGCGACCTGTCCGAGAACGCCGAGTACGACGCAGCCAAGGACGAGCAGCGTGACATCGAGGCCAGAATCGAGCAGATCGAGAAGATCCTGAAGAACGCAGAAGTCGTCGTAGAGGACGAGGTGGATCTGGACAAGATCAGCGTAGGCTGCGTAGTGAAGGTTCTGGATGTGGAATACGACGAGGAAGAGGAGTTCAAGCTGGTAGGTTCCTCTGAGGCAAACAGCCTGAACGGTAAGATTTCCAATGAGTCTCCGGTAGGAAAGGCTCTGATTGGCGCGCGCGTAGGCGATACCATCAAGGTCGAGACTCAGGCAGGAGAGATTGAATACAAGGTACTTGAGATCCAGAGATCCAAGTAATCGGCATACGAGAGGAGTATAGGAATGGGAGAACAGAAGAATCAGAATGGACAGGAGCAGGATATCAATCAGCTCTTAAAGGTACGCCGTGAGAAGCTGGCAGATCTGCAGGAGCGCGGAAAGGATCCGTTCCAGATTACAAAATTTGACGTGACACATCACAGCCAGGAGATCAAGGATGACTTTGAAGCTCTGGAGGGCAAGACCGTAACCATCGCCGGACGTATGATGTCCAAGCGTGTCATGGGTAAGGCTTCCTTCTGCAACGTGCAGGATCTGAAGGGCAATATCCAGTGCTACGTGGCCAGAGACAACGTGGGCGAGGAAGAGTATAAGGATTTCAAGAAATATGATATCGGCGATATCATCGGCATCACCGGCGAAGTGTTCCGCACCAAGACCGGCGAGATCTCTATCCATGTGGCCAATGTGACACTGCTCAGCAAGAGCCTTCAGATTCTTCCGGAGAAGTTCCATGGACTGACCAACACCGACGTACGTTATCGTCAGCGTTACACCGACCTGATCATGAATAGCGAAGTGAAGGATACCTTTATCAAACGTTCCAGAATTATCAGCAGCATCCGTCGTTATCTGGACGGACAGGGCTTCATGGAGGTGGAGACTCCGCTTCTGGTGGCCAATGCAGGCGGCGCGGCAGCGCGTCCCTTCATTACACATTCCAATGCGCTGGATGAGGATTTCAAGCTTCGTATTTCTCTGGAGCTGTACCTGAAGCGTCTGATCGTGGGCGGCCTGGAGCGTGTATATGAGATCGGCCGTGTATTCCGTAACGAGGGCTGCGACACCCGTCACAATCCGGAGTTCACTTTGATGGAGCTCTATCAGGCGTACACCGATTACCACGGCATGATGGATCTGACCGAGAACCTGTACCGTACCGTGGCTCAGGACGTGCTGGGAACCACAAAGATTGTATACAATGGCATTGAGATGGATCTGAGTAAGCCCTTTGAACGTATCACCATGGTAGATGCTGTCAAGAAATATTCCGGCGTAGACTGGAACGAGATTCATACCCTGGAGGAGGCCCGCGCCGCAGCGAAGGAGCACAATATAGAGTTCGAGGAGCGCCATAAGAAGGGTGATATCCTGAATCTGTTCTTCGAGGAATTCGTAGAGGAGCATCTGCTTCAGCCGACCTTCGTTATGGATCATCCGATTGAGATCTCTCCGCTGACCAAGAAGAAGCCGGAGAATCCGGAATACGTAGAGCGATTCGAGTTCTTCATGAACGGCTGGGAGATGGCCAACGCTTACTCCGAGCTGAACGACCCGATTGACCAGCGCGAGCGTTTCAAGGCTCAGGAGGAGCTGCTGGCGCAGGGCGACGACGAGGCGAACACCACTGACGAGGACTTCATGAACGCTCTGGAGATCGGTATGCCGCCCACAGGCGGAATCGGCTTCGGAATCGACCGTATGTGCATGCTGCTGACAGACTCCGCAGCTATCCGCGACGTACTGCTGTTCCCGACAATGAAGAGCTTGGATAAATAAACCTAGTGTTTATGCGGGGTTGAGGCATTTGAGTACGTCAAAGGACGCATTAAAAGACGCATTTTGACATAGTCATTTACATCAGTATGAAAGAGTACACAATCTGAAAAGAAAAAGATTCAATCAAATATGAACTACTAAGAGGACATTTTCTAAAGAAATTTAGAAGATGTCCTCTTTTTTGCGTTATGGAGAAAATACGTCATTTGTTATGAAGTCAAAGTGAAAGGAGCACAGCAATGAATGAATCAAAGAAAACAGACAAGCGACAGGGGTATCACATCATTCTTTCCTTCAAAGAGGATGAGGTGGAACCGGACAGGGCTTTTGAGATAACACAGAAGTTTGTAGCAGAATATCTTGGCGATGCCTATGAAGCGGTATTTGTGGTTCATGATAATACAGACCATGTTCATTCACACATTGTATTTAACAGTGTAAGCTTTGTGGATGGGAAAAAGTATCGCTACGAGAAAGGTGACTGGGCAAAGTATATCCAGCCGATTACCAATAAGCTGTGTCAGGAGTATGGTCTTTCCATTATAGATGTGGAGGATGGCAGCAAAGAGAAACAGCACGAGAATTATAAGGATTGGAGCGAATATCGTGAAGGCAGCTTTGTGTGGGCAGATATGATAAAAAGAGATCTTGATGCCTGCATTTTACAGGCAAATGATTTCAGAGGATTTCTGGAACTGCTGTCGGAAAAAGGATATGAGGTCAAGCAGGGAAAGTATCTGGCAGTCAGACCACAGGGGATGACAAGATTCAGAAGATGTAAGACTCTTGGCGAGAATTATTCACAGGAAGCTATTGTGGAGCGTATTGCGAAGGAAGATTTATCTTTTTACCAGTCACAGAATGAGGAAAAGCAGGCAGCGATAGTAAAGTGCTATGTCAAAAGATACCGCAGGGCGAAGATGTCAGGCTTGCAGAAAAGGTATTATGCAAAGCTTTACCGGATTGGAAAGCTGAAAAAGAAGCCATATAGTCAGGTATGGAAGTATAAGGATGATATCCGAAAGATGCATAAGCTGCAGGAGCAGTATCTATTTCTGGTAAGGCATAAGATTGAGAGTGCGGAAGAACTTGTATCGGTACTTGATAATCTGACGGATAAGAAAAAAGAAGCATCAAAGGAAAAGAGTAAGACCTATAAGGCTAAGGAAAGATTCAAAGATATTTTTGACAAGGCTGAACAGATCCGGGGGCTTGATGATGCGGAATCGTGTTATCAGAGTGGGGATACCTTCTTTGAAGATGAGCACAATGCATGGGAAAGGCTTAACACTGAGCTTCTGGCACAGGGATACAGTGTGGAAGAGGCCGAGAGTCTTAGAAAAAAATATGAGAGCAAGTATGCACAGGACTGTAAGGCAGAACGGGCGGTATCAAAGGAACTTAATCTTGGAAGATCAATATGGAAGGAACTTACGGTATCAGCTTCGTCAGAAGAGAAGCAGTATGACAAAGAAACAATAAGAGACAGAAAAGAACAGCCGGTACGTTAGGCTGTTTTTTTAGTGGTTAGGAGGCATATATGGAAGAAAAAAGAGAGCCATTAAGTGAAATGGCGATTGAGAGAAAGATACAGATTCTTCGTAATAAGCATATGGACAGTGAGGTTATTGCTCTTGTCAAAAGCGATTATGAATATGGACTGACTGATGATGAAATCGGTCTGTATCTTAACAAAAGTTATGACATTGAGCAGATGAAGGTGTTATCAAAATGTCTGCATAAGGGTGTATCAGAAGAGTTGTTAACGCTGCTGAAAGATAGCAGGATGGCAGCACCTAAGATGCAGACAGCATTGGATTACTATGAAAAAGGTGTGCCGATTGATGCAATCAGAGAGGTAGTCCAAAAAGATGATACAGCAGTAAACATGCGCAGGATGTTTGATGTGGTATTAGAAAAGCTTAATAAAGCCAAAGAGCAGATGCCACAGGATTTAGAGTATGTGAAAAGTCTTGTAGCTCAGATGGATGAAGTGGTTGCAAAGATCAATCATCAGAATGAAAGGTATGATGCCCTGAATAAGAAGCTTTCTGAAATAGAAACTTCCAAAGATGACGAGGAAGTCAGGGAGCGTCTGGTCAAGGAGAACCAGGATAAGGACGCTCTTATCAACAGTCAGCAGAATGAACTGAATAAGGCAAACCTAATTCTGTTGCCTCCAACATCATATGGTCTGTTAGGATAGCTGCGTCAATGTCTCCGGTTTGCTTTTGGTCAAATGGGCGAACCCATGCTTTGTTATGATCTGCACATACAATAATTGCAAGAGGAGCATTATAAATATTTGCCCCTTTGCTGATTTTTTCCAGTCCCTCTTTGCTTTCTACTGCAATTAAGTGAACCGGCTGTAAATAGTCTATTTGGGGAAGAGTAGACTGCCGTTTGTCGAATTTATATATGTTTTTTTCAAGTAACACAGGAAGCAATACTTGCAGCCTTATTTTATATAAAAAGAAGCGCCGGACAGAGCCAATAAGCCTATGTCCGGCATTTCCTATATCACGGATTCAAATTTATATCCACTGCCCAGTACAGTGCGGATATAGCCACCCTTTGGTGTATCCGGCGTCAACTTGCGCCGGATCTGACTGATGATACTGGCAACGGCAGTGCCGCAGCGTTCACCGTCTCTATCCCATACGGCCTCATAAATCTGGCTGGCTGAGAATACCCAGCCAGGATGACGAGCCAGATATGTAAGGACAGCAAACTCATGGTGAGTCAGAGTAACAAGTTGACCGCTGCAGGACACTGTCTGCTCCTTCAGCCGGATTTCCAGATTTGTAAAAGAAAGAATGTTGCAAGGGAGAGGAGGCGCAATATGGTTAAGCTCCGGCTCGTTTGCGATAGTTTCCATAATTTTATTGAGTATATGTTCTTCGTGGTCAGTGACGGATAATATTAAAATTTTGCCCATATTGTTCGCCTCCTTTGCTTGGGGTAAATGCGGAAAACTGCTGCGCCAGTGGCCGCCAACAGTACCAGAATCAGCATCGCGAACAGGCCGAAGCTCTCATAGTAGAACAGTTCATCCCAAAACAGGAGAATATCACAGAGAGCAGTCAAGGCAACCGTCCAGCGGACATACCGGGCCAGCCATTGCCGGAACACCAGCACAAGGACAACTGGCGGGACGATCAGCAGCGTCAGATTTAAAATCAAGGTCGGGGTCAGTTCCATTGCGTTGCCTCCCCACTTTTGTTGATAAGGTCATTGTAAAACCCAAATGTCCGCGAAATGTTACAGCGGCCAAAAAATTTCATTGAAAATCGGGGTGAAATGTTACAACGCTCGGACATTTCAAAAATTTCCTTGAGGAACGGTAAAAAAGCGGGGTAGCACAGGCCACCCCGCCGATTCCATACAGTTATTATTCCGTTCTCAACCGTTCCACCAAAGTATCTTTTTCAATGGATCGGCTAACTCCATAGCTAATGCAAATCTGCAACCCGACGAGCAAAATGGAGAATAAAAGAACCGGGAATATATTAAACTCAAAAAGGATAAATTTCAGGGCTAATACCTTATTTGCCAAATAACATAGCAAGGCACCTACTGTAACGCCAAAAAAGGTTGCCAATATTGCAGACTTTACACTAATGCTCATGCTCCAGTCCGTCATCCCGATCAAGGGAATAGTAGGCTTTGTGGCGGTATGTACGCAGCCGGTAGGCAGCCTCTTTACGATCAAACTCTTTGAACATTTCTGCAACTTCTTCCGATACTTCCATGAAGCAATCCGATGTATAGAATGGGTAATAGTCCCGCAAATTGATAATAGCCATATTGACCTCCGTTTCGGTTGTTGGTTGACGAGTGACCGAAACGAAGGCGGCGGGGAGCGGCACCGGGGAATGACTTCGGGCCAAGTTGGCCCGAGGCAAAGCAAAAGAAATGCGCCCGCACAGCAAGACACTATGCAGACGCATGAAATTACATTATCATAATTGTACTGATATATTGTACCTTCATAGCCAGACTGTCCCGGAGGGGGAGCTACGCTTTTTTTAGCTGGTGAAGGTCATGGGAATTGTGAGAAAGTAAGATGGACACGGCGACACCCTCCTATGGGCCGCCGTGGGGTTACTGAATATCCAAAGAGAAACGGCGGCTCTGAAAATTGAGCCGCCGTTTCAAATAGACGTATTGATAGGCTGCTGTACGACGGCTTTTTTTCTTTTGCCGTCGTGCGGCAGATAGATGGTTTATTTAGTTATGGCTTGCATTACCTATGGGCTGATTTCCAGACATTCCGGCCTGTGTATGCTCGTCAAATTCCTCTTGACTGTATTTCTCGATGCCAGTTAATGTTCCGTGATGTTCGCTGTTCAAGTGGCCGTAATCACGAACGGTATAAATGTCTATTGTGCCAACACCACTTCCAAGCGTTCTCATTTCGCCTTGGAATTTTCCGCTGGTGAGGCTTTCACCATTAGAAGTGAGAACATCCCGGAAATAGCGGACTTCCTCACCATTGAAATACCACTGATCTTTTTCGGCATCATAGGTTACTCCAAATGCCTCATACTCTGCAACGAGCTTTGCAGTTTCGCTATCTTCAAGCGGCGTTCCTGCCATAGCAACGGATGTGCTGTTTTTCAACGCCTCAATATCCCGTGCGTCAAATTCCTGCTGGGTAAACTCTTTTAAGCCAATCAGTTTACCCGCCGGATCAACGGAGCCGTCAGCCGCTTTTGAAAAGCTCTCTAAATCCCGTACAGCATACACATCTACTGTGCCGTTCTCATTTAGAAAATCAATACCGGCGGTTTCGTTGTTACTGATGGGATAATAGTCCTCAAACCAGCGAACCAAATTCCCGTTATAGGTAAGTTCATCTTTGACCGCGTCATAGGTCATCCCGTATTGTTCATAAGGTGCAAACATTTTTTCTTTGTCTGCGGCGGAGAGTGCCGAGCTGTCCTCGCTGTTTCCCAGCGCCTCAGAACCGCCAAGAGGTTTGGTATTTATCAGATCAAGGATGATTCACTGGGCGAAAATTATGCATTTATGAATATGAGTTTTATTGAAAGTCATGGTATGCAGATAAAAAAAGAAGATTATAAGCTGGTCTATGTTGGAGAATTACTGGGAAATACGTCACTGGATGATATTTTTGAAAGGTTCAACATTGATAGACCGCAAGACTTCCGTGGCCATTCCCTGTCTGTCAGTGATATCGTAGTTCTGAATGATGGGGAAAAAGTAACAGCTCATTTTGTAGACAGTATCAGTTTTGAACAGCTGGATTCTTTCCTGAATCTGGAAGAACAGGTTCTTAGTGAACTGGCATATGAGGTAGGAGAACGTTACTTTGCTATTCAGAGGACAGAAGAAGGATATGATTATTCCTTTTACGATGAAGATTTCCGCCTGATGGATGGTGGCGTCTATGAAAATGATGAAATCTCTATTGAAGAAGCGGCAGAGGAACTTCTGGAAGACGAAGGCTGGACTGGAGAACGCATCCGTGGGGATTATGATCAGTTGATGGAAAAAGTGGAAGAAATGGATGTGGTTGTAATGGCAGAGATTCAGAAAAGCCAGGGCGAATATAAGCCACTGGCAAAAGTAGAGGAACTGGAAGAGGCGAATTATAACATGATTGATAACGTCCTCAACAATATGCCACCGAAGAAAGAACCGTATCTGGAATACTTTGCTGCAGAATGCGATGAGTTCCATGATATGGGAGCTTATGAAAAAAGTACCGATGTTAATCAGATAACGGCAGTCTATGAAAAATATAGGGAGAATCCAGAAACAGCTTATCTCGGATGCTCAATGGGAATTATCTATCGTGATCCGGAAGACAGTTACTATGATGAAGCCGAATTTGCAATCGTAAAAGGAAATACCGTATTTGGGAATCTGATGGATGATGTTCGGTTTTATGGGGAGCTTGCACTGGTACGGGAAGGAATTGAGAAAATTCATGAAGCATTGCCGGATTATAAGTATGTACCGATGCGGGATGTTCGGGAAGCAATGTATCCAGAGAAGATGACCACAGAACAGCTGGCAGAGGCACTGGATGAGATGAGAGAGTAACAAGTACCGAAGCGAATGCAGTGGTAAAGGATGCAGGAAAGACAGATAGAAAACCGGCACAGCAGAAGCAGGAGGTAGTTGGAAAAGATAAGAAATTATCTATTCATGAACGGCTTGAAATTAATAAGAAGATTATTCAAGAAAAGCAGGGAAAAGATAAGCCGGAGAGAGGAGTTGATTTGGGTGTAAGGACAGTGTAGAATAATCAGAACAAGTCGGATATTACGGGTAATAATGTGACTTATGGTTTGTTTGTACAAGCAGTTATTACAACAGAAAAGTGACAAATTTCAATACTGAATATATTGGATACAAATTGACTTTGTTTGCATCTGAGAATATAATTTAACAAAAGAAATATGATTGCTCGTGAACTTGCTATGCTATGGAGATGAAGGTATGGCATATCTTTCTATCGTTCAAACAGCTAAAAATGTGGACTGCAGAAACGATGAGTACAAATACTTTACTCTGAAAATTGAATTCTCGGAGAAATGCGTGTCGGCAATCTGGAAAATGATCTGGATGTCTGGATCATTCAAATAGCATTGGCAGAAAGTGTAGCTGCACGATTGCGGAAACATGGATTTAAATGCAAAACAGTAGAAATTACAGTTCGAGATAATGGATTGTATAGTTTTTCCAGACAGATACATTTACGACAGCCAACGAATATTACAAACGAGATTGTAACTGCAGCATTTCAGCTATTTAAAGATAATTATAAATGGGAACATCCCATTAGAAGCCTGGGAATCCGAGCTGCGGATCTTGTGTTAGATGATATTCCCGTGCAGTTGGATTTATTTGGAAATCAGGAGAAAAAGGAAAAGTTAGAGAAGCTGGATCGTACTGTAGATGAGATCAGACGACGGTTTGGTTATTTCAGTATACAGCGAGCGGCAATGTATCAGGATAAAGTCTTATCCCACTTAGACGCTGGTACGCACACGATCCATCCACACAGTTATTTTCATAGGTAATTGGAGGGATAGATTTGAAAAAAGCATTAACCAGAAAACAGAAAGAAAGTTATCAATGTATTTTGAATTATACGAAGGAGCATGGATACCCGCCGACAGTCCGGGAATTTGGAGAGTTGATCGGGGTGAAATCAACATCATCTGCTTTTTCCAGAATCAAGCAGTTGGAGCAAAATGGATATATCCGCAGAATCCCGGCATCGCCAAGAGCAATCGAGATTTTATAGTGAGGTGTCGGCATGAACAAAGTATATGTAGATGTAGTGGCAGAGTTTCGGAAAGACGGACAGCTGGTTCCCATATTTTTTACATGGGAGGATGGAAGAAAGTATAGCATTGACAGAATTTTGAAAATCGAGCGATGCGCCAGCAGAAAGGCAGGCGGTGTAGGAATGATGTACACCTGTATGATACAGGGGCAGGAAAGCCACCTGTTTTACGAAGTGGATAAATGGTTTATGGAGAGAAAAACAGCATAAGGAGAGATTGGTATAGACGATATTATTTGGATTATTAACCGGCAGGGATAGTCACTTTCCCTTTATATTCCTGTAGGTTTTACATAAGAAGATGGATTCCGGTCAGCAAAGGCAGCTCCCACAATGCCTTTTGGATATCCGCTTCTGCAAGTTGTAGTAAGTAATTGCTTCCCATCAAAATCATGGGGAAAGCGAACTGGTCTGAAAGACCGCCAGTTAGTGTGATGATGATAAGGAGATTTTGAAACTGATGACAGACAGAGATTATGCAATTAAATCAATGAAAGAAATTACCTTCCAGATGGCAAGTCATGCACAGGATTATCTGGAAGTTACAATCGAAAGACATTATACTGATATTAAAGAATTGATGACAAGCTATCAGAAATTGATTTTGGAAAATCAGATTGTGTTAGAAGAACTGGATATGGAATGCCAGGAGAAAATCAATGAAGATATGGCATATGCATTGAGTTATCTGAGCATTTATAACAACCAGCTGAATGTGCCAAAGATGCACCGGGAGATGAATAATCTGATGATTATTTATGGCTTGTCTGATATGATCTATCGGGGAATGACTTTGGTGAAGTTCTATGCACCGAATGGTGTGATGCTCAGTGAAATCCTTCATTCCTGTTTTTGCAGTCATTATAATAAGACAGATGTGGAAGTACAGCAGGAGTTAGGAATAGGCAGGACTTCTTTTTATAAAATGAAGAAGCAGGCACTTGGGTATTTAGGATTTTATTTTTATGAGATCGTGGTACCGCAGGCAAAGGATAAAAGATTTAAACCGTCACTGGGCGTTGAGGAAGAGTAGGTGAATAATATGAGATACGAAGATTCGATGAAAGGTGTAGCTGCTCAGATAATCAAAGAACAGCTGAGAGCCAGTAAAATTAAAAACAATCCAGAAGATTTCCATTGGCATGATGAATATGCAACGTTGAATTTCTTTCGGTTTATCTGCAAAAATATCGGTAACTTGGGAAATGGAGAAATTGAAAAAATGGTCACACGCTTGAAAAGCATAGATCAGAAAGCAGTGGAAAACCATGTGAATGGTGCTGTTTGGGCATTTGATTATGATAAGATGTTCTGTGTATTGATGGAGAATGAAATATGCCGAAAGGTGTGTGAAAAGAATAAATATAATAGTTGGATGAAGCTGATTGGAAATTATTGTTTTCAAGTGGTGTAGGATAAATAGTGGCTTGTGAAAAGCTGATTTTGATGTTAAGATGAAATTGGGATAGGAGACATTTAGGAACCTATCCTGACATAGCAAAGAATGGAGGCGAGAATGGACGTGGTGAAAGAAGAAATCGTGAAAACAGAAGAATTGGAAACACGTTACGAAAGATACAAGGGTATCTTAAAAGACCTTACCATCATGAGCGATGTGTTTATGCGGAATGTATTCAAGAAACGGGAATGTACAGAATATGTTCTGCAGGTAATTATGGATAAAAAGGATCTGAAAGTGATTGATCAGGTTCTTCAAAAGGACTATAAGAATTTACAGGGACGTTCAGCTATTCTGGACTGTGTTGCCAGAGACTCTGAAGGCAAGCAGATGGATGTAGAAATCCAACAGGATAATGAAGGGGCATCTCCAAAACGAGCAAGATATCATAGTGGTTTAATGGATATGAACACATTAAATCCGGGACAGGATTTTGATGACCTTCCGGAAAGCTACGTGATTTTTATTACCAGAGATGATGCACTTGGCTATGGACTTCCGATTTATCATGTAGACAGAAAAATCGAAGAAGTCAGTGAGAATTTTAAAGATGAAGCTCATATTATTTATGTAAATTCTAAGAAACAAGAGGATACAGAATTAGGCAGACTGATGCATGATCTTCACTGTAAGAATGCAGAAGATATGCACAGTAAGATACTTGCTGACAGAGTATACGAATTGAAGGAAACACAGAAAGGGGTGGAATTCATGTGCCGTGAGATGGAACAGATTTATAGTGAAGGTATTGAAAGTGGTGAGCTGAAAAAAGCAAAAGCCTCAGCATTATCCATGGCTGCGGATGGAATGAAAGTTGATAAAATAGCCCACTATCTTAATGTAAGTGCTCAAATGGTACAGAAATGGATTGACGAGAGCATGAGTGTTGCACATTAACAAATGATAAATTTTAATGGAGCTACCAGGGGATACTAATTCTTCTGGTGGCTTTTTTGTGTGTTGCATGTATAAAAAAGTGAAATCTAGTTCTATAGAACTATAACTTGATTTGCGGATTCTGTATCTTTCAATTATCCATCAGTATACTAATTTTAGACCGAATTATCGTTCTGAAGGAGGTGCTATGATGGATTTAAAAGCGGTTGGTCAGCGAATCAAAGCAGCAAGAGAAGCAAAAAATCTTACACAGGAAGAACTGGCGGCGCTGGTAAATTTAAGTACAACACATGTCAGTGTGATAGAAAGAGGACTGAAAGTAACAAAGTTGGATACCTTTGTAGCAATTGCCAATGCACTTGATGTATCGGCTGATGCGCTACTGATAGATGTTGTGACACATTCTGTCACAGGTGTTACTAATGAATTATCTGATATGATAGGGAAATTGCCAAAGGACGAGCAGAAAAGAATTTTAAATGCTGTCAGAGCTTTGGTAGACTAATGAAATAGGCATTGAAATCGAAGGGCATTAAGCTCTTCTTTTTTTTATTCTTTTTTATGGCTTCATTTGTGAAAGTATCTTTTTTCATAGTGAGAATCATGATATAGTAGTTCTAAAGAACTATAAATAATTCTTTGAAACCGGAGGGCGGGTAAATGAGAGAAAAAACTATTTATGAGAAGATTGCAGAAAAGTACAACACAACACCAGAAGAAGTACGCAGAGAAATGCAGATAGCCATAGATGCAGGATTTGATAGTCCTGATCCGGCTGTGCAGGAAGAATGGAAGAAAATGACACTTAAAACAAAGATTTTTAGTTCAGTCCGTAATGCTGCGAAAAAGCACTGACCGAAGCCAGCTGGCAGGCTGGTGATGCGATGATATGTATGAGATGCGATACACTTGCAGATCCTGAGAAGTCTGTAACTGGTAAACCTATGAACTGCTGGAGCCTGGAAACGAGAGTTTCCGGGTTGTGGTCCGGAGTATGCATCCGGGCAGGTTATTATTCCCTTCCTGCATATGCGGGAGTAACGATTCGGGGTATCGAGGATAAATAGAATCGAGCGAGCACTGTTTAATAATCAAATTGGCTATAGAGGTTATACGGCAGAGCTTTCCTTATGGAAAAGAAACTCTGCCGTATTCCTGTGGAGCCAATATAGCGCTATGGATGCTTTACAAATAAAAATAATAGATTGGAGAGAGGACAAATGACAATCCGCAGAGGAGATATTTTATGGGCAGATCTCGGTATGTTTCCTACAACATCTGTTCAGGGTGGAGTAAGACCGGTGATCGTAGTGAGTAATAATAAAGCCAATACATACAGTTCAGTCATAACGGTAGTTCCGCTGACATCAAGGATTTATAAGAAACGGTATTTGCCAACACATGTATTTATCAGCAAATACGATATGACGGGAATCCGAAAAGGAAGCCTGGCACTGGCTGAACAGGTTATGAGCATTTCTACGAAATGTATTATTGAGAAATGCGGAAGAGTGAACAAGTGGAGCCTGGATCGGGTACTGAAAGCAGTACGGATTCAGATGGGAATGGAGGGAGAAGGGCATGACTGCAGAAGAATATAGAAACTATCTGGAAACGGATTTTGATGATGTGGATCTGAAGGAATTGAAGGATATCCGAAAAATAA
The DNA here is from genome assembly GCF_964245105.1 of Candidatus Dorea massiliensis AP6. NCBI lineage: Bacteria > Bacillati > Bacillota > Clostridia > Lachnospirales > Lachnospiraceae > Dorea > Candidatus Dorea massiliensis. Next base: position 62,077 of record NZ_CAXTKW010000007.1, on the reverse strand, counting down.
GGATTGACCGGAATCAGACGAAGGAAAAAAGAATAGCTCAATATCTCAGACAGGTGGGAAATCCCTATCTTGTCTGTATAGGAAATGTAAAAGTGAAAATAAGGTTTGCAAACAATGGAGTATCTTTTGAAGATGCATTTGAGGAACTTTTGCTTTCTGTATAAAAAGTGATGGTAAAATCTGAAGAGTTATGTTAATATGGAGACGAGGAACTCAGGACTCCTCATTCATATCAGGACAAAATCGACTCACCCTCTGGGTTTTACCAATGTTGATGGAATGATTCCTGGGCAGCACAGAGACAGAAAATGAATCAGAAAGAAGAATGGATCATTATCAAAAATACCCATGAGGCACTTGTGAGCAGAAAGGATTTTGATGAGGTACAGGAAAAGATTGGTCATATCGTAAAACGGGTTAATGAAGCTCGTAAATCAAATGGCAATAATGTAAGAGACTTCAACTTTTTCAAGCAGAAAATTGTATGTGCAGACTGTGGAAAAACCATGTATTTATATGGGAAAACAAAAGGCAGTCATCGTAGGTTTTACTGTGGAAATAATAAGCTCCACGGGAAGTGTACGCCACATTCTATCACTGATTTGGAAGTGAATGATTATGTACTGCGTGTGATACGTGCACATATCAATGTATATGTTGAAAATGTAGATTTGATTCGGCGGTTGAATCAAAGACAGGAAAGCATTAAAAAATATGATGTGTTTAACAGGGAAATCAAGAAATGCCGGAAAGAACTGGAAAAAGTGGCAGTACACCGGGAAAGATTGTTTGAGGATTATGTGTGCCGTATTATTGATGCAGAGCAGTATGAAACATTTTCAAAGCAGGATGCGGAAACAGAAAAAGAGATCCAGAATAACATGGAAATTTTATTAAAGCATCAGGTTGGATATGAAAAAAATTTTCACACAGAGGAAGAATGGGAAACATTGATCAATAAATACCGCAATACGAGAACGCTGACAAAGGAAATGGTCAATGCTTTTGTAGAAAAAATCGAAATACATGAAAGCGGTTCTATTACGGTACGTTTGGTGTATGATGATATGTTGGAAGAACTAAGAAAATATGCAAAAGAACGGGAGGCTGAGTTATGCCAGTAACAGAATGTATCGCTGTTTATATCAGACTTTCGTCGGAGGATAATGATGTAGATGGCAGTATAAAAGCTGAAAGTAACAGTGTCAGTGCACAGAGAATGCTGATAAACGAATTTATCAAAAAACAGGACGAATTTACTAACTGTCCAGTAGTTGAATATGTAGACGATGGGTACAGTGGTACAAACTTTAACCGTCCTGGCTTTCAGAGGATGATGGAGGATGCAAAAGCAGGACGTATAAAAAGTATTGTTATAAAGGACTTTTCAAGATTTGGAAGAGATTATCTGGAAGTGGGGAATTATCTGGAAAAAATCCTGCCGGTTCTTGGTATTCGAATTATCTCAATTAACGATGGTTTTGACAGTATCAATTCCTCTGGTTTTACTGGAGGAATGAGTGTAGCGTTAAAAAATATGTTGAACGCAATGTACAGCAGAGATTTGTCCAGAAAAGTTCGTTCTGCTATGAAAACACATGCTAAAAACGGTGAATATATGCCGGCTTTTCCAAAATATGGATATATTAAAGATCCAGAAGATAAGCATCATCTGGTTATAGACCCAGAAGCGGCTGAAACAGTGAAACTGATATTCACAATGGCGGCAGATGGGAAAACTAAAGGACAGATAGCAAAATATCTGAACGAAACCCATGTGCTTACATGCCGGGAGTATATGTGCAGAAAAGGTATAAAAATGCACAGAGAAAACGAAAAAGAAAAGAAACTCTGGTCAGTCACAACAATTTCAGATATGCTCAAAAATGAAGTGTATCTTGGAAAAATTATTTGGAATAAAAAGAGAGTGGCAAGAACAGGAAGCAATAAATTGGTTTCCAATGATAAAGAGGAGTGGATTGTTGTAGAAAATGCACATGAACCAATTATATCCGATGAATTATTCCGGAAAGCAAATGAGAAAGCGTTTACTAACCAGAAAAGAGTTCTTACAAAAAGAGGAGTAGCCTGCCCTATTTTCTTTTGCCCGACCTGCGGAAGAAGACTTGGTTTTACCAGCAGAGAGACTGGGTATCGCTGTATGCAGGCACATATCAGCGGTCTTAGTGGGTGTGCGGAAAGTAAAATGGACAGGAAAGAAGCAGAAGAAACAGTACTGGATGCAGCCAGAAATATGGCACAACTCATTTCGGAAAATCTTGAGAAAAAGAAAAGTGAATGGCATAAAACAATTTTGAAAGAAGAAAATATCGCAACACTGGTAAGTGAAAAAAAGCGACTCTCGTCAAGAAAAATGAAATTGTATTCTGATTATCGTTCGGAAGTGTTGGACAAGGAAGGGTATATGGAAGAACTGGAAAAAACGACTTCCCGTATTTCAGAAATCACTTTGCAGATAGCAGAATTGGAGAATGAGATTGCAGTAGCGAAGAAAAAATGTGATGAAGCAACAGAAAAAGAAATGGAAGTAAATGAGATTGCAGCATTGCAGGATTTTGACAAAATACAGCTGTCGAAGATTATTGAGAAAGTCTTTATTTATGAACCAGGACGTATGGAGATAAACTGGAAGATGGATGACATTTTCTACAAAGAAGAAAAAGCATAAACGGAATAAGATTGTTCGCAGGAGCATCACTGGATGAAAACAGTGGTGCTTTTTGCGAATTAAAAGCAAATTTTTTTAGACTTATATTGACAAAAGCAGAAATGCTGGCCCTGACAAAATCAGATATTGACTTTGCAAGGAATCAAATCAGTATTAGTAAAACCTATTACCGTGCGGAGGGACGGGATATTATTACGACGCCGAAAACGGAGCAGTCGGCAAGAGTCATTGATATTCCACAGTTTTTAACACAGGAGTTGAAAGATTATGTGGATAAACTCTATGGAATATCGGACGACGAGAGGATATTTCCTATCGTGCCGGAGGCGGTGCAGCATAAGCTGAAACGGGAGTGTGAGAAAAGCGGAGTAAAGAAAATCCGCGTACACGATCTCCGTCACAGCCACGTGGCTTATCTGATTCATCAGGGAGTAGAGCCATTGATTATCAAAGAACGCCTGGGCCACAGGGACATCAAAATGACCCTGAACACCTACGGCCACCTGTATCCGAATCAGCAGAGAAAAGTAGCGGATATGTTGAACAACCAAAAAGAAAAGAGCCCCAGCAGCGGCAACGGTAGAGGCACAAGATAACAGGAACACTCTGCTATTTCGATGTAAATACAACATCAGTATAGCAGAGTGTTTTATGTATGATAAATAGAAAATGAGGTTTGTTCACAGGGAAACGAGAGCGTGACACGCTCCCGTAAAGGATAGCCAGAGTGGAAGTCACAGTGCGAGGACGGGAGTTTGAAGCTGCTCCGGGAAAGGATTTAGAAGCCCTCGGCGTTTGAGAGCGAAATACACCCATCGCACAAACTTCGTTTATGCTCTGTGTATTTCGCCCTTGCAGGGGGCTTGGCTGCCGAAAGGCAGAGAGTTCGTAAACAGGCGCCGGAGCGCCTACTCACAAAGAAAGATGGTGTTGCTTATAGCGAGAAATTCATTTATTCAGTTATCGAAGCTGCCAAACGTAAAGGGCAGAATTAACTATATCGCCAGTCCTGTCAGGCAGGAAAATCTCTATGCCGTGTATGAGACTACGGAGCGGAAATTCTGGTCTGAACTGGCAAAATGTAATCAGGAAGAGTTCCGGAAGAGCGGGGCAGAGGGCCAGTGCATTGAGGCCAGGGAGTTGATTATCGCCTTGCCAGAGAGCTTTACGGAGTATTATCCCCGCCGCTATGTATTAGCGTTATTTACAGACCATTTTAAAGAACAGTACGGGGTGGAGTGTATTGCGGCGCTGCACCACAATAAGCGAAAGACCAACTACCACATCCACCTGATTTTCTCGGAGCGGAAGAAGCTGGAGAAGCCTATTATAAAGGTGGCTTCCAGAAACATGTTCTATGATGAACGAGGCGTCCATGTCAGGACGAAGAAAGAGATACTAGACGAGTATGGGGAGATAAAGCCGGGCTGCAGCGTCATAAAGAAGGGAGAGGTTTACGAAAAAAAGTTATTTGAAGCTAAGAACAGCTGGTTTAAAACGGCAGCTTTCCTGGATGAAGTGAAGCATTCTTACACAGAACTGATCAATCAGGAAGTGCCGGACGAGAAGCAGAAGCTGCAGGTATTCGAGCATGGCAGCCTGTATCTGCCTACTAAGAAAATCGGAAAGAACAATCCCAAGGCCGAGGAGATAGCAAAGGACAATGAAATGCGACAGGAGTGGAACGCTACGGTGGACCAGGCGCTGGTCAGCGGAGCGGCAGAGGAGCAGATCCGGGAGATAAAGCGGGTGTGTATTTCGGAAGAGATAAAGGCGAGTATTGATAAGAGAGGAAGAAGGCCAGAACTGTTTTTGCTTTATCTGTTCGAGGCAGTTTCCAAGCTGAAAGAGCTGATTGAGAGGGTAAGGGAAAGAGTAGCGGAGGCGAAAGAAGAAAGACTGGAGTTTCCGGTAAGAAGCCCGCTTGCAGCCAAATACCAACAGCTTGAATCAATCCAAAGAAAGCTGGATGATCAGAACGAAGCCATTTTCAACAGGGAGCTTGAACTGGGGCGGGTAAGGAATGAACTGGCCTGTGCGACAGGGATATTTAAGAGGAAAGAGCGGAAAGGCCTGCAGGAGCAAGTGGATTCATTGGAACATCAGGTAGCAAGCATGAAACGCTGGTTATCCGGCATTGTACGGGAGCATGGATATGAAACAGTCCAGGAGTTTATGCAAGAATATCAGGCGGCCAGAAAAGAGTATAAAGCATATAGGGCTGCGGTAGAGGAATGGAAGAGACGGACAGAAGCGAAAGGGTTTGTGGATATGCAGATCCGGGAAGCAAAGAAGAGAACGGAGGAAAGAGAAGAGTACAGAGGTTATTGTAGTAGTGGAAGAGGAGTTAGATAGAAAAAGATTGACAGAACTGATGTTCTGAGATATAATAAAGAAAAAAGTTAGCAATAGATTCTGGTTCGATTCCAGATATCGCCCAAGTATTAAGAATACTTTTGGAATCTATAGTCTCTGGTGTATTATATGACATTGTAAAGTGGATTGGTACGAAAGGAATTGATGTGATGAAAAAAGCAATCTTATTTATAGGCCTGGGATATCGCGGCGATATGGTGTAATGGTAGCATAGATGATAAGCAGCCCCAGGCCACCAAAAACAAGAGCTCAGTGAGAGCTCTTTTCTTTTTGTAAAATCTCTAATTATCGGTGTCAAATTCAATGGAAGAGGACAAGCTACTATCCCAGATGGATTCTTCAATAGCCTGTATACATTCATCGGTATGCTTAATAATATCCTGTCCCCAGAAATGGAAAACAGTATAACCTAAGAATAAAAGCTTTTTGTCATTTTCGTAATCACGGTGGCGGTTCCGCTCAATTTTCTTAATCCAGAAATCGGGATTCTTGCCTTTCTCGAGACGAAGCTTTAAAATTTCCCAGTCTTTACCATGAAAGAATTCACTGTCACAGAATATGGCGATTTTATATTTAGTAAGGACTATGTCAGGAGAACCGGGGAGAGCTTTGTAATTTTTACGGTAACGATACCCTTTGTGCCATAAAGCCTTACGCAGCTGAACTTCGATAGAAGTGTCATGGCTATGGATTTTACTCATATTTTTTGAAACTGTGGCAGCGTCTCTGGGCATATAAAACACACCTTTACTTTAAATTATTTAATTTATCTTAACAAAAAATATAGAGAGTGGCAATAGTGGATAAGATGTATAAAAGAGAGGATCTAACGATATAGTGAGAAAGTGCTTGTTGCTAATTTATAGATATGGTAGAATATAATCAGTATTATTTCAACTTGGAGGGACAAAAATGTCAATTTGTTATGATAAATTATGGAAATTATTAATTGATAAGAGGATGAACCGTACAGAGCTAAAAGAAGCGTCGGGTATCAGTTTTAATGTATTAGCGAGATTAGGGAAAAATGAACCAGTGTCATTTGAAACAATAGAAAAGATTTGTTTTACTTTGAATTGTAAAATTGAAGATGTAGTGGAAATACAAAATGACGCAAAGGTTGAAGTAAAAAAGAATGACTATACTACCATAGAATTATTTGCAGGAGCAGGTGGTTTGGCATTAGGAATAGAAAAAGCAGGATTTAAAACTTTAGGTTTAATTGAGTTTGATAAAGATGCAGCGGATTCACTAAAGACAAATCGCCCAGAGTGGAATGTGATCAATGATGACATAGCTAATATTTCTGGGTTAGATCTGGAAGAATATTTCGGCATAAAAAAAGGTAAACTGGATTTATTATCCGGTGGCGCACCCTGTCAGGCTTTTTCTTATGCAGGAAAAAGATTGGGGTTAGAGGATGCAAGGGGAACACTTTTTTATCATTATGCGACATTTTTGGAAAAATTGCAGCCAAAAATGTTTTTATTTGAGAATGTTAGAGGATTATTGACGCACGATAAAGGAAGAACATATGCAACTATAAAAAATATTTTTGAAGAAGCTGGTTACACAATTCAGAAAAAGGTAATGAATGCATGGGATTTTGGTGTTCCGCAAAAGAGAGAGAGATTGATTACAATCGGAATACGGAATGATCTTTTGGATAAGATTTCATATTCTTTTCCAAAAGAGCATGAATATAAGCCCGTTTTAAGGGATGTGTTATTGAATTGCCCGGAAGGTCCAGGAATTCCTTATGGGGAGAATAAGAGGAAAATATTCGAGTTAGTGCCAGCAGGAGGGTATTGGAGAGATATTGATCCGGAAATCGCGAAAGCATATATGAAAAGTTGTTGGGATATGGAAGGTGGAAGGACAGGAATACTTCGCAGAATGAGCTTGGATGAACCGTCCTTAACGGTATTGACATCACCGTCTCAAAAACAGACAGAAAGATGTCATCCGTTGGAGGCAAGGCCTTTTACTGTACGTGAGAATGCCAGATGCCAGACATTCCCTGATGATTGGCAATTTTGCGGAAGTGTGCAGTCACAGTATAAGCAGGTTGGAAATGCAGTTCCGGTAAATTTGGCATATGATATTGCAGTGGAAATACGCAAAGCGTTAAAGGGGGTAAAGTAATGGATTGGAATTTAAATTTTATATCTGAAGAAGATTTTAAAAAACATGTACGTGCAACCATTATGAAATATGGAGAGAAGCTGGAATCGTATGATTTGAGGAGGTTTAACAGTAATTTAATCGATCCGATTAAATTGATTTTTGATAAGTCTGTATATCGTACAAGTTGGGAAGAAATTGTAAATAACGAAATTTTCAGACAAAGAGATAAATCGAATAATAATGATATAGGATATTTTCATCAGAATATCTTTTCATATTTTAATGGATGTGAAGTACCGCAGGCCGGATGGGATGTAATATATAAAAATCCGAACGGAATACAAATGCCGGATGGAGATATTGTACATACTTTATATGTAGAGATGAAAAATAAGCATAATACAATGAATTCGGCATCTTCAGCAAAAACATATATAAAAATGCAGGGTCAGATCTTGGAAGATGATGATTGCGCATGCTTGCTTGTTGAGGCCATTGCGAAAAAATCTCAAAATATCAAGTGGACAACAAAGGTTGATGGTAAAAATGTGCAGCATAGATTGATTCGCCGTGTTAGTATGGATCAGTTCTATGCGATTCTTACGGGGGAAGAAAACGCATTTTATAAGATGTGTATGGTGTTGCCGCAGACAATCAAAGAGGTCGTAAATGAAGAGAGTAGTGTGAAGGTGCCTCATGATACCGTTATTGATGATTTAAGGAAGGTTGCGGCATTATATGGAGAAAGAGATGATGAATTGGCAATGGCGATGGCTGTGTACATGTTGGGGTTTAATACATATTTGGGATTTAATGATACGGTACAGCAGGAATTAGGAAGCGATAAAGAGGGAATGCTTAAACGTATTTATGAATACGTGGAAAGATTGCAAGATAAATAATATCATGAACAATTCATGATATAGAGAGGATTTGGTGCATAGATGTCAAAACTTTCAAATTCAAAAATAGAAGAAAGAGCACTTGTTGTTTTGGAGAATATTATCAGTAATCATCAAACGATGCAAGCTCAGTTTAATTCTATGGATAAAGAACCAAGCAGAGATGGATATATATGGATTTATAAAGAATCGGATGGTAATCAAAATAAAAAAAATATAGATGATAAAGTGCCCGTACAAATAAAAGGCCACATAGATGACAATGAAATATATTTGAATAAGAGCTATATAAATTATCCTGTATCAATAGAAGATTTAGAAGTATATGGCAACGATAGAGGGGTAATATATTTCCAAGTGTTTATGTCAGCAGATGGGGCAAGAAGAGAGATATTTTATACATTATTATTTCCGACAAAAGTAAAATATTATTTAGATAAAGCCAAGAAAAAAGGAAACAAGAAAAATATAAATGTTAGTTTTACTAAGCTAGCTCCCAAAGCAGATAAATTGTATGCAGCGGTGAAACAATTTAGTCTTGAAAGTAAAAAACAAGGATTTGGAAATGAACAAATAGTCCAAAGTGCAATTAAACAAGCTGATATAAAGAAAGTTAGAGAAATTACAGCATCTGTAGTGGGAGCTACAAATGAATATGAGGTTATGCAAAGATTAAAAACTGGAGACGTAGGTTTTTATGGGAAATTAGAGGGAAATCCATTTAGTATTCCACTTGAATGGACGGAAGGTACGATATATTTTCTTAAGAAGCAGATGAATGTGGATATATGCGTTGGTGAAAAAAAATTTTACGATTCATACGAAAGTTTATTAACTTCTAATGACGAATTAACAATTTATCCGAGCAAAAATATTCGGATAGAGTTACATAGTGGCAATTTTAATTTTACACCAAGGACGGATATTAAAACACTACGACATGATGCTGAGTTTTTGCTTGCTGGAATGCAAAATACGGAAATTAATATAGGAGGGTATCCCTTTAAATATAGTAAGCCGAAGATTCCAGAAGAATTAAGAATTAATTTGGAATTTTACATTGCATTAGATAAGGTGCTTACAAAAATTGGATTTGAATACTATAAGCCATACAATGAGATAAGTAGTACAACATTAAAAAATTTTGAACAACTTGTTTTACTGAAATCAGGTAAAAAGAATGAATTATTAGTAGAAGAAGCAGAGTCATATAATTTGGTTATTGACGGGAAGTGTATTCCGGTAGTTGTGTTTAAGGAAAAAGTAGCTGGGGAAAATGATATACTGAATGCCATTTATACTGAAGAATATCAGACATACGTAGCTGATGAAAACGGAAATCATTACAAGGTTCCGATGTTTGTGCATCTGAATAAATATATATTACAGAATTTATACAAATATGACGTAGAAACTTTTGAAAAACAGATTTTAAATTCAGAGATTAACGAGGTAACAGCGGAGACAATGAATTTAGCGGGACTAAATATGATTCATGTGTATGATGGAGAACGGAAAAATAATAGTCGATTTTTGAAAGTCGCACAAGAACTTTACCAAACGTTAATTAGTATGTTTGGCAAATCGAATATTTACATGATGAATTTATTGCAGATAAAAATGAGAAGCAATGGATTAGATAAAGAGGATATAAAGACCCTGAGAAATATACAATGTGTTAGTGAACAGGAAAAATATGCAAAATATGTTTTGATGAATCAAAAAGATGAAGCTAAGCAATGTTATAAACAGATGGAAGAAAGTGCAAAGCAGGAGTTAAAAAAATATCCAATATATACATTATATGAAGAAATGTTTAGATAACATCTTGTCTGACTGATGCCTAGACATCATACAAATAGGTGTGTAAAATCAACAAAATTATACAGATTTCAGACATAAGAAGCATGGGAAATATCCACCAAAATGTTGCCTTGATACCGTTAGTGTAGCTGTACAGCAAGAAATAAACGCACTACTCTATCATCAAGTAATCTGCGCGGATGTGATGAGATAAGTGGCATGGTGTATTTATGTTTTATAGAAAGTAAAAATGCGATATAGTAAACGTGTCTATATTGATACGATGGTTTATGATAAAACAATATGAAGAACAATAAAAAAAATGAGATTAAAATGTGTAGCAGAATAAAAGGTGAAGGGAAAGTGAAAGGGCTAGTATACAAATACAGACCATTGTCCCAGAAAACAGGTGAAAAAATATCAGATTTTGATAAGGTAATGGATATTTTAGAAAATAATAGATTGTATTTTCCAAATAGAAGTCAATTAAATGATCCGTTAGAAGGAATTATTCAACCGATATATTATTCAACATTAGGTAGTAGTTACTATATAAGCAATGGAATATTGCAACCAGAATTTAAACATATCTTGGACGAATATAAAATTCTTTCTTTAAGTCGGCATCCAGACAATATGCAAATGTGGGCACATTATGCAAATAATTATTGTGGTGTATGTATAGGATTTGATATGAGTAATGTCGAAGAAAAATTGAGAAAAGTTAAATATACGAAAAAGAAGTTAAAACCTATATTTATAGATAGAGAGGATGATCAGCAAAGCCGAGAAACAGAAATAGTGCATAATAATTTTTTGTATAAAAGTTATTTTTGGAAATATGAGAAAGAAATTAGAATAATTAAAAAGACTCCTAACATGTATTATAATTTACCTCAAAATGCTATTAAATGTATTATTTTTGGAAATGTTTTAGAAATTGATCCGACAGACATAGAAAGAATTGCAGGTGTTTGTGAAGAAAAAAATATAAAAATGTATCATGCGGTTATGGCAGTTAATAGATTTGATATTATTATAGAATCGTTTAATATAGATGATTATAGAAACGGAGAGTATAACCCATACATATCCAAGGACTTATTTATAGTAGACGGGAAGACTTATGTCATTAATTCGTACTATACAGATGATGGTTTGCATGTTTCAGAATTTCCAGAGGACATTTTTGAAAATAATATTTCCGGAGGTGAACATTAAAAGTGGTGGTTCTAATATGGTTCTAAAAATTTCAAAAACCACAGATATTACATGAAAACCTAAATAATACGAACCAATAAAGCAAGCAAAATCAATCTCAAACAAATAAATTTCTTCTCAAAAGCACCGTGAGGGTGGCCGTACAGTAGGATCTGGACGTGTTGCTACAATCGTCGAGTAATCTACGCGAAAGCAATGAGATAAGCGCCGAATAGGCGATGAAAAACAGCCCTTTGTGCTTGCACAAACAGGGCTGTTTTTTATTGAATATGCGGGCATTTAACGAATGCCCGCGACCGAGAAAATGCATGGCATTTTCGAGGTTTGGCGCTTATCTGAATCAAGGCTTCTGGGGATTTCCCCGGAAGCCTTTTTTATGTCCGTATGTGTGAAAATAGACTTATAGGACAAAACGTGTTGATAGAAAGTACTGTGAGCTCTTAAAAATAAAGGGTTTGCAGGCATTTAATCTTCCTTAAAATTAGAACCATGGAGGGAAGGTTAAATGAATCAAGTAAATTGTCCTATTTGTGGTAAAAAATGTGTTAAATCAGGAAAGACAAAAGCCGGTTCGCAACGTTGGTTTTGTAAGAGCTGCAAAACATCGTCGACACATAAAATAAATAATGAATCTAAGGAATTGTAGTTCTTTTTAAATTGGTTGTTTGGAAAAGAATCTCAAGCAATGATGCCTGGAGAAGGAAGAACCTTTCGAAGAAAGACAGTAAGGGTTGTGTTTTTTTATACATCAAAAAGGAATAACGAACAAATGAAAAAGCCACCTACCCCAATTTGATGGTAAATGGCTTAGTGGCTCTAAAATGGCTCTAATTTTTTTTGCTATCGCTCTTTTTTTCTTGAAATTGCTTCTCCAAATACTCGTTTCGCAGCTTCAATCTGGTGACGGTATCCAGCTCCTGATAGGTTTTCCTGGTTACCGGGAATGGAGAGTAGTCGGAGACTTTCTGCTTTTTCCAGATGTCAAACATTTCCTTGGGCGTGAAGTAGGATTCATAACTTTCACGGCTCTCGTTTAAGGAAGCAAGGAATTGGCACATATCAGCATTATATGGGTAGTCTTTCTCATTCCCGTAAAACTTGATACTTGCATACAGTGTAGAACCAGTCTTTTTCGTAACATTTTAGTCAGATATTACTGAATTTAAAATACACAAAATAAAAATAATAACAATTACTGTTATTGACAAAATAGAAAGTATCATGTATAATACAGACATACATAAAAAAGCAACAAAATACTGAAAAATTCAGTAGGAATCTATTAACAAAATGAATCAACATTGAAAAGGAGAAAATAACTATGAAAAAATATGAATGTGAACCATGTGGCTATATTTATGATCCGGCAGTAGGCGATCCAGACGGAGGTATCGCTCCAGGAACTGCATTTGAGGATATTCCAGATGATTGGGTATGCCCGATCTGTGGATTAGGAAAAGATGTTTTTGTTCCTGTAGAAGACTAAGCAGAAAATGCAGGTGTGAAACTGACAGACAAAAAAAATCCCAAGAGAACATATAAAAAGAAATGGAGACCAGATTATGACTTACGATTTAAATATTACCTTTGATGACAATTTAGTAACAGGAAATGAAATAATTGATACCCAGCATAAAGAATTGATCGACCGTATCCAGAACTTTGTAACTGCCTGTCAAAATGGCGACAGCAAAGTAAAAGCAATCAAAATGCTGGATTATCTGGATGAATATACTGACTTTCATTTCAAAGAAGAGGAAAAGCTTCAGGAAAAATCCGGTTATCCAGAGCGTGAAAACCATCATGAAAAACATGAAGAGTTTAAAAAGACAATTCAGGAACTGCATGAATACCTTCAGGATTATGAAGGACCAACTGATCGGTTCAGTGAACTTGTACAGAAGAATGTGATTGACTGGCTGTTTGGACATATTAAAACATATGACCGCTCTGTAGCAGAATTTATCTTTATGAGAGAAAATCCAAAACGATACTAAAATAAAACAGGGAAGGTGTTCCCTCAGAGAATTCAGATAAAAGGGTGAATATTCCTATGATGGATAACCTTAGAGAATACTGTGTCAATACTAAGAAGATTACAAATAAACAAGAACCCTATTTCACAGGCCCACTTGGGAATGATATTTTTCAATGTTCCCCTAGCTGCGAATAAAATATGTACATGTTTCTCATACAAATTCAGCTAAAAAATAATACCACACCTTTATTTGACTGGGGAAAGTATTGGGAAAAAGATGTAAGGATAATGGTGCCTATATCTGTACAGACTCATTACTCATTTATTGATGGAATTCATATTGGTGAGTTTGTAGATTCATTAGAAAAATATTTTGCAAGTTTTTAACAATCAAGTTCCTATTTGGAGAGGTATCAGTTGTTAATTGTATAAATATGGTGCCAGCACCATGTGACAAGAACTAACAAGAAAAATTATCGGCTGTGAGAGTGGCTCTATTTTGGCTCTAAAAATTTCAAAAACGCGTGAAAACAAGGCACCAAAATAAATAATACGAAGAAAAATATATAGAAAAATCAATGAAAAGCACGTTGATTTAAAAATGCAAGACTCGTGAGGGTGGCCGTACAGTAGGATCTGGACGTGTTGCTACAATCGTCGAGTAATCTACGCGAAAGCAATGAGATAAAGCTTACCTGCGATCAATCCAGTGTTTTCAATGGTTTACGGAGAACTTGATAGCAAAATATAACAGTTAAATTTCTTAAAACGGGTGAAATCTCAATCGGAATTTGTGGAACTGGAAACTTGGATTATATGAGGAGAGGTGAATAGAGGATGTTTGATCCGATGAGTATTATAGTTCCAATCGTGTTTATTATTGTGATTGGTATTATTATTTTTTCTTTGGGACAGGGATTTGTTACGTGGAATAAGAATAATCAGTCACCTAAATTAACTGTGTCAGCTATTATTGTTGCGAAGAGAGAAAACATTACACATCATCAATATGCAAATGCAGGTGATGTGAGTGGAGCACATGGATTCTATACTACAACAAATACGATGTATTATGTGACATTTCAGATGGAAAGCGGAGATAGAATGGAGTTTCAGGTGTCTGGAATAGAATATGGAATGCTTGCAGAAGGAGATACAGGAGAATTGACTTTTCAAGGAACGAGATATTTGGCGTTTGAACGGTAACTTCTTGTTTGAAAATTGAGAAAACATAATATTGAACAAAAAAGAAATGCACAGTTCTTAGCTTATCGTGAACTGTGCATTTTTGTAAATAAATACTTTTAATTAGCCGATTACGGCATCCTCTGCTGTAAAATGTTCCAGAGAATTTTCTTTTACCTGAATGCAGATATAAGTAATTCCAGAAATATCGGATGCAAAAAACTGACGCTTTGCAGCAGGTGCGATTTTTAGCCAGTCTCCAGTTGAAAGACTGATTTCTTCTCCATCAATTATGGCTTTGCCGTTACCTGAAAGAATTCCATAGATTTCTTCGTTTTCTTTATGAGAATGAATAAATGGGACATTTGCTCCTGCAGATAGTTCGTTTAAACTGATTTCTGCACCTGTTAAAGACAACTTTTCATGCAACTCAATTCGGTTTTCCTTTCCAATAGTTGTTTTTGTGTAATTTACCATGATAATACCTCCATAGTTAATTTGTAGTTTCCGATTGCTTGGTATTAGTATAGTGTAAGGCACATACAAAAACAAGTACGCACCTTTTTGTAACTGTACACTCAAAAATGAATGTGTTACAATAGACTCGGAGGTGAGAATTATGCGAGCAAAAGAAGAATTACCGGAATGCCCAGTTGCAACAGCAGTATCTCTTATCGGAGGAAAATGGAAACTGCTGATTTTGCGTAACTTGAAAGAGCGCCCATGGAGATTCAATGAGCTACAACGAAGTATAGATGGTATTTCACAAAAGGTTTTGACAGATAGTTTAAGACAAATGATGAGTGATGGGCTGGCATATCGCCACGATTACCATGAGCAGCCACCGAGAGTTGAATACGGCTTAACGGAACTCGGAACAAAAATGCTTCCAATTGTTAATTCACTTGCTGACTTTGGTGACTACTATAAATCAATTATTGAACAGAATTAAGGACGTTAGTATTTGAAAAGTTTGAACAATTCCAGTTTTTGAAACTGAGAAATCGGAATTTGTGGAGGAGAGTAATTTGCTGGTATTAAATAAATTAGAGCGGTTGCTAACGGTATGTAAAGTCAAAAACATTGATGATATAGATTTAAGCAAGGAATTCTACTTCATTGGTAAAACAGATGAAGAAATTTCTTTTGTGTGTGAAACAAATGACGTTCCTGAAAACACAATAGAACGTGAAGATGGGTGGCGTGGTTTCCGTATTCAAGGAATTTTGGATTTTTCACTCATTGGCATTCTTTCAAAGTTGTCTGGAATACTTGCAGATAATAAAATTGGAATTTTTGCGGTATCTACATTCAACACAGATTATATTTTAGTGAAAGATGCGGATTTTGAAAAATCATTAACTGTATTATTAAATGCCGGATATACAGTGATATAGATTTCAGATGATTTAAACCTAAAGAAAATCATACGAGGAGTGAATTATTAGCATGAAAGATATTGATAATATTTGTAAAATCGCATTGGTGCAGGCAGAACCGGTAATATTTGATAAAAGTGCATCGCTGAAAAAGGCACTTCGATATATTAATGAGGCCGCAACTCAAAAGCCGGACTTAATTGTTTTTCCAGAACTTTTTATTCCGGGATATCCTGTTGGAATGAATTTTGGGTTTAGTGTAGGAAAACGAAGTGAGTATGGACGAAAAGATTGGAAACGATATTATGATGCTTCTGTTGTTGCTGGAGAGACGGAATTCCAGCAGCTTGCAGAAGCAGCCAGGGAAACAGGAGCATACATCAGCCTTGGTTTTTCTGAGAGAGATGCCGTTAGTGGAACACTTTATAACAGTAATGTTATTTTTGAACCGGATGGGTCATATAAGGTGCACAGAAAATTGAAGCCGACAGGCTCTGAGCGTGTTGTATGGGGAGATGCGGATAAAGAGTATTTTCCTGTTACTGAAACGCCATGGGGACCGATTGGTAGCATGATCTGTTGGGAAAGCTATATGCCACTTGCCCGAGTGGCACTTTATCAAAAAGGAATCACTATTTATATTTCACCTAATACCAATGATAATCCGGAGTGGCAAGCCACCATTCAGCATATTGCAATCGAAGGATAATGTTTCTTTATCAACGCTGATATGATTATCAGACGCAGTTCATACCCTTCTGATCTGCAGGAGTATAATATCGTATCTGAACTTCCAGGACTTGTGTGCAGAGGAGGAAGCTGCATTATTGATCCATATGGGCATTATTTGACAAAACCTGTCTGGGATAAAGAAACTATCATTTACGCAGAACTTGATATGAATTTGCCTGCCGCCTGCAAAATGGAGCATGATGCAATCGGACATTATGCCCGTCCGGATGTACTTGAATTAAAAGTCAATGAAAAATAACAATAAAAAAACACTAAAGAAATTGGCAATCCTTGTAATAGGTTCTATAATTGCGGCTTATGGAATTACACTTGCACTGTATGCTGGATTTGGCGGAGCTACGCTTGCGGTGCTGTGGCAGGGGATTGCAAGAACATTTCACATAAGCATTGGCACAGCATCTTTTGTTGTAGCATTGGGAATGATTTTGTTTGCGCTCATTTACGATAAAAGTCAGATTCATATAGGAACTGTGTTGTACCAGATTGTATACAGTACCTGTGTAGATTTGTTTGCTAACTGCCATATTTACAGTACCTATAAGTGGATCAATTTTTTAATTATGTTGTTAGGAGTGGTTTTGTTTGCTGTCGGAACAGGACTATATGCGTCGGCATCCCTTGGTAGAGGCTCCTATGAGGCAGTCACTTTTGCTTTAGCAGAAAAAAATCACTGGCAGATTAAATTTGTCCGAATGGCATTGGATATTTTGGTTGTTGTTACAGGTGTTTTGTTTGGCGGAAAGTTTGGTGTATGCACGCTTATTACAGTTATCATTTCAGGCCCAATTATCCAATTTGTTAATGCGAAAGCAAAACAAGTTTTAAAGATATGATAGTAAAGAAACTTACAACTTAGAATTTGACAAAGGAGTGTGATTATATGGGTAAAGCGATTTTGGCAGCAATCGTTACATTGATTGTTGGTTATTTATAGCAATTCAACTTTTTAATGCAACAGCGGTGAATTGCATATCGCAAAGATGTCGTTTGAATGTTACACTAATTTCTTGACTTGCGATAAAATTTGCGATAAACGATTTTTGGAAGGAATATAATCATGTCGAAAGATGAATATTTGATCACAGATCCACCCCTTAAAGCGCTGACTGTTTTTGCGATGCCGATGATCCTTGGCAGTTTTTTTCAACAAGTATACAATATGGCCGATTCCATAATAGTTGGTCAATTTGTTGGCTCCTCGGCACTTGCGGCTGTTGGTGCTTGTGCTGCACTGACCAATGTTTTTATTTGTGTGGCGCTTGGTGCTGGTGTGGGCGCAGGTGTGCTTGTAAGCCGCTATTTTGGTGCAAAAAATTATGGTAAAATGAAAACCATTGTGTCAACGTCCCTGATCAGCTTTTTGATCTTAAGCGTTGTCCTTGGTGTCATTGGCTTTTGCTTTTCCCATTTCATGATGAGCGGATTACAGACCCCTGCCGATATATTGGAAGAAGCAGTATTGTATCTGCGTGTCTACTTTGTGGGTTTCCCGTTTCTATTCATGTACAACATTCTTTCCACCATGTTCACTTCCATCGGTGAATCCAAAATTCCGCTGGGACTGCTGATATTCTCATCTATCCTGAATATTTTTATGGATCTCTGGATGGTGGCTGGTCTTGGTTTGGGGGTGTTTGGTGTAGCCCTTGCGACCTTGATCGCACAAGGAATTTCTGCCGTGTTTTCGTTTTTGATCTTTCTGTCTCGGATGCGGCAATACAAGAGCTCCTTTAGCAGGTTCGACCGGCAGGAGCTGTATTCCATGCTTCGCATTGCGGTACCATCGGTTTTGCAGCAGTCCACAGTGTCTATCGGTATGATGATCGTGCAGGCAGTGGTAAATCCCTTCGGCACACAGGCACTTGCCGGGTATGCGGCAACGATGCGGGTAGAAAATGTTTTTTCGCTGATCTTCGTATCCATCGGCAATGCAGTTTCGCCGTTTGTATCCCAGAATCTTGGCGCAAAGAAAATTGAGCGTATCAAAAAAGGTTACCATGTTGCACTGGTGCTGGATCTGTGCTTTGCGGCCATTGCGTTTGTGACCATTGAAGCGCTGCATACGCAGATCTCCTCACTGTTCTTAGGAAAAGACGGAACGGCGTTTGCCTATCAGGTGTCTGGTGATTATATGAGGTGGATTGGTTACTTTTTCATCTTCATGGGTATCAAGATGGCAACCGATGGAGTTCTTCGCGGTCTCGGAATTATGCGTCCGTTCCTCGTTGCAAATATGGTAAACCTTGCAATCCGCTTGTCTGTTGCTTTGATTTGTGCACCGCGTTTTGGCATTGCTTTTGTTTGGCTTGCAGTCCCGGCAGGTTGGCTTGCAAACTTCCTTATTTCCTATGCTGCGCTCAAAAGAACGTGGCCAGAGGATAAAGCAGCGGTATCTCAATGATTTCATGCAGTGGAGAGGTGCTTTGTTCTGACGGGTTTCACTTACAGAGAATGTGACGCGAAAAAAATTCGCCGGTGTTCCGTGTGATGATAAAAATAGACCCCGGCAAGTGATATGTACCCTCAATACTGGACACTCAGTATTGGGGGGTATTTTTATGAAATACAGTTATGAGTACAAAAAGCAATGCGTGGAATTGTATCGACAAGGGAAATGGCCAGAAACACCAGTGGAAGAAAAGCAGAAAAATTTTCACAAGACGATACGGAAGATATACTCACTGCTTTTATTATCTCTGTTTTGGCGGGTGTAGTTTGCCACTACATTTGCAAATGGTTGGACGGAGATAACGAGTAAAGGCAACCAGCCTAAGGATTAAGCCACCTTGCCCAAACGGAATAAAAATCCCCAGTAGCTGCAACTACTGGGGATTTTGTTGCCCTTACGGACTACTCACTACTTTTTGCCTATGCATATAATAGCATAAGAATACTGATCTGCGGTGGATGTCTGGTGGGTGCGGGAATACTTGTAGCGTTTATAGGGATAAAGATTGCCGGGTTATATAAGAAGTGCTGTTGGGATATGATTACCATATTGGTAACAATTATAAGCATGGAAATAGCAATCTACTTTGGAGATTGGATAAAGACAAGAACACCGATTAATCTGCTATTTCTCTTATTATTCGTGCAACTGGTATATGTTGCAATTAGGTGGTATATGAAAGGCTGGCGGGATACAAGGAGTTATTATTAAAATTGCAAACAGATAGATAAAATATATAAATCTATCCATTTGCATATAGAATACTTTTATCTTTTGAACATTGTAAATATGATGCATAAATAGTATATTGTCAGCATAATTGATACAGATAATAAAACGAAAAACAACATCATCTCCAAATATTGTATGATTATAGAAAGTAGAAATTAAGAAATTTCCTCTGTTTTCTTCTTTCTGTATTCATTTGGACTCATATGATAATATTGTCTAAACTTCCGGCAGAAATAGCCGGAACTTGTAAATCCGGTTTCTTCTGCAATGGAAGAAACCGATTTTTGAGTGATATAAAGTTGTTCAGCAGCCTGTGCTAGTCTGTATTGAATTAGATATGCTACCGGAGAACAGTGGATGCCAGTTTGAAAAATGTGTAAAGCTCCACTTTTGCTGATAGATGCCGATGCCGCAATCGTCTCCAATGTAATCTCTTCCATGTAGTGATCATGAATATACTGCATCATAGCTTGTAATCTTGCTTGTTTGTGATTTAATCGATGAATACTGTTAGAATCAGAAGTCCAGTCCATATTTTTTTGCAATATGTTCCAAAGCTGAAATAAAAGTTGTATAGTACATAATTCATTATCCGGCTTAGTTTCCTGAATAGTACAAATTTGCGACAAAAGTTGTAGCACCTGTTTTCCAAATGTGTTGGATGGACTGAAAACTTGATATGGAACAGACGAGCTTATCACAGGAAGAATATATTTTTCGTAAATGAGGCTGTTTTCGGGTGCTAATAGGGTTGGCGAAAAAACAATATTAGGTGCAAATGTACTGCTTTGTGCTTCAAAACGATGCAGGACACCGCTATTGATAAATATGCCGCAACCTTTATGTAGTTCTATTTTACTTGTACCTATAAGGCAGAGCGCAGTACCTTCAGCAGTATAAAGAAATTCTAATTCATGATGCCAATGCCAGTCAATGCGATGGAAGTCAAATTTCCAAATATTATCAGGATAGTATGCAAATGGATGACGATTGTTGCCATGCTGGATGGTTTCTCGTAGTGTTTCATCTGTAGTTATCTTAAAAGTCTCCATGCTATATTTCCTCATAAATAATAAAATTTGTTATATTGTACCATAAATATATGATTTTATACAATGACTAGATATAAAGTTTACGATATAATCACATTTATTAGAGGAGGACAAAATGAAAAGCCAATATAATAAGACAATTACAGCCTGTTTTGTAGGTTATATTGTACAAGCTATCGTTAATAATTTTACACCACTGCTTTTTTTGTTTTTTCAGAAATGCTATCATATTCCAATTTCCCAAATTACATTGTTAGTGACTTTTAATTTTGGGATACAACTACTGGTTGATTTTCTTTCTGTCAGATTTGTTGATAAAATAGGATATCGGATATCAATGATTACAGCTCATGTTCTAGCAGCGGCAGGATTATTCCTTCTTACAGTTTTACCAGAGATTTTACCAGTTTCCTTTATTGGAATTTTGATTGCTGTAATGATCTATGCGGTAGGTGGTGGTCTTTTGGAAGTCCTAGTCAGTCCAGTTGTTGAGGCTTGCCCATCCGACAATAAGGAAAAAGCAATGAGCCTGTTGCATTCTTTTTATTGCTGGGGACACGCCGGAGTTGTACTCATATCAACCGTGTTCTTTTATGTAGTCGGTATAGATAACTGGAAAATATTAGCCATTATTTGGGCGGTTATTCCAATTGGAAATGCTTTTGTTTTTTCAAAGGTTCCCATTGCACCATTGCTTGAGGATGGAGATACCGGACTTGGATTAAAGGAATTGTTTCGGATGAAAATTTTTTGGATTTTGTTGATTATGATGATATGTGCAGGAGCAAGTGAGCAAGCAATAAGTCAATGGGCCTCTGCTTTTGCAGAAAAAGGTCTTGGAATTTCAAAGGCAGCCGGCGACTTAGCAGGGCCGATGGCATTTGCGGTTCTAATGGGAATATCAAGATTGTTTTATGGTAAGTATGGTGACCGTATCAATTTGGAACACTTTATGATTTATAGTAGTTTTTTATGTATTTTATCCTATTTAGGGATTTCATTATTCTCGATTCCGCTATTAAATCTGATTGCCTGCGCTGTCTGTGGGCTTTCAGTGGGAATCATGTGGCCTGGAACTTTCAGCAAGGCATCAGCAGCTTTGCCCAAAGGGGGAACAGCCATGTTTGCATTGCTGGCATTAGGTGGAGATATAGGTTGTTCAGGAGGTCCTACATTGGTTGGAATGGTATCAGGAGCTTTTGGGGATAACCTAAAGATGGGAATTTTGGCAGGAATTATTTTTCCAGTGTTGCTACTTATAGGAGTCATTCTTTGCAGAAGACAAAAGAAAATTACTAATTATAATACAGTGAAAAGTAGGCACTAAATATAGTTGCTTATTAAAATAAAAAAGAAAGTGAGAAAAAAGATTGAATTTTTGAAAAACAATCCTAAATGGATACGTCAACCAAAGCAGGTACAAATTAGTGAGGATAAAGTTGTAATTCTTACAGAAAGGGGTACCGACTTATGGGCACGTACTTATTATGGTTTTCAAAATGATAATGCTCCAGTATTTCAAGTTGAAACAACGGACAAGTACTTTTCTTTTATTGTTAAAACAGAATTCGAGAGTACCTGTCGTTTTGACCAGTGTGGTGTGGCTATGTATTTAAATAGTGATAATTGGTTTAAGGCATCTATAGAATATGAGAATGAAAAAATACAGCGATTGGGAAGCGTTGTAACCAATCATGGATATTCTGACTGGGCAACAACAGACATATCCTCTGATATTAAAAGTATGTGGTATCGTTTTTCACGAAGGGACAGTGACTACTGTATTGAATGCAGTGAGGATGGCATAAATTTCAGACAAATGCGTATTTTCCATATGTGGGAAGGTGCAGAAAAAATTACTTATGGAATATATGCATGCAGCCCGACAGAAGGCTCATATAAGGCAACATTTTCAAATATGCAGATTACGGAATGTAAATGGGAATCAGATGCAGACTGGCGTGATTGATGATATGATTTCTAAAGATAAATCTCATATGAGAATCATTATCAGTTAAATTGAATAATAAATATAAGCCAAAAATAATCCCCGAAAAATTTTAGAATTTTTGTGGATTATTTAACATTATAAATAAAGAGTGTCATCTGCATCCACCCATATTTGCATCGTTCCATCAAGATATAATTTTGCATATTCAAGTGGTTCATCAATGGCAAGTGCGTTTAATGAACAGACTGATCCGGGTGTGGTTTATAAATCTTTCTCAGCTTCCCAACAGTCAATACGGAGCATACCAGCACTGGTATACACATCAATGCTGTTGCGTTGTGGATTGTATTCTGCAAATATTGTTCTCATCGTATCATATCTCCTTATCGTCCAATCAATCATTCGTTACAAAAATTAGAAGCATTTCAATCAGTTCACCATGTCGTTTTCATTTTATGTTATACTGTTTTAGAGGATTATCTTTCCCTTGTTTTTGTCCTTATCAGAGTTCGTAAATACTCATGGGACAATATAATACAAGGGAAACAATAAGGGAAAACTCACCTGCGATAAACTTAGTGTTTTCAAGGGCTTGAGAGATATTTGATAATAAAATATAACAATTATTAAATCCCTTTGAATATATGAAATCTCAATTCAAGTCTGTAGATGTGATTAGTATGGGCAACTTGTTAATCAGGTAAAATTATGCTAAGCTAAAAATAAATATTGGAACTTATTTTATATAAAGGGGTCAATACTGAATATGAAATATCATTTACCGGATCGAATAGTAAGGGAACTGTGTTCTTTTGCGCAAAAGTATGCTGTTACGAAAATCGTACTGTTTGGCTCCCGCGCACGGGGTACGAACACAGAAAGAAGCGATGTCGATATCGCAGTATACGGTGGAGATTTTGATAGCTTTTATTGGGATGTAAAGGAAAATATATATTCGCTCCTGATGTTTGATGTGGTACAGGCGGATGTATCAATTTCCGATGAATTAAAAAAAGAAATAGAGAAGGATGGCGTAGTGATTTATGAAAAAGCTTGATAACTTCATAAACTGTCTGGCGGTGTTAGCAAATGCTGATTTTAAGTTGGCGGAAACAAATGATATATATCGAACAGGAATTATTGGACAATTTAATCTTACTTTCGAACTTGCATGGAAAGCCTTACAGGAAATTATGAGAATGCATGGCATAGAAGAAACTTCGACCGGATCGCCGCGTGAAATTCTTCAACTTGCTTATAAAATAGGATTTATCAGTGATTCGGAAGTATGGCTGCTTATGCTAAAAAAGAGAAATACTTTTGTCCATATATACAATGAAGATGAAGTGGACGAAATGATTCTGTTGATACGTGATAGTTTTATTCCTGCTTTTACCGCTCTTAAAGATACGTTGGTGAAGAAGCTGGATGAAGCGGAAAGCAGCTGGATGTAAGAGGCTATCACAGGAAAGAAAACTGATGAAGAGTATTGCGTTGGGTAAAGAAATGTTTGGTCTGCCGGAAAAAGCGGAACGTGTAGCTACACATTTCATTCGATAAAAGGAAAGTGATATTGATAAATTCTCAGTAGTGGAGGGTAACAAATGATTCTTTATTTTTCTGCGAAAAATAGCGAAAAAACACCGATTTTAACCACAAAAAGCACGGTGAATACCACAAAAGACACGATTCCGATGCCGTGAGGGTGGCCGTACAGTAGGATCTGGACGTGTTGCTACTATCATCGAGTAATCTCAATTTATGCAGTAAAATCAAGGCTTCTGGGGAATTCCCCGGAAGCCTTTTTTCTGTCTGTAACGTAGTGAGTTATGTAAATGTCAAATCCTGCGCCTACCCTTAAATTTAACGCCGCTTTTATAAGCGGTGTGGTTTCCGGCATTTCTCGGGAAGCTCATCTGCCCAGGGCATCAGCTGGTCCAGTTTTGCCGGTTCTATATTTCCTTTTTCGTCACAATACTTAGGCAGCTCCGTGAGGATATGCCTGAAGTAGTAGTAAGGACACCTGTCTTGAAAAAATGTTGGCAGAATAGTATGCCGCTGTGATATAATAAAGCAAACGATTTTATATGTAAATTTAAAATTTAAACTGAAAGCCATTTAAGTCTTTCTAAGCGAGAGGAAACCGTATGGATAATTTCAAAAAACTCACAGAGCAACTTATGAAAATATATATTAATGCTGAATCAGTAAATGATTTGGGTATAGAAAATTATTTTGATGAAAATGTCAGTCTGATCGGAACTGGGAAACATGAGCTTTTCAGGAATCTGCATGAGTTTTTGGAATCATTTAAATTTGATGTAAAACGAAGAGATAAAATCAGACTTGAAATAGAAAATTTATATCAGGAGGAAGAAAGACTAGATGATGATCATGTTCTTGCACATGGAACAGTAGATTTTACTGGTCTGTTTAAAGATGGTTCAATCTGTTTCAAAATGGAGACAAGATTTACGATTATCTATAGGTGGACGAATGGGAAATGGCTGGTTCAGCATCTGCATCAGTCAACGCCGGATTTGGAGCAGATGGACGGTGAAGAGTTCCCTGTTACCTTGGGAAAGCAGGTCAAAAAAACCCGGCAGGCTTTTCATGCATTAGGAACTGCATATTATTTAATCTTAAGGTTGGATTTAAAAACAAAGCGTGTTGAGCTTGTCAAAAAAAGTCGAAAAATGATTATTGATATGAAAGATTATACCGAATGGAATCCTAAGATCGAGATTATCGAAAGGGTGATGGCAGAACCGTTTGCGCAGAAGTATATGGAATTTCTTGATATACAGACCATGGCGGCACGGCTTCATAATAAAGAATCTATGTCTTCCGAATTCAAACTAAAGGAAGGAGCATGGTTTCTTGCTATGGTCGTTCCTCAGAGTTATGATAAAAATGGAAATGTTACATCCGTGCTGATTGCAAATCGAGATGTGACAGATGAAAAAATGCGGGAATTAAGACAAGAGGAAGAATTACGGGAAGCTAAATTAAAAGCAGAATGTGCAAATAAAGCAAAATCGACATTCCTGTTCAATATGTCCCATGATATCAGGACGCCTATGAATGCGATCATTGGTTATGCAGAACTGGCGACCAGACATTTGCAAGAAACAGAAAAACTTGGCAGATACCTTGAAAAAATTCAAATATGCGGAAAAGAACTGCTGTCGATGCTTGGTAATGTTCTGAATCTTGCAAGGATTGAAAATAATCAGGTCGAAATGGAATACACTGTTTCGAATGTTCATGAGTGCTTTGAAAATTGTATCATTATGTTCCAACAACAGGCAGAAAGAAAAAATCAAACGCTCTCCCTGACAGAACAAATCATGTATCCGTATGTATATATGGATGCACCGCACCTGTCAGAAGTCTGTCTTAATATTATAAGCAATGCAATAAAGTATACACATACAGGAGGTAGGATATCCTGTAATGTTGTACAGAAATCCTGTGAAAAAGAAGACTGGTGCAATCTGATCATTACCATTACCGATAATGGAATTGGTATGTCTGAAGAATTCCAAAAGCGTATTTTTGAAACTTTTGAAAGAGAACGTAACACTACGTTAAGTCATATTGATGGCAGTGGCATCGGAATGGGCATTACAAAAAAGCTTGTAGATCTCATGGATGGCACAATAGAAGTGAAAAGTAAGCAGGGTGAGGGTTCCCAATTTACAGTAACGATTCCTTGCAGGAAAGCGTCAAAAGAAGATTCTCTGGTGAAAAAAAATAGTAATCTGAGTAATAAGAATTGCTTGAACGGTGTTCGAATCTTATTAGTCGAAGATAATGAGATCAACACTGAAATCGCAAAGGAACTATTGACGGAAGAAGGCTGTATTGTTGAGACTGCAAATGATGGTGTTGCATGCATTGATATGATTGAAAAAGCGGATGCTGGTTATTACAAGATGATCCTTATGGATATTCAGATGCCTGTTATGAATGGATATGACGCTGCATTAACTATCCGAAAGATGAAGGATACGAAAAAAGCCAGAATCCCAATTATTGCGATGACTGCCAATGCTTTCGCAGAAGATACACAAAAGGTTCTATCTGTTGGAATGAATGCTCATGTTGCAAAGCCTGTTGATATGAACATTCTTGTGCCAACAATGATGAAATATTTATAAAAGACAGTTTCAAAAAAATGTACAATATAATACCAATAAAGATTCATCGGCAAATCAGTCGAAAGACTGAGACGCAAAGCTATAGGGTCTGTAAAATGACAGCCAGCTGCAACCTTTAAGATGCATTGTCTGGAAAGGCAGTGCATTTTTCCCTTTAGATTTGTGGTGTGTAATAACCTGGTGATTTGGGGAGAAAAGAATAATGGATAAAAGTCGAAAAAAATCAGCCGTACTATTTGCAGGTATATTTGTAGTTTTAGGAATGTGGATGATGTTATCAGTACATTGCCGGGCTGCAGAAAAAAATAATGATGGAAAACAGCCACAGATCATCCGTATCGGATCCTTTGAGGATACCTTTAATTATGTCGATAAAAACGGTGTAAGACGAGGATATGGCTACGAACTCATTCGCAGGAACCGGACTGGGCATGTCAATCGTCAGGAAATATGTTGATCTGCTTGGCGGAACCATAGATGTAGAGAGTGAACCGGGAAAGGGCAGCACCTTTACAGTTATACTTAAACACAGGATAGCGGATGAAAGCTATTATGTAAAAAAACGTGCTGAAAGCTCTGAATCAAGCAGTGAAATCCTTGAAGGCAGGAATATTCTTCTGGCAGAGGATAATGATCTGAATGCAGAGATTGCAGAAGTAATAAGGCAACAAGAAAATTGCTAATTTCATGGTTCAGAAATGCCGTTCTGGCGGGCAGAATGATCCATTGACCACAAAACAGAAGAAAGAAAAAATAAGAGAAATATAAGAAATTCGAAAGAGAATGTACAAGAAGAATGGAAATCCCTTTGTTATACTGAACCTATACAACGAAAGAAGAGGGGACTACCATGACCAGACAGAAGAATAAAGCAGAGTACAGGGATGAGCGCGCAGCAGATCCGGAAGATGAATGGGATGTACGGAGAAGCAGAACGGATGTCCGCCGCCGGAGTGGAAATACAGGAAACCACCGCCGCGGACGCCGCCGGAATCGGCAGAAGGCCCGCATCCGCTTTCTGGCGTCCATGCTCGGGACGCTTCTGGGGGCGATCCTGCTGGTGCTGGTGGCCTATACAGCGTTAAATCTTTTTTGCGGGTTTGGAAAAGTGAATACGCAGAAATTGCGGGAGCAGGGTTACCCGGAAAGCCTGATTGCGCTGGTGGAGCGCAACCCAGAGACGAAGGATTTCGTGCTGGATTATCCGAAATACAAGGGGCTGGAAGAAATTAACATTTCGAAAGACGTGATGAAGGGAGAGATTCCCCATTTTCTGCAGTGGGATGAGCGCTGGGGATACGAAACCTATGGCAGCGATTTTCTGGCAGTGACAGGCTGCGGACCCACCTGTCTGTCTATGGTGACCTGCGGTCTGACTGGCGATACGCAGTGGAATCCATATGAGGTGGCAAAAATGGCCGAGGATAACGGTTATTATGTGGATGGGTCCGGTTCTTCCTGGGATCTGATGAGCAGCGGTGCGGAAAAGCTGGGGCTTACCGTCTCCAGCGTGATTTTTGATGCGGAGCATATCCGTGCCACCTTGGAGGCGGGTCAGCCGATTATCTGCGTGATGGGCCCGGGCGACTTCACGGATGCGGGACATTTTCTGGTGCTGACAGGCGTGGATAAGAACGGCGACATCATTTTGCAGGATCCGAACAGCGTGGAACGGACAAAACAACACTGGGATGTGCAGAAGCTGATGAATCAGATGAAAAATCTGTGGGCTTACAGTTGCTGAAAAATTGTTAAAAAATACAAAAAACGGAAAGAAAAGATAGCCAGAAGATAGGAAATACGTTACAATAAGAAAAATAGGAAAATTTCACAGCAATCCATAATGAAAATGAAGAAAATCTGAAAAGCTCGGGTGCATGGATAAAAGGAGGGGCTGCATGAAAAGAAAAATGAATACTCTGATATGGAGCCTGTGCGCAGTGGTAGCCCTTGGCGGCTGCGCAGTTTCAAAAAAGTCGGATACAGGCAATGCAGACATGGTTATGAAGGACGATGCAGGAGAGACAGTAGATCCGGCGGATACAGCGGAGACATTTTCAGAGGCGGCAGGTTCAACCAACACAGCAGATACCTCAGACGCCCGCGATTTGACCACTGCCGAGCTGCAGAAATTCACCGACTGGATCAACGAGGGCGATAACGGTGGCAACTATGGATTTCTGCTGTCGGATTACGGGGATCCGAAGGACGCAGATCTGGGGGAAATCTTTTATTCGGGCGCGGGCATGGCCACGGAGCCGTTGACAGCCGCGGAGCGGCAGGAATATCTGAAGATATCCGGTCGGGAAGATATAGAGACGGACTGTGTCCGGCTTACGACGGAACAGATTAACCATGTTCTGACCAAAAGGCTTGGCTGTACGTTGGACGAGATGAGCCGGGAGCTGCCGTGGTTTTATCTGGAGAAGGCAAAGGTCTGGGTTACGGAGCATGGAGACACGAATTATGTAAACTTCACCTGCGTCAGCGGACGTGAGCTGTCAGCGGGCGTCTATGAGCTGGACTGCGTACCGGGGGATGAGAATTACCGGCCATATGTGCATTCCTGTCATCTGACCTTACAGGCAGAGGGAGAGGACTACCGGATTCTTTCCAATGTGTTCGACGACAGTCTGACCTATTCCAGATCCATTTACCGGATCGATAACCAGAGCTTTAAGGTAGATTTGGGTGGAAGCTGGGGCGAGGTGATATTTACCTCCTATGCGCCGGGCAAGACCATGTACGGCAATCAGGATGTGAGCTTTTCCCTGGTGCAGGATAATGCGGAAATCTATGATTTTCCGGGAATTACGGAAAATGGCTACCGGGATCCGCTGCTGTTTCAGGAGGTGCTGGCAGTCAGCTTTCAGGATTATGACGGGGACGGGCAGAAGGATGTGATTATCATCTGCAGCTACGATGATTTATACGGTGAACCGGGGAATCGGATCAGCAATGAGGTGCGCCTTTATCAGAATATGGGATCTGAATTCCGACTGGACAGCGAACGGATGGATTGAATGGGTTTCACAATAATATTGATGAAGTGATGGCTCACGTGAAGGATGAGATGAAGTAAAAAATGCTGGAGATTTCGTTTTTATTGGAATCTCCAGCATTTTTAAAGTTTCAGATTTCAGAAAAGCTTACAGTGCTACTGCGTACTCGTAGTCCATCATAAAGTTGGTCACGCCGTCCATAGCCAGCTCTCTCGGGTCAAGCTCCAGCTCGCCATCGCGGACCTTATTGTAGGATACCGGCATGTACTGGTGGAGCATGTTCATCGGAATCTGGTATTTACGCAGGTTCTCGAAAAGCTTATCCATAGCTTCCGTTACCTCCGGCTGGCCGATGTAGTAGCGGGCGCGGTCGGAGAAGCTGTATTTTCTTGCCAGTGCCAGCTGCTTGTCGTCGCCATGGTAGTGCTTCTGCCAGTTGGCCGGGTTTTTCATCATGACTTCGTCCAGAGTCTCGATGAAGTGTGCCTGCTCTGCTTCCGGAACCAGTTCCTTCTCCATGAAGCTTAAAGCGAACAGTGCTTCGCGCAGACCGTAGGTAAGAGCCGGACCTACCTTCAGGATAGCGATGCCGTCCTGGCACATGTTGCGAAGGCTCTGAGGACTCTGGTAGTCTGCGGAATGTCCCTCGAAGCATACTTCCGGATATTCCTTCAATGCTGCACACAGGTCTACAGCTGCATCGTGGTCATACAGGAAGACCTGATCGTCGCCGAATTCTACGCCGGGCTGTACAACGACTGCGATGACGTCGTTCATACCATCCTCGATGCCTTCCTCCTTGAAGACACGGCGGTAAGTAGCTACGGTGTCGCGGAATGCGTCCGGGCTGGTAACTGCCAGAGTATCCTCAGCCTCCTGAGCGCCGCCCGGGATCGGAACTTCGCTTCCGATAACGAAAACGGGGCGCATAGCGTCCGGTTTCTCCGCCTTCAGTTCTTCATAGCCCTTCATAGCGGACTTGTAAAGGATAGCGCCGCGGCGGGCGATGGTTTCGGTGGAAAGAAGTCCTTCCGGATCGTCGGCAACCTTCATGCTGGTGTCCAGATGGATCTTGGTGAAGCCTGCGCGGGCATACTCATATACCAGTTCAATAGACTTGTCCATGGCTTCTTTCTCCGGCAGGTTCTGCCAGGTCAGCGGTCCTAAGTGGTCGCCGGCCAGAATCATCTGGTTTTCCGGTACGCCGATTTTCTCTGCCATCTCAAGAACCATTTTATAGAAATCCTTCGGAACCATTCCGGTATATCCGCCGTACTGATTTACCTGATTGGCAGTTGCCTCGATGAGCACCGGACGGCCAAGCAGCTTTGCGCGGCGCAGTGCTGTCTCAAGAACCAGCGGATTGGCAGTACAGTAGGAAGGAATGCCGGCTTTGATACCGTTTCTGCGGTCTTCCATCATTTTCTGAAGTGGGTGTTTCATGGTGATAATCCTCCTTATATAAACGGTTAATATAAACGGTATAAATGCAGCCCTATTATAATCATAGTGACTGAAAAATGCAATCAAAAAGTTAGCAATTATAAACTGAATTTACAGCTGTGCTTCACCCTTGCAGTATGTCTGTGCCACGGTATAATCCTTTTCCAGAACTACGATGTCCGCGTCATAGCCTACGCCGATAGCTCCCTTATGATCGTCAAGACCCAGGCAGCGCGCCGGGTTGATGGTGCATGCGTTCAGTGCATAATTAAACGGAATCATAGCTTCCTCAACCAGAATTCTGAGTCCCTGATTCAGACGCAGGGTGGAGCCTGCCAGTCCGCCGGTGGAGGTCAGATGGGCGCTTCCGTCCTCGTAAATGATAATCTCATTTCCACCGAAGATGTATTTGCTTCCGGCCGGAGAACCCTTCGCCATCAGAGCATCGGAAACCATGATGCTGTAGTCCGGTCCCTTGGACATGAAGTAGTTATTCAGGGCTGCCGGTGTGGAATGGTTGCCGTCGCAGATAATCTCGCCGTACATGGTACGCAGGCGGTAAGCAGCGCCTACTAGGCCGTTGTCGCGGTGCTTGAACGGAGTCATGCCGTTGTATACATGGGTCATGGAACGGGCGCCGTGTGCGTAAGCCATAACAGCCTGCTCGTAGGTGGCTGCGGAATGTCCGATGCTGACTACCACGCCGTTCTTAGTCAGATAACGGGTCAGGGCGAAATCCTCATCGGTCTCGGTAGCCATGGTGATGTATTTGATATGACCCTTTGCAGCTTCCTGATAATGCTTAAACTGCTCGATGGTCGGTTTTACGATGTATTGCTCCGGCTGAGCTCCCTTGTAAACCATATCCAGGTACGGTCCCTCAAAATGGATGCCGAGAATTTCAGCGCCTTCGTAACCCTCGTCCATGACCTTCGCCACATTGGCTACGGCGTTCGTCAGAACCTCCTCGCTCTGGGTAATGGTAGTTGCCAGAAATGAGGTAACACCTTCGGTTACGATGTTTTTCGTCCAGTTGCGCAGGCCCTCTTCATTGGCGTCGTTGGTGTCAAAGCCGAAAGCACCGTGGCAGTGGATGTCCATGAAGCCGGGGACGATACGGAGATCGCCGTAATCCTTGTCTGCCGGCTTGCTTCCGTAAGGAAGAACTTCTGTAATCTTACCATTCTCGATCTCAAGTTCAGCCGCAATAAACTGATCTGCAATCCAAACCTTTTTACTCTGAATCAACATAATAAAAATTCCCTCCTGTTTTATTTCATAAGTTGCAATCTATCCTTATTATAGCACCCGATTTTAAAATGAATTTGCATTTTTTAAAAGAAAGATTATGAGTTTTAGTAGCTGTATTGTTTTTTGAAATCAGTGTGCTATATAATGGTGTCAGATAAGGGAACCCCACATGAGGTATGCCCGAAACCACAAAAAGCAAAATAAGAATAAGGGAGGAAAATGTGATGACCATTTTCAATGTAACTGATGAAAAAATGAAAGAAACTTCTTCTACATTTACTCTGACTGAGATCCATCAGCAGCCGTCTACCTGGAGAAAGACCTGCGCCCAGATTAAGGCATGCAAAGACGAACTTCAGAAATTCATCGATCAGGTAGTAAAGCAGGAAGATTTTGATATCGTTCTGACAGGAGCAGGCACCAGCGAGTTCGTAGGAAACTCTCTGTATCAGGCGCTGAATCAGAAATATAATTATAAGGTAAAATCCTTCGGAACCACAGATCTTGTTCCGTCACCGGAGTGCTTCCTTTCTGCAACCAAGCCGACTATTCTGGTAAGCTTTGGACGTTCCGGAAATTCACCGGAGTCCTTGGGCGCAGTAGAGAACGCTGAGGCAGTCTGCAAAAACCTGTATCATCTGTTCGTGACCTGCAACCATGAGGGAACTCTTTCCAAGCTGGCAAATGACAGACACAACTGCTTTGCTATCAACCTGACACCGGAGACTCATGACCAGTCCTTCGCTATGACATCCAGCTTCTCCAACATGTACCTGGCTACTTACCTGGCATTCAATCTGGATCGCCTGGACGAGATCTGCGAGGCAGTTGAGAAGATCGCAGCAGCTGGCGAAGTATTCCTGGATAAGAACTGGACTGTTGCACAGACTATCGTAGACGAGTTCGATTTCAACCGTATCGTATATCTGGGAACCGCAAGCCTGAAGGGCGTATCCCAGGAGTCCGCTCTGAAGATGCTTGAGCTGACCGCAGGTAAGGTAGCAACCATGTTCGACACACCGCTTGGCTTCCGTCATGGCCCGAAGTCCATCATTGACGACCGTACACTGACTGTTGTATACTTAAGCGATAATGAGTACCAGAGACAGTACGAAATCGACCTGCTCAAGGAGATGGGACCGCAGAGAAAGAAGAACCGCATCGTGGCAGTTATGAATACTCCTTGCGAAGCTGTCAAAGGTCTTGTAGACTATACCGTAGAGATGAACATCGGTCAGTCTCTTGAGAATGTACTGCTCGGCTTCAACTACATCACCTTCGCTCAGACACTGGCAGTTCTGAAGTCACTGTCTCTGGGCATCACACCGGACAACCCCTGCCCGACAGGTGAGGTAAACCGTGTGGTTAAGGGTGTAACCCTGTATCCGTACACAGTAAAATAATTTCGGAGGACAAAGATTATGGTAGGATTACTGATTACCGGCCACGGCCACTTTGCCACAGGACTGGGTTCCAGCCTGCGTCTGATTACCGGCAATACAGAGAATATCGAGTATGTGGATTTTGAGGCTGATCACTCCACGGAGACTCTGGCGCACAACCTGAATCAGGCTTTCGATAAGCTGAAAGACTGTGACGGCGTACTGGTGCTTTCCGACCTGGCAGGAGGCTCACCCTTCAAGACAGCGGTAGAGTGCAAGTTCGCAAGACCGGAGCAGAAGATTGAGGTTATCGCAGGCTCCAACCTGCCGATGCTGATTGAAGGTTCCATGTCCATGGGTATCTATGACAACCCCCTTGACATGGCAGAGGCTCTGATTCCCACCGGAAAGGATTACATCATCCGGTTTGAACTGGCCGAGCATAACGACGACACAGAAGAGGATGGTATTTAAGTATGAGTATTAACTGGGAAGTAATTGGATGGACCTGCATTACACTGGCATTTATCATGGGCATCATTGCTCTGGTATTGGCTATTATTTCCGCAAGAAATGTAAAAAAGCGCCGTGGCGAGCTTGCAGAGGTGCATACGGAGCTGAAGATTGGAAGCCAGGTGATGTTCGCCGGAGGTATCTATGGTAAGGTTGTAGGAATCGAAGACGAGACAGTCAATGTCGAGGTGGCAAAGGGAACCGTCATTAAGATTTCCCGGTTTGCAATCCAGTCTCTGGAAAACTAAAAAGTATAAAAACAGGAGGCTTTCTTAAAATGAGAAAGCCTCCTGTTTTTTAACAATATTTAATTTGATTTGTAAATGGTTTTGGCATACTCACTGGGGGGCATGTTATACTTTTGAGTAAAGGCCCTGGAAAAATAGTGAATGGAATTGAAGCCCAGCATCAGAGCAATCTCGCTGATGGTATACTTATTCTCGCAGATCATCTGACGGCTCTTCTCCAGCTTCAACTCATTGATATACTTCTTGGGCGGCATGTCCATATTTTCCTTGAACAGAATCTGCAGGGAGGAACGGGACATGGAGAACTTCTGGCAAATCTCTGCAATAGTAGTTGGCTCGTAGATAGTCTCGTCAATGTAAGCCAGCACCTTTTCAAGAAGCTCGTCTTCGTAACGCTGTCGGGCGACGGTCGTTGGCTTATCAGACTTCTGACCGATAAATTCTGACTGAAGCAGACGGATGACAGTCTCCTGCAGCAGGCAGAGCATCAGGCTGTTCATATAGGGAATCTCAGATGTACTCTCAGCTACAAAGGTCTTGATCAGGGTATATATCTTCTTATCATAAGAGAATACCTTATTTAACAGGAGATCGTAATGGGTGCTTTCTACATCATAGACGATGGTTTCCATATCGAAAATAATGGTAACATAGGAGCAGGAATGGCCTTCTGCAATATTCTGGTTATGGAACTGACCTGGTCCGTAGATCATCAGCTCCTTTTCCCGAATCGTATATTCCTTTCCGTCTATCTCTGTCATCAGCTCGCCCCGATCCACGTAGGTCAGCTCAAAATAGCCATGAGTCTCGCCCTTGAAGGTGTAGCCCGAATTCCGGATATTGTAGTAATAGCCGAGAATCTCGCTGATACGCACGCGGGGGAGAATCCGACGGAACATATAGGAAGCGGGAAGTGTCTCCAGAGAGTAGCTATAGTCTGTAGTGGCAATCATTTTGCAGGTAATATTGGAAGTGACGGCGATGAGATTCCAGTACAGTCCGGGTTTCAGCCGTACATTGCGGTGGACGGCAAACTCTTCCAGTTTCGCAGTGTCAAGGGACTCGCCTACCACAAGGGCAGCCATGCCGCTTTGCAGCTCCAGGCAGACCTCACAGTCGAAATGATAGACCTGATTGAGGCTGCGCTTGGCAATCAGATGTAAATCGCGGCTGATCATGCCGGTGTTTCCGGGAGAAACAGGCTTATCATAGACAGAACCATAACGTTCAAATTCCAGGCTGGATGTCTTTAATTGCATAAATTACCTCCGTATATGGAATTCATTATAGCTTTTTTTTGTCAGAATGTCCAGAAAACAACGAAGCAATTCTAAAAAAAGAATAAACTTGATTAACAGAAACTAAAAACAACACGAAGTCAACTAAAAACTACAAATACAAAAAGAATCAAATAAGATATAATAAAGTCACCTTGAAGGGGATTTTCGGGGTACATCATAACAAGGAGGGAATGAAAATGCCCAATATCGTTTTAACACGTATTGACAACCGTCTGGTTCACGGACAGGTTGCAACACAGTGGTGTGGAACCATCGGTGCAAATTTAATCCTGGTAGCCAATGATGAAGTAGCTGGAAACAAGCTTCGTCAGGGACTGATGGATATGGCAGCTCCGGCATATGCTTCCATGCGTTACTGGACCATTGAAAAGACCATCTCTACTATCCACAAGGCGTCCGATAAGCAGCTGATTTTCATTGTATGTGAGAATCCGCAGGATGTTCTGAAGCTGGTAGAGGGTGGCGTGCCGATTAAGAAGGTAAACATCGGCAACATGCATATGGCAGACGGCAAGCGTCAGGTTGCAGGCTCTGTAGCCGTAGACGACGCGGATGTAGCTGCATTTGCAAAGCTTCGTGATCTGGGTGTGGAACTCGAGATTCGTCGTGTTCCGACCGAGGCAGCGGAGAACATTGAGAAGCTGTTCAAATAAGTTGTGAATTCCTATGAGGGGGATTTTAAGCAGCTTTATACTTATTGGAAAGGAGATTGTATAAATCATGAGTTTTAATGCAATTCAGATTTTACTGGTTGCTGTATGGTCCTTCATCGTGGCCATCGACCAGTTCGACTTATTGGAATCTCTGTACCAGCCTATCGTAACAGGAGCAGTCATCGGAGCAATCCTTGGTGACCTGCAGACAGGACTTATCGTAGGTGGTACTTATCAGTTAATGACTATCGGTAACATGCCGGTTGGTGGAGCTCAGCCGCCTAACGCCGTAATCGGTGGAATCATGGCTACTGTATTCGCTATCTCTTCTGGTCTTGACACCAGCGCAGCAGTTGGACTTGCTGTTCCGTTCGCTCTGATCGGTCAGTACATGGTAACTCTGCTGTTCACCGTTATGTCCCCGCTGATGTCTACAGCAGACAAGATGGCTGAGAAGGCAGATGCAAAGGGTATCGTTCGCCTGAACTACCTAGCTATGGGCGCTCTGGGACTTCTGTTCGCAATCGTTTGTGTAGCTGGTCTGCTTGGCGGAAGCGCACTTGGCGAGACTCTGACCGCTATTTCTGAGAAATACGCTTGGATCATGACCGGTCTCAGCACCGCTGGTGGAATGATGCGTTTCGTTGGATTTGCTATTCTGCTTCGTATCATGCTTTCCAACGACCTGTGGGGAATCTATTTCGCAGGTTTCACACTTGCTACTATCATTGGCTACATCCCGGATCTGAGCGGTTCTGCTCTGCTTCTGGTAGCTTTTGTTGGTATCGCAATTGCA
The DNA here is from genome assembly GCF_964245105.1 of Candidatus Dorea massiliensis AP6. NCBI lineage: Bacteria > Bacillati > Bacillota > Clostridia > Lachnospirales > Lachnospiraceae > Dorea > Candidatus Dorea massiliensis. The sequence continues at coordinate 24,728 of NZ_CAXTKW010000007.1, read as the reverse complement.
CTGTACGACTTCCAGACTCGCGTTGCTATTAAGCAGAACGCTGGAAATGGTGGAAACGGAGGTGAAGAGGATGGCATCTAATGCTACAACTTACAAGAATTTAACACCGGCTCAGCCGCTTGACAAAAAGACTCTTAACAAAATGGTATGGCGTTCTCTGAATCTGCAGGGTTCTTTCAACTATGAGAGAATGCAGGCAGCAGGATGGCTTTACTGTATCCTTCCGGGACTGGAGAAAATCCATACCGATAAGGAAGACCTTTCAACTTCTATGCAGCACAACCTGGAGTTCTTCAATACTCATCCGTTCCTGGTAACATTCGTAATGGGTATTGTACTTTCTATGGAGCAGCAGAAGGCAGACATCAACACAATCCGTGCGGTACGTGTTGCAGCTATGGGACCCCTGGGTGGTATCGGTGACGCTCTGTTCTGGTTCACTCTGGTTCCGATTACAGCGGGTATTACAGCGAACATGGCTATCAACGGTTCTATTGCAGGACCTATCCTGTTCCTGTTAATCTTCAACATTGTTCAGATGGCTCTGCGTTTCTTCCTGATGAACTGGTCCTATGAACTTGGTTCTAAGGCTATCGAGATTCTGACAGCAAACGCAAAAGAGTTCACTCGTGCAGCTTCTATGCTGGGTGTATTCGTAGTTGGTGCTCTGACATCTAACTATGGTGGAACAACTGTTGCTCTGACCATCGAGAACGGCGATAGCCCGATCGTTATCCAGAGCATTCTGGATGGCATCCTGCCGAAGCTGATTCCGCTTGGCATTACTCTTGGCCTGTACTTCCTGATTAAGAAGAAAGGCTGGACTCCGGTTGCTTGTATCGGACTTCTGCTGGTAGTAGGTCTGCTGGGAGCACTGGTAGGAATCTTCTAAGGTATTTAAGAATTACATAGTGGCTTATGCTTCTTGAAAGAGAGTGATATAGGCGACGGTTATGATAACCTGAAATCCCAGAGAGGGCGCTGTTTTCCGGCTTAAGGCCGGTGAACAGCGCCCTCTCTTTATAATAAAACGAACGAAAAAGAGGCGAGCTGCGTCGCAGCTCGCCTCTTTTTCTGATATCGACAATTACTCCTCGCCGTCCCAGCAATAGGTACAGAGCTTATTCTTGTCCAGACCGGTGGCTTCGATGAGGTCATCCAGACGATTGAAGCGTAGGGTGGTGAAGTTAAGCTGACGACGGATTTCTTCCTGCATGGATTCGTAGCGGGCCGATTCGGGGTCGGCGTATTCCTTCAGGATCTCGTCGGTAACATGGCCGTTTTCCAGCTTTTCGATGACCCGGCGGGAGATCAGCTCCATTTCCGAGGTGGAGCGGGAGAAGTTCAGGTATTTGCAGCCGTACAGGATAGGCGGACATGCAGGTCGGATATGGACTTCTTTGGCTCCGCTGTGGTACAGGAATTCGGTGGTCTCACCCAGCTGGGTGCCGCGGACAATGGAGTCGTCGATGAGCAGCAGGCTCTTGCCTTCGATCAGGTCGTGGACCGGGATCAGCTTCATTTTCGCTATCAGGTTCCGTTTGCTCTGGATCGTGGGCATGAAGGAGCGGGGCCAGGTGGGTGTGTATTTGATAAAGGGACGGGAAAACGGGATTCCTGAGGCGTTGGAGTATCCGATGGCGGCTGCCAGACCGCTGTCGGGGACGCCTGCGACGGTGTCAGGCTTGACGTTGTCCCGTTTAGCCATCAGTTCACCGCTGCGGTAGCGCATTTTTTCGACGCTCAGGCCTTCGTAGGTGCTGGATGGGTAGCCGTAATAGACCCACAGGAAGGTGCAGATCTTCATGTCCTTTCCGGGGGTAATCAGGGTCTTGTAGCCCTCCGGGGTGATGATATCTACTTCGCCGGATCCCAGGACATGTTCGGTATCGTAGCCCAGATTCAGATAGGCAAAATCTTCGAAGGAGACACAGTAGGCCTCCTCTTTCTTTCCGATGACCAGGGGTGTCCGTCCCAGGCGGTCACGGGCCGCGTAGATGCCCTTCGGGGTCAGAATCAGAAAGCTTAAAGAGCCGTCGATCTGTTCCTGGGCATAGCGGATGCCGTCGATCAGATTCAGCTTCTGGTTGATGAGGGCTGCCACCAGTTCAGTGGGGTTGATGTCGCCGCCGCTCATTTCCAGAAAATGTGCATTTCCACGATCAAAGATCTGTTTGGTCAGCTCTTTTGCGTTATTGATGCGGCCTACGGTGGTGATAGCGAAGGTGCCGTGGTGGGAGCGTACCAGCAGCGGCTGGGGCTCGTAGTCGGAGATGCAGCCTACGCCTAAGTTTCCTTTCATTTCCTGCATGTCCCGATCGAACTTGGTTCGAAACGGAGTGTTTTCGATGTTGTGGATGGCGCGGTCGAAGCCATTTTCACCATAGACGGCCATACCGCCCCGGCGTGTTCCCAGATGGGAATGGTAGTCGGTTCCGAAAAACAGGTCAAACAAACAGTCGCTTTTGGATGCGACGCCAAATAATCCTCCCATAATTTCTCCCTTTTTCTTCTTTGTAATATAGTAAAAAATGATGTGCCAACATGTATAACGGTAGCACAGATTGGCGCATAAGTCCAGAAGTTAGATGAAAAATGGCATATTTATCATTATATGAACGAAAAGCTTGTTTTTACACATTTTTTTCAAATTTTGCATTGATGAAAATACAATTTTGTAGTATACTAAGCACGATCCTAAAAATATCATGTAAAGTGAGGAGATAATCATGGCATTAGTTACAACAACAGAGATGTTTAAGAAAGCCTATGAAGGCGGCTACGCTATCGGTGCTTTCAACGTAAACAACATGGAGATCGTTCAGGCTATCACAGAGGCAGCTGGAGAGCTGAAGTCCCCGGTTATTCTGCAGGTTTCCGCAGGCGCAAGAAAGTATGCAAACGCTACTTATCTGAGAAAGCTTGTTGAGGCAGCAGTTATCGAGAATCCGGATATTCCGATCGCTCTGCATCTGGATCACGGCGCAGATTTCGATATCTGCAAGTCCTGTGTAGACGGTGGATTTACTTCCGTTATGATCGATGCATCCAAGTATCCGTTCCAGGAGAACATCGAGATCACAAAGAAGGTTGTTGAGTATGCACATGCTCACGGCGTAGTAGTAGAGGCAGAGCTTGGTAAGCTTGCCGGTATCGAGGATGATGTAAAGGTTTCTGCTGAGGATTCTTCTTATACACAGCCGGAAGAGGTTGAGGAGTTCGTTGACAAGACTGGTGTTGACTCTCTGGCAATCGCTATCGGTACAAGCCACGGCGCATTCAAGTTCAAGCCGGGCACAAAGCCGCAGCTTCGTTTCGATATCCTGCATGAGATCGAGAAGAAGATCCCGGGATTCCCGATCGTTCTTCACGGCGCTTCCAGCGTACCGCAGGAGTATGTAAAGATCATCAACGAGAACGGCGGAGCTCTGAAGGATGCTATCGGTGTTCCGGAGGATCAGCTGCGTGAGGCTGCCAGATCTGCAGTCTGCAAGATTAACATCGACTCTGACCTTCGTCTGGGCCTGACAGCAGGTATCCGCGAGGTTATGAACGCTCATCCGGATTACTTCGATCCGAGACAGTACCTGACCGTAGCTCGTCAGAACGTAAAGGATGTTGTTGCTCACAAGATTCAGGACGTACTGGGAAGCGCAGGAAAGGCTTAAGTCTTACTGACGAAACCGAATATTTCAGAGGACCGCAGAGAGATCTGCGGTCTTCTTTGTTTATGCGGGCAACGAGTCAAATTCGCGAAACGTATTTTGTCTCATTTAGGAGGAAACATGTATCAGCGTATCAGGAAGGGCTTAAAGCTGATTGGAAAAGATATTCATGCCCTGCTTCCGGCGATTGCGGCACTGGCGGTATATTGGACGGTGACGCATCTTTTGTTTGACCGGTTTTGTCCCATGCAGATTCTGCTTGGGCTGCCGTGCCCGGGCTGCGGGATGACCCGGGCGCTGGGACTGGTTCTGACGGGACATTTGGCTGCGGCGTGGAAAATGCAGCCGCCGGTGTACGGATGGATGGTGGCGGGAGTCGTGTTTGGTGTACAGCGTTACCTGGTGAATCGTGAGGAATTCGAACCGGAGGAGGAAATTCGGGATTGCATAAAAAGTGGAAAATCGAAAGCAGATGTGGAAAATCGAAGAAGTAAACAGGCAAAAATGTGGACATGGGTTCTGATTGTTCTGCTGCTCTGGGAGATTGGTCTGTATCTGTGGCGTATGATATATGGTTTCCCGGTGAGCGTGGAAGATCCGGGGTGGACCCTGTATGAGGTGGTGCATGCCATATTTGCTTAGGAAACAGTTGGAAAAAGGTTAAGGTTTTATGAAATCTGTTGCCGGAACTGCCGGAAAATGATACACTGAGGAAGAAACAGACAGGGCGGCGAGACTCGTTGAAGCCACAGAGAAGAGGGAGATACGTTATGGACGACATGTACAACAACGACACTGTAAATGAGAATGTAAATCAGACAACGGAGAATGCTTACCGGCAGTCCGCTTCAGATCCATATCAGAAATCGGTGCAGGAGCAATTACAGCATCAGTACCGGGAGCCGGAAACCGATCTGGAAGAACCGATCAGCATGGGCGAATGGTTGGTTACGATGCTGTTGATGCTGATTCCCTGTGTGAATATTGTATTAATGTTTGTGTGGGCCTTCAGCAGCAAGGAAAAGAAGAGCAAGTCCAATTATTTTAAGGCGGCTCTGATCTTTGCGGCGATTGTCCTTGTGCTTTATATCATTTTGATTGCTATCTTTGGTGTAGCGATTACATCGATGATCAACTCCAATTATGCTTATTAAAAGGGGGAGGCAGCCAGCGCCCGGAGCGATACTCGTATCCGGAGATAAGGCTGTTTAAGAGCCAGCCCAGGGGAATGGCGTACCAGACAAAGGCAGCGCCGAAGCGTGGGGCAAGGAGAGCAGCGAATAGAACCCGGAAGGTCAGGTTTGCCAGATTTGCCAGTGTAAACATACCCATATCGGCGGCTCCGCGTAAGACTCCGTCGGTACACATTTTCAGACCGATGAGGGCGAAAAAGAAGTTGATGAAATGCAGGTATTGTACGCCGGTTTCCAGAGCAAGATTTGTTCCGCCGGGGCCGAGAAATGAGGCGATCAGCGGACGGGCGGACAACAGAAGAAAGATACAGAGGAGTACGGCAAAGCCACCGGCGAGCGCGAGAGCGGCACGGTAGCCCTGACGTACTCTTTTTATATAGTGGAGAGAAGTCTCAGCGTCTGCCTCAGGGGAACTGAGATTTTTTTGGGCGGTATCATGAGCCTGGGAAAGCGGCTCTGTGCTGACAATAGCTTTTCCGGCGGCTCCCAGGTTCTGGGAAGTATAAGCGGACATGGCCTGCCCCAGAGCCGACATGGGAACGATGCAGAAGCTCTCCAACCGGGAAGCTGCCGCGTAGCCGGCAAGCACCTGGGATCCGAATGGATTGATGACAGCCTGGACCAGCATGGCGCCGATGGAGACAGTAGCCTGCTGGAAGATAGAAGGAAGGGTGATGCGGGTGATGGCGGCGAGTTCGGTAAGGCTGAATAGGGTGGCGTAGAGGGGAACTGTGCCGGGAGCAGTACATTGATTCAGCGTTCGACGAAACAGAAGGAAAGAAAGAACCGCTGATACCGTCTGGGCAGCCAGCGTCGCCCAGGCGGCTCCTTCGATGCCGAGCTTCAGCCCGCAGACCAGACACAGATCCAGCCCAATGTTTAGTGCGGAAGAAAAAATCAACAGATACAGCGGCACCCGGGAGCGTCCCAGGGCGTTGAACATAGCGGAAAGCACATTGTACAGGAAGAGAAAGGGCAAGCCCAGAAAATAGATCATTAGATAAGCAGAAGCCATCGGCAGCACATTTCCCGGCGTATGCAAAGCACGAAGAATGGCACTGCAGAACAAAAGACCGAAAGCGGAAAGCAGCAGGCTTAAGACCAGAAAGGTCATGAGCGCCGTGCGGATGCAGAGTCGAAGCCGCAGGTATTCCCGCGCGCCAAAATATCGCCCGGTTAATACACCTGCACCCACGCCACCCCCGATGGCGATACAGATAAACACATTGGTCAGGGCATAGGACGCGCCGATGGCGGCGAGCGCGTCTTCCCCCACGAAGCGTCCCACGATCATGGAGTCAGCCATGGTATAAAACTGTTGAAACAGATTGCCCACCATCATGGGAAGGGCGAAGAGCCATAGGGCTTTTAAGGGTTTTTCACGCAGCAAGTATTCTTTTTCCATAAACACAGCTCCTTTTTCTGGAATATGATAAAAGAAACCAAGTAAATCTGGTGGAAATATGGTTTCTGTTCTGACACAGATTTTTTTACTGGCGGCGGCCCTGTCAGCCGATATCTTTGCCGTCGGTTTCACATACGGAGCAGGTGGAATTCGGCTGTCTCCTGCAGCGGCGTTCCTGCTGACGGGTATTCCAGCTGTGATTCTGACTCTGTCCATGGGGCTTGGCGGCGCGGCAGGAAGTTATTTTCCGGAGATCGCAGGGCGGATGTTCGGGGCCGTGATACTGGCAGGCCTCGGCGTCTGGAGCCTGCTGGACCGATCAGACCATGAAGAAGTGGCAAAAGCGGATAAAAATCAGGACCGTTTTGTGACCTGTCCGGAGGCTCTGACTTTAAGCGTGGCGCTGTCGCTGGACAGTCTGGCAGGCGGCGTGGGCGCAGGCAGGGAAGAAGTATTCTATCTGGCCGCGGCTTTTCTTTTCGGCATCGTTACGGGTTTGACAGCGTTGCTGCTGGGAGAACATGCCGGGAAATGTGTGAGTGGGCGCTTACCATTTCGTCCAAGCCAGGTGGGGGGAGGGCTGCTGCTGGTGTTGGCGGTATTAAAATTATTGTGTTAAAATCAGCAGCTCATGGGTCAGCAGCGGCGCGGCCGACAGTAAAATTAGCCTTGCCCATTCCCCGGGAGCCAGCCTACAGGTACCGAAGACCGTCACAAAATACGGAAATTCCGTCACAAGAACCTGCAGTCCGATTCCGATAGCGAAAGCGGCCAGCATCAGTTTATTTTCCAGATGATTCATACGGAACAGGCTGGTCTCCACATCCCGCATGCCCACTGCATGGAAGAGCTGTGAGATACCAAGTACTGTAAATGCATAGGTCTGGCAGCGGGCCAAAAGCTGCGGCTCGACCAGAAGCAGACGCAGGTTCGTTAAAGTAAGCGGCAACCCTACGCCACGCAGCAGAGCCACGGGCAGGCAGAGAAAGGCCGCCGTACTGATAAACGCAATCAGAAAACCGTAGAGCAGTGTGCAGGAAAGTCCGCCTGAAGCGAACAGATTCTCATTCTTCGGGCGAGGTGGCTGGCGCATGAAATGCGCCGGATTCTCTGGATCCACACCGAGGGCCAGCGCAGGCAGACTGTCGGTAATCAGGTTAATCCAGAGAATGTGGCTGGGCTTCAGCGGCGAACTGAAATTCATCAGAATCGCCGCCAGCATGGTCATGATTTCCCCGAAATTCGAGGAGAGCAGGAACAGCACGGCCTTTTTAATATTGGCGTAGATGCCGCGACCTTCGGCGATGGCTTTGGCGATGGTAGCGAAATTGTCATCCGTCAGGATAAGATCGGCGGCATTTTTCGCCACATCGGTGCCGGTGATTCCCATGGCCACGCCCACATCAGCGGTCTTCAGGGAGGGCGCGTCATTAACGCCGTCGCCGGTCATGGCCACGATGTGGCCGGAAGATTTCAGCGCTCGGACAATGCGCACCTTATGTTCAGGAGATACCTGGGCAAAGACGGAACAGCGTTCCGCTTCCTGCGCAAAGTCCGGGTCGGACAGTCTGTCGATCTGCGCGCCACTCAGACAGTCTGAGGGCTTCGCCGCAATACCAAGCTCCCGTGCAATCACAAAGGCCGTATCAGGCCGGTCCCCGGTAATCATGACCGTCCGCACGCCTGCTTTCCGAAAATCCCGTACAGCCTGTACAGCTTCCGGGCGGATGGGGTCCATCATTCCGGCGAGACCCAGAAAGGTCAGACTCTTTTCCTGGGGCTGGCGGTCATTGGTTCGCATTGCGATGGCCAGCAGGCGGAGTGCCTGGTTGGAGAGCGTGTGCAGAGCTGTTTCAATGGTGCGGCGCATGGATGGCTCCAGGGGCATGACATGGTCGTCCGACAAAATTGTGTCACACCGCTTCAGAATCTCGTCAGGAGAACCCTTCGTATAGGAAATGGAGCCGTTGCCATGTCGGTGTAGTGTGGTCATCATTTTCCGCTCGGAATCAAAGGCGATTTCCCCGATGCGGGGCTGCTCCCGTTCCAAATCAGGGCGGGACAGATCAAAGCGGGCGGCCAGATCCAGCAGTGCCAGCTCGGTGGGATCGCCCAGACGGGAATCTGATTCCAGGACAGCGTCGTTGCAGAGGGTCAGTCCGGTGAGAAAAAGCTTGTCGTGATCCGGACGTAGTCCGGCGGCTTCTCGGATTTGCCCGTCGGTCCAGCAGGCGGTGACGGTCATGCGATTCTGGGTCAGGGTACCGGTTTTGTCAGAGCAGACCACGCTGACGCAGCCAAGGGTTTCCACACTGGGAAGACGTTTCACGATAGTATTGACTCGAACCATGCGGGAGACGCTTAAGGCCAGCACCAGCGTGACAACGGCGGGCAGTCCTTCGGGAACCGCGGCTACAGCCAGAGAAATGGCCGTAATCAGCATTTCCGGGATATCCCGGCGCTGAAGGACAGCGACGACGAACAGCAGGGCGCAGAGGGTCACAGAGACAATGCTTAAGATCCGTCCCAGATCGGCCAGGCGGTGCTGGAGCGGCGTGGTTTCTGAGTGCTCATTTTCAATAAGGCGGGCGATACGCCCCATCTGTGTATCCATGCCGACGGCCGTGACGACGCCTTCGCCCCGTCCATAGGTGACATTGGTTGACATAAATGCCTGATTGTGCCGTCCCAGATCCTTCTCTACCGGAACAGATTCACCGGTCAGGGCGGACTCCTCGATTTTCAGGCTGGAGACGGAGGTTAGCGTGAGGTCGGCGGGAACCTGCCGTCCGGCGTCCAGGCAGACGATATCACCGGGAATCAGATCACGGGCCGGAATTTCCACGAGCCTGCCATTTTCCCGAATGAGGGCGGTGGGGCTGGTCATCTGCTTCAGGGCGTCCAGAGCCTTCTGGGCTTTGCCCTCCTGCACAACGCCGACAAACGCATTTACCAGAATGACGGTCAGGATAATGGCGGCGTCGCTGGCCTCTCCCAGCAGGATGGAAATGGCCGCGGCTACAAACAGCACAAAAATCAGTGGGTCGTTCAACTGCTCTAAAAAGGTTTCGAGGGACGTTTTGCGATGAACATCCAGTAGAATATTTTGTCCGCGCGCAGGAGCAGCGGGGGTGTCAGCGTATTTCATAGGGCGTGGATCCTTTCCTGTTTGTCTTAGGATATGAAAAAAAGGACAAAGGTATACCAGATTTCGGGCTTGCCAAGGGTGGTGGGATCGCCTATAATGTAAATGAAATAGTTCAGGCATACTGCTGTGCAGCAGCGGAGAGCTCTGCATATGTGCGCGAAATTACACGAAAGCGTGATTTCTGTGCAGCGCGAAGCGTGTTACCGCGAACGAAGTGAGCAGTAACGATTTTGCGAATGACGCGACTGAACGTACGCAATAAGAAAACAGGAGGATATACGGATTGAATAGAGAAATGGTTATAGTTCTCGACTTCGGCGGTCAGTACAATCAGCTGGTGGCACGCCGCGTCAGAGAATGTAATGTATACTGCGAAATCTACTCTTACAAGACCGATATCGAGAAGATCAAAGCCATGAATCCCAAGGGAATTATCCTGACGGGAGGACCGAACAGCTGTTACGAGCCGGATTCACCGACCTACACGGACGAGCTGTTCAAGCTTGGTATTCCGGTGCTGGGTCTGTGCTATGGCGCGCAGCTCATGAGCCATGTGCTCGGGGGCAAGGTGGAGCGCGCGGATGTGAGAGAGTATGGTAAGACTGAAGTGTTCATCGACAAGACTGCGTCCAAGGTGTTTGAGGGCGTAAGTCCGAAGACTATCTGCTGGATGAGCCACTTTGACTATATTTCTAAGGTGGCACCCGGCTTTGAAATCACAGCCCACACTGCAGACTGCCCGGTGGCAGCCGCTGAGAATGAAGCTGAGAAGCTTTATGCTATCCAGTTCCACCCAGAGGTACTGCATACTGCCGAGGGTACGAAGATGATTAATAACTTCGTAAAGAAGGTATGCCAGTGCGCAGGCGACTGGAAGATGGATGCTTTTGTTGAAAACACGATTAAAGATATTCGTGCGAAGGTAGGAGACGGTCGCGTACTGCTGGCTCTGTCCGGCGGCGTGGATTCCTCTGTGGCAGCAGGACTTCTGTCCAGAGCCATCGGTAAGCAGCTGACCTGTGTCTTCGTAGATCACGGCCTTCTTCGTAAGGACGAGGGCGACGAGGTAGAAAATATCTTTGGACCCAACGGTCAGTTTGACCTGAATTTCATCCGTGTGAATGCTCAGCAGCGTTACTATGACAAGCTGGCAGGCGTGACCGAGCCGGAAGCAAAGCGTAAGATTATCGGTGAGGAATTCATCCGTATTTTTGAGGAAGAGGCGAAGAAGATCGGCGCTGTGGATTTCCTGGCCCAGGGAACCATTTACCCGGACGTGGTAGAGAGTGGTCTTGGCGGAGAATCCGCAGTGATTAAGTCTCACCATAACGTAGGCGGTCTTCCGGATTTCGTTGATTTCAAGGAAATCATTGAACCTCTGCGGGACCTGTTTAAGGACGAGGTCCGCAAAGCCGGCCTGGAGCTTGGCCTTCCGGAGAGCCTGGTATTCCGTCAGCCCTTCCCGGGTCCGGGCCTCGGCATCCGTATCATTGGCGAGGTCAACGCCGAGAAGGTACGCATCGTCCAGGACGCTGACTTCATCTACCGGGATGAGGTAGATAAGGCGGCTGCGGCTTACAAGAAGGAACATGGAGAGAACCCGAAGTGGCTGCCGAATCAGTACTTCGCAGCTCTGACCAATATGCGTTCTGTAGGCGTCATGGGTGACGAGAGAACCTATGACTACGCAGTGGCCTTAAGAGCGGTGAACACCATCGACTTTATGACTGCTGAGGCAGCGGAGATTCCGTTTGCAGTGCTGCAGAGCGTTATGAGCAGAATTATCAATGAGGTGCGTGGAGTGAATCGAGTATTTTATGATTTGACTAGTAAGCCGCCTGGAACGATCGAGTTTGAATAAATTGAGATGTCGAAGAAACCCAGTGTTTATGCGGGGTTGCGGCGTTTCAATAGGTCTTTTGATAACAATTTGATAACGGTTGTATAAGAGCCATTATTCTTGTAATCCAGTGGTTTGTGGGTTAGAGAATGATTGATAAGTGGCTCTGAACTAATCCATATTATTTAGAAAGCCCTTAGCTGTGGGTAGTAACTCATAGCTAAGGGCTTTTTTGGCGTTCAAGGATTATTTTTCGTCAGTATCTTCAGCAAATATTTTCTTGAAACTTTGAAGATTATCTCCAAATTTTTGATAAAATTGACGCTTTGATATTGGCTTTTTGGTGGATAGATTTTCGTATAGGGTATATGCAGTGGTTACTAAAGTTAGTGTGTTGAAATCAGCAATTTCACTAATTATTTCTTCGTCATGCCTTGAAATCATTATTATATCCTCCTGTTTATTAGTCAGTGAGTTTGTCTTTGAATGCTTCGACTAATGCGTCACTAAGCTCCTTTGAGGGAACTTTCGCCCAGATTTGTGTGGTATCGAACTTCGGATAGTAATAACGCCAGTTGTCGTATTCTTCCCTGCTGATTTCCTCGGAAGATAGCTTGTCCGCCTGTTCTTTCCAAGCGCAGAGCATTTTTGAAAGCTCGGCAGCGTCCTTACCTTTGTCCTTGTTGACTTTCAGGCAGACTTCTCCGTCTGCTTCGCTGACGGTAAGACCATAAATATCTTCAAGGGTAAATAAGGTGTGCATAAGACCGATGTAGCTGTCAATATCGGGAACATCAAGAGCCTGCGGGGAAACCTCAAGCACCTGCGCCAATGCAGCCGTTAAGTCTGCTTTTGGTTTACGGGAGCCAGTTTCGTACTGTGCCAGACGCACATCTGCGCTCCGTTCAGGAAAGCCGACAGCCGTACCAAGATATTTTTGCGTCATACCACGCAAAAGCCTAAAAAAATGTATTCTTTCGCCAATAGCCATAGTGTCTACACTCCTTGCTTATGTACTGCAATCAGTATAGCAGATATGTTTAGGGATTGTCAAGAGGAAACGAAACAAAAAAGTTTAATATTTTCTCGAAAACCTCTTGACACAAGCATATATGCTTAGTATAATAGAAAATACTAAGCGGATATGCTTAATATAAACCAAATGACCGTCTGAGTAGGATACTCCGCCACGACCTTTTGATTTATTCAAGAGAGAGCGAGATAACGCCGCTGAAATGGGGGCAGGAACGATATTCGGGGAGAACGGCAACTTAAAAATCTTATGAAAGGACTGATGATATGGAAAACAGATTTATCCGTGCCGATGATGTGGCACAGGAACTAAGCGTATCAAAGCCCTATGCCTATAAGCTCATCAGAAAGCTGAACGAGGAACTGAAAGCACAGGGATTTATTACGATTGCAGGGCGTGTAAACCGCCAGTATTTTTATGAAAGGCTCTATGGAGCAGGAAAGGAGAGTAAGTAATGCCAGTATTCAAAAATGATGACAACGGCACTTGGTATGTGATGGCGAGGTATGTGAACTGGAAAGGCGAACGCAAGCAGAAATGTAAGCGGGGTTTCGCCACAAAGAAAGAAGCGCAGGAGTGGGAGCGGATGTTTCAGCTACAAAACTCGTCTGACCTTGATATGAGTTTTGAAGCCTTTACGGAACTGTATATCAATGATGTGAAAAACCGTCTGAAAGAGAACACTTGGCTGACAAAAGAGCATATCATTCGCACGAAGATACTTCCTTATTTCGGCAAGTTGAAAATCAGCGAGATTTCCACAAAGGAGATTATCACTTGGCAGAATGAAATGCTTGCTTATCGTGATGATAAGAAAAAGCCTTACTCACAAACTTACCTTAAAACGCTGCACAATCAGTTGTCGGCTATCTTCAATCACGCTGTACGCTATTATGAATTGCGTTCTAATCCTGCCGCAAAGGTGGGAAATATGGGGAGTGAGGAACACAAGGAAATGCTGTTTTGGACAAAGGAAGAATACAAGAAATTTTCCTATGAAATAATGGACAAACCTGTTTCCTTTTACGCTTTTGAAATGCTCTACTGGTGCGGCATTCGTGAGGGCGAATTATTAGCCTTAACCGCCGCCGATTTCAACTTTGATAAGGAAACAGTAACGATTAACAAATCCTATCAGCGTTTACACGGCGAAGATGTGATTACCACACCGAAAACGAAGAAGAGCAATCGCACGATTAAAATGCCGCATTTTCTCTGTGAAGAAATGCAGGAATATCTCGGTATGCTCTATGGCTTGAAAAAGAAAGACCGTATCTTTACGGTAACAAAAAGCTATCTTCATCACGAGATGGATCGAGGGGCAGAAGCCGCAGGCGTAAAGCGCATACGGATTCACGATTTGCGTCACAGCCATATAAGTTTGCTGATTGATATGGGATTTTCGGCGGTGGCGATTGCTGACCGTGTAGGACACGAAAGCATTGACATCACTTATCAGTACGCACACCTGTTTCCGTCCAAGCAGACGGAAATGGCAAATAAATTGGACGATTTGGGGAAAGGAGATTTTGAAAATGTCGGCTAAGAACAGAGATAACAAAAACCGTTGGAGAAACATCACGGTGGGATTTCGGGTATCGCCCAAAGAAAGCGAGCGCATTAACAAAGCGGTCGCCTTATCGGGATTGCCGAAGCAGGAATACTGCTACCGCCGCTGTCTTAATCAGGATGTGGTGGTGCAGGGCAATCCGAGGGTGTATAAGGCTCTGAAACAAGAGCTTGCCGCTGTCCTTGCGGAACTGCAAAGGATTGAAGCGGGAAACAGCGTGGACGAGGAACTGCTGAATGTCATTGAACTAATCGCCGTTATTCTTGGCGGTCTGAAAGGAGAAGATGGGAATGGAGAATAAAAAAGAAATGACTGCTCCGAATGTATCTGTTGGCGCAGATACGGAACAGCCAATTCAAAAATGTACTGACCATAGTATATCCGACTATAACGAAAATATCAAGAGCTTTGAGGAAATGCAGAGGGAAATGCTGCGGCAGTTATCCCCCTCATATCTCAAGACAGTATCAATGGCAGCTTTGTATGACACCGTATTTGATATACAGACGCCGCTGATTGACGGTCTGCTCCAGAGGGGAACTTACCTTTTTGTAGGTTCCCCAAAGGTGGGTAAAAGTTTTATGATGGCACAGCTCGCTTACCATATCAGCACAGGAACACCGCTGTGGGATTATAAGGTGAGAAAAACAACGGTGCTCTATTTCGCACTTGAAGATGATTACCCTCGCTTGCAGAAACGGTTGTTTCAGATGTTCGGTGCGGAAGAAACAGGCGATTTATATTTTGCAACGGAGAGTAAAACGGTCAATGGCGGTTTGGAAGAACAAATCAGAGGATTTATGCAGGAACACCCCGATACAGGTTTAATAATCATAGACACCTTAAAACGTGTCCGTGAAGCTGGCGGGGCAGATTACAGTTACGCAAGCGACTATGACATTGTGGCGAGGCTCAAAGCGTTGGCGGACAGTTATAAAGTTACAATGCTTATCGTTCATCATACCCGAAAACAGAAAGCGGAAGATATTTTCGATATGATTTCGGGAACGAATGGACTGATGGGTGCGGCGGACGGAGCTTTTGTTCTCAGTAAGGAAAAGAGAACTTCCAATAATGCTACGCTCGATGTGGCGGGCAGGGATCAGCAGGATATGAAAATTCATCTTGTGAGAGATACCGAGCGTTTGGTGTGGAACTTTGAAAAATCAGAAACGGAGTTGTGGAAAGAGCCGTCTGAGCCGTTGCTCGAAAAAATTGCAGTTACTCTTTTTTCGGAAAGTAGTAGATGGGAAGGAACAGCTTCTGAACTTTGTGAAAGGCTTGGTGTGGATATAAAACCGAATGTGCTTTCACTTAGGCTTAGTATTAACGCAAGCAGGCTGTTCCGTGATTATGGTATCCGCTATCAGAACAGCCGCACGCACGATGGCAGAAAGGTTTCGCTTTGGAAAGAAACCGATGGAGCGGCGTGACAAACGGTGTCAAAGGTGACAATGTTTTGGGAGTGGCACTGGTATCTCAAACATTGTCACCATCGTCACACATTGACACCGATTAAAGTTTGGCGGAGAGTGCAGAGAGCGCCTTTTCAAAGGCGGCTCTTTGTCCCTCGGAGAGCGCAAAACCTGCTTGCAGGTTGCATTTTTGTTGGCGGAGCTGACAAAAGTGCCTTTGCGTTACTTTCGCAGAAAGTAACAAAGGCTTGCGCCTGTCGGCGCAGAAAGGAGAGGAAACGATTTATGCAAAGAACGATAAGCGCAATGGTCGGGAAAGGCTCGGTCAATCATAACAGCCGTAAATTCAAAGCAGAAAATGTGAACGCTGACCGTTCCCATCTCAATATAGATTACTGCAACGAGAATATTAAAAAGGTCTATCACGAATTGTTTGATGAAGCACTGGGAAGGTACAACGCCAAGCAGACAAGAGCAGACCGAAAGATAGAAAACTACTATGAAAAAATCCGAAGCTCCAAACAGGAAAAGCCGTTCCACGAACTGATTTTGCAGATAGGCGATAAGGAAAATATGAGTGCTGAAAGTGAGAACGGACAGCTTGCAAGGCAGGTCTTAGATGAGTATTATCGTGGCTTTCAAGAGAGAAATTCACAGCTTAGAGTGTTCTCAGCGCATCTGCATATGGACGAGGCAACGCCGCACCTGCATATTGATTTTGTTCCGTTCACTACTGGCAGCAAGCGGGGATTGGATACGAGAGTATCACTCAAACAAGCGTTAGCGGCGCAGGGATTTAAGGGCGGCTCCCGTGGCGATACGGAATGGTCGCAATGGGTACTTTCCGAAAAAGAACAGCTTGCCTCCGTTATGGAACGATACGGAATTAAGTGGGAACGTAAAGGAACGCACGAAAAACATCTCTCTGTTTTGGATTATAAAAAGCAACAACGGACAGAGGAAATCGAGCGATTGGAAAATAAAATCACAGATAAGCAAACAGAATTTGAAACTCTTTCCAAGCGTATTGAGAACTTTGATAAGGGTACAACTGCACTCTCACAAATGCAGAGCGCACTGGAGAATGCCCCCGAATATCAGTTATCCGAACCACAAGGCTTTATGACTGCAAAAAGTTATAAGAGCAAGGTTGCCGAGCCGTTAATTAAGCGGTTGAAATCCCTCATTAAAACGCTTATGGTGCGGTGCTTTCAAGCGATTGACGATTACCAAAGGCTCAATCAGACAAACGCCAGTCTGTACCGTAGCAATGAACGGCTTAAAAGTCAAAATAGGCAGTTGACTTCCGACAATAACAGATTGAGGGAAGAAATTAAGGACTACAAGCTGCTGAGAAAGGTATTCGGCAGTAGACAGATTGACAGCCTGTTAGAACAGGCAAGACAGTCTAAACAGCGTGGCACACGCTTTAGAAATAATCAATACGAAAGGTAGGAACAGACAATGGCAAAGACAATTTTTGAAGAAATGGGCGGCACTCATGTACGGCAAGGGGATTATTTTATCCCCTGCCTTACTCTACCAGCCGAAAAAGAAAATAAGCCTATCGGCGTATGGGGGCAGAGGCACAAACGCTATCTGCGAGAGCATAAAAGAGCAACCTACACTAATCTGCTCACAAGCGGCAAGCTGAACAGCTATCTTGCTGATATTGACGAGCAGGCAGAGGAAATGTTTTTTCGGTTGGTAGAACAGATGGTGGAGCGTGAGGGCGTGACTGAACAGTTTAAAGCGGCAAATGGCTTAGAGTGGACGAGGCGAATGAATAACATTCGAGCGTGTGCGATGGAGCTTGTCAATAAGGAAATCATCTACAATTAAAGAATTATAACGCATATAACCGTAAAATTGTGGTGGGTAGGGATAAACTCCTTACCCGCTATTTTTTTACTCTCTTATCTGCTTAAACAAGGCGTTTTGACACCGAAAATCGTTATATCTCCACTTGTTTGTCGCAATCTCTTGATTTTTTGAACGGCGTTCAGTATAATATAATTGAACGTCGTTCAATAGGAGGTATAGTGTGGATAATAAAGAAGCAATCATACAGGCAACGATTAAACTCATTGAGGAAAAAGGGGAGCATTTAGAAGAAGTTACAGTCCGTGAGATATGCAAAAGAGCAGGTGTTGGATTAGGACTTGTAAATTATCATTTTGGAAACAAGGATAAACTCATCGAGCAATGTATTGAGCGTATGATAAACGGAACAGTCGAGCATTTTCAGAATATACGAGAGAAAACAGACGGTTTTACTCCTTTTGAGAAGTTGGAGTATCTCGGCAATATGACGCTTGATTTTCTGTTTGAACATTATGCCATTTCCAAAATTTCTGTTCTTACCGATATGCAGTCACCGAAAGAAAATGACAACACTTACAGAACTTATGCGGCATATCTTCCGCTTGTTGCAGCCTGCCGTCCTGACCTTGACGAAGCGGCGATAAGGCGAAAAACGCTGTATTTGATTACCGTTATGCAGCAAATGTTTCTGCGATACGAAATCATATCGCAAACATTGGGGATTGACCTTAGAAAGAGAGAAAACCGCAAGAATTTTCATACACAAGTTTTACATGATATTTTGGAGGTATAAAGAGTGAATATAACAGTGATAAACGGAACAGAAAAACACGGTGTTACCTACCGTTTGAAAGAGATGTTTTTAGCAGAGTTTAAGGATAAAGCGAATATTACAGAATACTATCTTCCGAAGGACTGTCCGAGCTTCTGTACTGGTTGCTTGAGTTGTACATTAAAGGGTGAAAGCACTTGCAAGGACGCAGAATATATTGGGAAAATTGACAAATCACTTTTGGAAGCAGACTTGATTGTAATGACATCCCCTGCCTATGTGTTTCACGCTACGGGAGCAATGAAAGCATTTCTTGACCATTTCGCTTACCGCTGGATACCGCACCGTCCTGCTCCTGAAATGTTTGGAAAGCGTGCGGTAATTATAACGCAATGCTTAGGCAGTGGAACAAAATCTGCGGCGAAAGATATGAAGCATAGTTTATCTTGGTGGGGAATTTCTAAAATCGGGATATTTACTGGTGCTTTGATGAGCGATATTGTTTGGGAAAAGCTTTCCCAAAAGAAACAAGCCGAGCTTACGGGAAAGATTCAAAAGCTATCCCGAAAGTTTGCTCATATAGATTATACAAAGCCCGCACACACAAATTTGATTACGAAATTCAAGTTTCTCGTCTGCCGTATGATGCAGCAATCCATACATCAATCAGACCCTGAATACCTTGACGGAAAGTATTGGGCGGAGCAAGGTTGGCTTGACAGCGGCAGACCGTGGAAATAATGTGGGGCAAAACGAAATCTCGGTTACTGGCAGATGTGAAAATGATAAATCAGTGAGTGATATATCAAATATTTTGCTCAAAATCAGTAAATGCAACGCAAAGTAGCAGGAAAATTCCGAATGTCATCTCTGCTTGCTTGTAATGCAAAGCACGGTTTTCTATACTTGGCGTATCAACATAAGGAGGTCACGAGAATGACATTTGCAGAAAAACTAAAATCTATCCGCAAGAAGGCAGGACTTTCGCAGGAACAGCTTGCGGAGAAGTTAGGCGTGTCAAGACAGGCGGTTACAAAATGGGAAACTGAAACAGGCATTCCCGACATTGAAAATATGATGGCTATCTCTGCCCTGTTTGACATTTCCATTGACGAGCTACTTTCCAATGAAAGAGGAATGAAAAAATCAAACGAGTATCTTTTTGAAAGCGTTACGGAATACGATATTGACGAGCCGAAACGCTATGATATGAAATTCGGTGGAGCAAAGCAATTTGTATTGTCTGGTTATGAGGGAGAGAAAATCCGTGTCCGTCTGGTATCTAATACCCTCTCTACGCTCCAGAACGATTTTAAGGTTAAAATTGACGACATCCGAAAACGGATTGATGTAGATGTAATCCGTAAAAACGGTATATCTGAAGCAACGGCAAAAGAAACTGTCAGTATTTTCGTTCAAATTCCTATACCCTATGTGGGAAAAATTGAGGGTGCTGTCAATGCGGAAACCGTAGAAATCCGCTCTTTAGATTGCGACAGTATTGAGCTTGATGTAAAGACGCCGAATATCATTCTAAACGATGTCGGCGGCACAGTAGAAATTAACTGCAATCTGGATATGAGTGTGGTTTGCAATTCCTTAAAGGGATACCTTGCAATCAATCAGGTGTCGGCAACTTCCAAAATCCATATTCCAGAGGGTGAAGTATTTACTGCTGTTACGAAGGGGATTGGAACGAGCATTTCCTATGAAAAGGACGGCAGACAGACGGAACGCTTTGACACGCCCGATGCGGAAAATGTCATAGAACTGAACGGCATTAAAAGTGAGCTTGTTATTTGCAACGATTAAAGACGAAGGAGTGTAAAAATGAATAATCTTGAAAAAATCCAAAAGACAATGAAGGTCTTTCAAACACTAACGAAGATTGTAATGGGATTCAGTTTTGTGGCGATTGCTTTTACATTAGTGGTTGGCAGCGTAAGTTTGATGGCAGATAAACTTCCATTTGGCGAGCTTCTGCAAAGGTTACTTATAGAAGCTGACAGAACGATTGACAATCGTGAAATAGGAATAGCCCTGCTCTGTGAAAGCGTGGTTTTGGTTTTCGGAGCGATTGAAGCTATTTGTGTTTGTAGATATTTTAAGTTGGAACTGAGCGAGGGAACACCTTTTACCGAAACAGGAGCAAAAAGCATAACGAAGCTCGGAATACTCTTTATTGTTGTAGATATTTTATCAGCAGCATTTTCCTCTGCGATGGAAAAGTTTGCGTTTGTTTCAGAAGGGATTGAACATGGCGGTGGCATTGGTATTGGTATTTGCTTGATTTTACTTGCAATGGTTGTGCGTTATGGTGCGGAACTGGAGCAACGAGGCAGAGCAAAATAACGCAGGAGGATTTTTATGGAAAACAGCAAATGGGTACGCTGCCCTGTCTGCGGAAATAAAACAAGATTACAGATACGGGCGGATACAGAATTAAAGAACTTTCCCCTTTACTGTCCAAAGTGCAAACAGGAAAGTTTGATTGACGCAAAGGATTTACAGGTATCGGTTATTAAAGGATTTGGAGCAAAAATACATAGCTGAATAGCAAAGCGACAAAATCTAATTTGTTGAATTTATGAATATAAGGAATTGATAGAATATGAATTATATAATTCGAGAGATTAAGGAAGAAGAGTATCCAATATTATCAGATTTTCTGTATGAAGCAATTTTTATTCCAGAGAGTATGGAAAAGCCGCCAAAGGCTATCATTGAACAGTCGGAGTTGCAAGTATATATTGCCGATTTTGGAAAAGAAGATGATTGGTGCTTAGTTGCGGAAGTAAAAGGAAAAATTGTAGGTGCGGTGTGGGGGCGTATTATGAATGATTACGGGCATATTGACGATGAAACACCGTCGCTTGCCATATCACTTTATGGCGAATATAGACATTTAGGCATTGGTACAGCACTTATGAAAGCTATATTGCACCTTTTAAAAGAAAAGGGATATAAACAGACATCTTTATCTGTCCAGAAAGAAAACTATGCAGTTAATATGTACCAAAAGATAGGTTTTAAGGTGGTAAGCGAAACGGAAGAAGAATATATAATGGTTTGTGAATTACAGTAAATTGGCGGTTTGAACTATTGATTTTCTAAGCAAAATCGCTTATAATATAACATGAAACATATTGCTATTATCCGCAGTTACAGAGCGAGTGTTATCAACCCCGATAACAAATTGATAACATTAGCCCATATAGGCAGGATAATATGGATATATCAAATAATCAAAAGCGCCACGAATACGACAGAGAATAATCTCTAAACAAAATTGATTAGGATTTGTCGAGTTTGAGTAACAGACAGAACCCTGGAAATGCTGATAGAATGGGCATTTCTGGGGTCTTTTTATGTGGATTGGCTCTAAAATGGCTCTAATTAGGTGATGAATACTGGGGTTATGGCGGGTATCATGATACCTGCAAAGAATGATTGCTATTCCTGAATCTTCATGCTACAATACATCTACAGAAAGTGCCTATGACAGGGTGAGGTAGCCTCCCGAGTTTATGATACCGGGCAACCGGAATACATAGGAAGGGAGGTGGCGCCGATGACAGCTTATGAGATCGTTTCGATTTTCATTGGGATATTAGCATTATTGATGTCCTTTGGAAGCTTGATTGTAGCGTTGCTTGCCTTTCTCGATAAGAGAAACAAGCGAAAATAAAAATGCCTATCCTGTCTGACCCACAGGATAGGCGGTGTCCGTAAGGACATTTCTTTAGCCTAAACTCGGAGCATCCACCATTGGAGTGGGTGCTTTCTGTTTACTTAAATACTAGCATCTTATGTCTGATAATTCAAGGGTTTTCTTTAATTCGGATAAAGTTTTACAGAAATCCCAGTAGTCCCCTTTTTCACTATCATGCTATCATCCAGCAAATGATTTCTGATTTCTTCCATGTTATTTTCAAATTCCTGGCGTTCTTCAATGGAGGGCTTTTCTTCACTATTCTCAAAATCTGCTTGTACCTGTTTAGCACGAAGATATGTACATAATTTCTGGTTAATGGCAGGATGAACAAAAGAAATTTTTAGAGTGGAGGGAATGTAATTTCCATTCCTATCCTTTTCAGCCTCAAAATGCATATCTGTCTGTTCATCCATTTTAAAGAGCAGGGACAGGACATCAGATACGGTTTCAATGTCGAAATCCATGAAAATATTGATACTGATACCCAGCGCATTTGCAATTTTCAGAAGCTGATCTGGTTTGGGGTTGCGTATACCATATTCATATTTCTTGATAGTTGCAGGGTTTATACCAGACAGTTGTCCAAGCATATCCTGTGAGATTCCACGCATGTTCCGAAAATATTTAATCTTTTCTCCAGTAGTCATGGAAATGGCTCCTTTCGGTTTGATATTCCTATTTTATCACAAAAGGACACATTTGTGCACATAAAATTAAAAAATACTTGACAGACACAAATGTGTACTATAAAATACGAATAAAGGAACACAAAAGTGTACCGGAAAATAACAGGAGAAAGGAATGAGGAGAATGGAAAATACGAAGAAAATGTATGTAACTGCAACGGAAGCGGCGGAGCTGCTGGGAGTATCTAATGGATATGCTTATAAAATCATTCGGGGGTTGAATGACGAGCTGAAAGCGAAAGGATACAGGACAATCAGCGGTAAGGTTCCTACGAAGTATTTTGAGGAAAAGTTTTACGGATTGACGGTAGCTGTGTAAGGAGGTGGTTTTATGCCGGCAACAAGAGATGGGAAGATGTGGCGCAGCCAGTTCTATTATAAGGATTGGCAGGGCGTCAGTCATAAGAAGAACAAGAGGGGATTTAAGACAAAGGCAGAAGCGGAACAGTGGGAACGGGATTTTCGACAGCAACAGGAGAAAAATCTGGATATCAATTTTGAGAACTTCGTTCAAATTTATTATGAGGATATGGAACATCGATTGCGTGAGAATACCATGCGGACAAAGAAGTTTATCATTGATTTAAAGATTATTCCGTATTTCAAGAAAAAGAGGGTGTGTGATATTAAGGTTTCGGATGTCCGTGCCTGGCAGAATATGTTGATAAAGAAAGGGTATTCGGAAACATATCTGAAAACAGTCAACAATCAGTTAGCGGCCATTTTCAACTATGCAGTGCGATATTATGATCTGAAAGACAATCCGTGTCGCAAGGCTGGAACCATTGGAAAAAGTCATGCAGGAGAGAGGGAAATTTGGACGAAGCAGGAATTTAAAGAATTTCTTACCACAGTAGAAGATAAGCCAGAAACGAGGATGGCCTTTTTGATTCTGTACTGGACAGGTATGAGAATCGGGGAATTGTTGGCGTTGACTTATAAAGATATTGATTTTGAAAAACGTACGATTTCCGTAAACAAGTCATATCAGCGTCTTGAAGGCAAAGACATTATTACACCGCCCAAAACACCGAAAAGTAAACGGATCATTACGATACCGAACTTTCTGAAAGAAGAATTGGAGGAATATATTTCACATTTGTATGGAGTTATGGAGAATGAAAGAATGTTTCGTTTTACAAAGTCTTATATGGAGCATGAGATGGTTCGAGGGATTAAGGCTTCCGGGGTAAAAAGAATAAGGCTTCATGATATAGTATAACAAAAGCTCTGCTGAAACTCAATGAAATGTTTTAGTGGAGGATGTAAATGGAAGAAAGAAGAGAGAAAGATTATCGTTTAATCAATATGGATGATGTGGAGGCCAGAAAGGTCGATTGGCTCTGGTATCCCTATATTCCCTACGGGAAGGTATCAATCGTACAGGGCGATCCGGGAGAGGGCAAGACTACGTTTATCCTGCGTCTGGCGGCACTGCTCACAAATGGAGAGCCGCTTCCGGGAGAGGAAGGCCAGAATCCTAGGAAACCTATCAATGTAATTTACCAGAACGCAGAGGATGGACTGGAAGACACCATAAAGCCCCGCCTGCTGGCGGCAGGAGCGGACTGCAGCCGGGTGATGGTTATAGACGAGAGCCTTAAGAGTTTGACCATGACGGACGAGAGACTGGTCAGGGCGATTAAAGAAACGGGGGCGAAAATGGTAGTCTTAGATCCGATACAGGCCTATCTGGGGGCTAACGTGGATATGCATCGGGCAAATCAGATCCGGGCAGTCCTGAAACGGCTGGCAAGGATAGCCGAAGAATGTGACTGCGCTATTATCCTTATCGGTCACATGAACAAGGCCAGCGGCAGCAAATCCACCTACCGGGGGCTTGGTTCGATAGATTTTCAGGCAATGGCCCGGAGCGTACTGGTGGTTGGCCGGGTAAAGAACGATCCGACTCTGCGCGTAATCGCCCATGACAAGAGCAGCCTTGCACCGGAGGGCGCTTCGATTGCGTTCCGGCTGGATAAGGAGAATGGCTTTCACTGGGAAGGCCCCTGTGATATCACGGTGGAGGAGCTGCTTTCCGGGACAAGCAAGGGAGAGAAAACAAAGGATGCAAAATCTTTTTTGTTGGAGATTCTGGCGGATGGTCAGAAATCCTGCAATGAAATCATGGACGCAGCAAAGGAGAAAGGTATCAAAAAGAAAACACTCTGGAATGCCAAAAAGGAGTTGAATATTGATAGCGTAAAGGTTGGAAGTCAGTGGTACTGGATGCTGTAGCCGGGGAAGATGGCAAGATTCCCTTTTCTATAGACAGGGGGATCTTGCTATCTTGAACGGCAGAAGCAGAAAGGCGGCGGGTAGCCGCTCCGGCCGTAAGGGCGGAAAAGCCCCCGGCAGGGCGCAACAGCAGCTTTTGATGGACACTTGCAACGGTGTACAAAGGGAACATAATAAAAAACTTAATAATGGACTGCCAATCTTACACAAAGTACCGCCCAAAC